>JADFMD010000002.1 GCA_022564055.1 Gemmatimonadota bacterium
TGTGCTCCCGCTCCTACCGCCGAGGCGATTCTTCGCATCCTCGCGGACGATACCCTCGCCCACGGGCTCTCCCAGGCAGGACGTAAGGATGTGGAGTCGCGGTTTCGTGCAGAGGGAATGGTCGAGGCGCTCTCCGCCATCTACGGGGAGTCGTAGCGCATCATGACCATGAAACGCTCCATGATCTACAACCTGCTCGCTCAGGGATCCGTCTTTGTTTTCGGCCTGTTCAACGCCATCCTGTCGGCCCAGGTGCTGGGAACAGAGGGGAAAGGGCAACTGGCCATCTACTTGCTGGCCATCGACATGGCCATCGTGCTCCTGATCCTGGGCCTTGGCCAGGCGCTTCAGTATCACGCCTCTCGAGAGGAGTTTCACGGCCCAAAGACCATCAACACGGCACTCGTCTACTCGGTTGGCTGCGCGGTCGTGTTCGGCGTGATGGTGCAGGCCATGTTCTGGCTGGGGCAAGGCTCCCGGGTACTCCCCCAGCCCTTTGATTCCTCCCTCTTTCGTGTCCTCATCACGGTCCACTTCCTCCACCAGTTCTTCGGGCACCTGATCATCGCCGTGATCAACTCCCACAAGCTGTTCGTCCAGACCAGCAAGATTCAGATGGTCACGGTCGGGTTGACCATGGTTTTGTACGCGGGGCTCTTCGTCGTGCACCGAGCGGGGACACAGGACGTATTCGCCAACTACTTCTACTTCGCCCTCGCCACTTCGGCGATCGTGCGTATCGGCATGGCAGTCTTCGTATACGCAAAGCACGTTCACCAGCGCGGCACACCGTACCGCTTCGAGTTGCTCGACTCCGCAAGGGTAAGGACCCTGGTGGCCTTTGGTGTCTTCCCCTGGATGAGCAACTTCATGATGCGGGGTATCCTGAAGGCCGACTTCTGGTTCGTACAGCACTTCGAGGGCCTGGATGGCCTGGGTGTCTATTCGGTGGCCTCGAATCTCGGCGAAACCCTATACCTGGTACCCAACACACTGGGCTTGGTCCTACTCTCCTACATCGCCGACGCCGAGACCCGAGATAGAACCACCGCACAAACGGCAATGATCACCCGGCTCTTCTTTCCGACCATGCTCGTCGGGGCGGTGGCGTTCTCCACCGTTTCTTCGTGGTTCTTCGGGTTCGCCTTCGGGGCCGAGTTCCGCGCCTCGGGCCCCATTTTCAACCTCCTGCTCTGGGGTATCGTACCCTTCAGCCTCGCCACGGTGATGATCGGATTCCTCACGGGTGCGAACCAAGTCCGGCATATTTTCATTGCGGCGTCTGCCGGCCTAGTGTTGACCCTGGTGCTCGACGTACTGATGGTGCCTCGGTTCGGGATGACCGGCGCAGCGATCGCCCGAGGCGTGGGCCTCAACGCCATGACCTGGTATCTGGTCATGCGCTTCCATAGGACCACAGGTACCGCCTACAGGGACTTCCTCATCCCCCAAGCTGCCGACGTTGGTCGGATCATCCATCTGCTGAAGAGGAAGGGCCCGCTAGATCTCTAGAGGCGAGGCCACCAGAGAGGTACACTACCAGTGCTTGTTTCTCGGCCTGAACTGTAGTGGGGCTAGGTGCCCACGGTGGGCCGGAGCCCGCCGGCCTACTTTCCGCCGGGCCCGCTCAGTGAATCGATCAACGTTGTGGCTGGATCCCTGGGAAAGCCTTGGGTCGCCCATCGCGCAAGATCACCTCGTCGCACGAAACGCGATGCCCTCCGGAGGTGCAGGGGTCCCCACTCCCGTGTGAAGAAGGTTCTCCCCTCTCCGAGGGAGTCCTGGGGCACGCCCACAGGGACATGCCCCTCGGCGATGGCTCGTAACACCCTGACATACATATCATGCCCGTGTGAGACGGTCCTAGAAACCGCATCGCCCAGCGTGTCGGTTGCTTGGAGGGGCGTGAACTCCGTGAGCAGGATGTCGCCGGAATCGATTCCAGGATCGAGCACGTGTATTGTAGCCCCCACGAGGTGGGGCTCCTGACGGGACAACGCCCAAAGTGTACAGTTCGGGCCACCCTTGTAGTAGGGTGAAAGTCCGGTGTGGAGATTGAGGAGCAGATCTGGGGGCTTCACGGCGAAGATCGGCTCCTTGATTATCCGGGTTCCTGACACAGCGCCAACGTCGGGTCCTAGGCGCTCAAGGAAACGGACGACCTCACTCTCATTGATGTCCGCTACCGTGACGACTGGTGCGTCCGGCCAATCCAGTGCCTTTCCGGACTCTCCGAACCAATCCAGTTCACTCGCGGCGATTTCATTCATGACTCTGCGGAGGAAGAGACGCGTGACGATTTTCTTGGCGAGCACCCCCGGCTGACGCATGATCGCCCTCCGAATCCAGGTCGACCGCATGGTCCTCGGTATCGATTGAACCACCACGCCGACCAAGGTCAACGCGTCGTCAGCGGCGATGCGGTTGGCCAGGGCACGCTGCCAGGGTGAGTCGCTGGTGAGAAGCACGACTCGAAGACCGCTCACGTTCGCCTCAATGTTCGCAACCAAGGGATGAAGCCGCTCAGTTCCATCCGAAGCATCCACGTTGGCCTGTCCGTGACGTCAAAGCGGGGAATTGCATAGGGTCTGGTGCCTGGCCTGACTCGGCGTTGCTCGACGGCAAATCCTGCGATGAACCCCGATTTCTGCGCCATCGATTCTATAGCCGGTCCGTACAGTCCCTGTGGATAGGATGTGAACCGAACCCGGGCACCACACAGCCTTTCGAGCTCGAGCCGTGAATTCCTCAGCTCCCGCTCGGCCTCATGGGGAGCCACGCGACTCAAGAAACAGTGCGAGAGGGTGTGGGCTCCGACATCGACGTTAGCGTTCAGGAGCTGTGCAAGAGCATTGGTGCCGATCATGCGAGGAGGGAGGTCACCCTGGTCTTCAACCCGATCCTCCCATTCAGAGAGAGACGCATCCCGGTCGACCCAGGGCATTCGGCTGAGGCGATCCAGGACTTGCGATCGAGGCTCTTTCGCCGGAGAGGTATCGAGTCGAAACAACCGAGCGAGCCTAGCGTTCCACGGCGGTCGCCCCGTGAGAACAGAGTCGACCACGAGAAAATGAGTCGCAGGTAGCCCTTTCGTTTCAAGAGCCGGAAGCGCTCCCGTAAGGAAGTCGGCATAGCCGTCGTCGAACGTCAGGGCACAGCACCCCCGCAGCGATTTGCGCACGGCCAGGCGGGCCACGAACTCCTCAAGAGGTAGCACGTTGAATAGACCGGTGAGCAAATCCAGATGCTCACGAAATACATCGGGGTGTAGCGGAGGTGAGTCGGGACCGTCCTCAGCCGACACACGATGGTAAAGCAACACCACGCCTCCGGCCCGCCGACGGGCCAAGTGTATCAAGGGCGCGCCAAGGACCGTGTCTAATACACGAAGTGCGTTGCGAGGGAAACTCACCGGACCGTCCGCCTCAGAAGCTCCTGAGCAACTCCCGCATCCGGCCCCTCGTAGCATCGTCCGGGAAACGCCCGAACGCCGCTTGAATGTTCTCCTCCATGTGCTCGGGATTGGTGGTCTCGGTAAGAACGCAGGTCACAGCGGGATTCGCCAAGACGTACTTGAGCGAGAACTGCGCCCAGGTCTCGCAGTCGAACTCTGCTGCCCATGAGGGCAGCTCTTTGCCAGCGACCCTCCCGAAGTATGAGCCGTTCATGAACGGCCGATTGATCAACACCGCCATGCCCATGTCTCGGGCGAGCGGCAACAAGCGGTCCTCGGCTCCGTTCTCGAGAGGCGAATAATTTACGTGCAAGAAATCGGGCGAATTCTCCCTCATGAACGTCTCCATCGAGCCGTGACGGGCATTGGCGGAGACGGTCACCCCGATGTAGCGTGCCTCACCGGAGTCCTTCCAGGCCCGGACGTTGGGCCAGTGGAGGTCGACGTCTCGCAGGCTCTCGACCTGGAGAAGATCCACGGTGCGACGCCCGAACAGCCTCTGGGTCTGTCGCCACTGATCGATGCCGTTCTGTTCACCGTCGGTGTTGATCTTGGCCGCGAGAAACAGCCGGCCCGTCAGCTCGGGATCCTGCAGCACACGACCGAAGTCCCGATCGATCGCTTCCGTGCGCGGCGACGTGTCGATCACCCGGCCGCCGTATTCGAGCAGGGTCCGGATGACGTTGGCGATGGGCTCGGTGCCCTCGGTCGGGCTTTCGAGCACCGGCTTCGAGGAGCCAAACCCTACCACGGGCAGGGCCTCGCCAGTGCTCGGGATCGGCCGGGTTGGAAGCGTCTCCTGCGCCAGAAGCCGCGCTGGCCGAGCGAGTAGCGCGCCCAGCCCCAGCGCCTGAGCGACGAAGTCACGCCGGCTTGGCTTCGGTTTCTCGCCGTAGTTTTCGCCCATGGGTCCCCTCCTTACACGTATCCGGATTGGCCGTCGGGTCCAGCCTATGGCATGTCACGCGCTCGCTCGACGAACTCGACTCGCGCGCCGTTGGGCCCCTCGATGTAAAAGAACGCGATCTGACCATTGGGAAGCGTCATGTCCCGTCGGGCTGTGGTGATGTCCAGACCCTTCGCCGTGAACTCCGCGATCTTCGCGTCGAGCTCGATGGCACGCCAGCCGATGTGCTCGATCGCGGCGCCCCGGCTGGGGAACGACTCACCCCGAGAAACCAGCAGCCACACGTTGCCCGGGTAGAGGATTCCTTCGAGTTGGCTGCCTTTGACGGTCCGGCGGACGCCGCCGAAATTTTCATGATACCAATCGAGCGATGCTGTCGGATCGGTGTCGCGCAGGTGGACGTGGTGGAAGCCGAGATGCTGCGGATCCTCGATCAGTTCGAGCCGCACGCCCCAGGGGTCTACGATGAAGCTGAGCGGGAACAGACCCGGCACATCCCGACGGGGTGTCGTGACCGTCGCGCCTGCACCCTCCACCTCCGCGAGCTTCGCGGTGAGGTCCGTGAAGGAGAACCCGAGGTGGTCGATGACGCCTCCGGCGCTCGGCGGACTGTTTTCGCCTCGCAGCCACATGATTCGCGTTGTCCCGAACAGCAAGCGATCGGTACGGCCGTCGACGAACTCGCCCCCGATATGATCGTGGAACCACTGCGCAGAGGCCTGCGGATCTGGGACCCTCATATGAACGTGGTCGTACATGAGGGTTTCGGGGAACTGGGCTTGGGCGATCGAAGCCGATACAGCGAGCACGGCAACTGCCCCCAGGACTGGAGAGATGAAACGCATTACGACCTCCTGAATAATGATCATTACCGGTAGCTCGAGATAACTGGCCTCATCGTGCCTCGACGCCGGAGAAACCGGGCCGAGCCCGGGGCTTTCAGGCCCACGCGCGATTATCCGGCTACCGAACCTGGGAGGTGACTGCGGTTCGCGCAACGACTCGGGCGATGCAGGCATGACGCCCCCGCACGCCGCGGTCGACTTACGTCGGGCCCTCGTCGGCCTCGAACACGATCCCGTTTGCCATCAGCGCTGCGACCGGCTCATCGGCTATGACATCGGCCATGTTTTGAATTGGAGCGCATTCGGTGTCGGAAGGGCCGGATGCCGCCCTCGGCGAGCCATTTCTTGGGGGTTGCGGTGCGTTTCAGCTCCTTGGGGCGAAGCTCGAACCACCGAGCCACGAGCAGAATCTCGGCGGCGTCCTGTGGCTCCAACGACGCAGGGCCCTGTTCGGGTGCTCGGTACACGGATTCGACCACCTCGTCGATCTCCCGCCGTTCGCCCTGAGTCGTCGGGTACGGAAATTCGCCTCGGAGGCGTCCTCTTCGGATGAGGTAGAGACGGGTATCGCCCGCGAAACCGGGCACGCGGTAGAGAAACGTGAGACTCTCGACGCGCCCTCGAAACGCCGCCAAATGCTTCTGGAAGGTCTGGAGGCGTTCGAGTCGGTCACGAAGCCGGCCGGCGTACTCGAAGTCGAGGCGGGCCACGGCGATCTTCATGCGGGCCTCGAGTGTGGCGAGCGGTTCGCGGGTGCGACCCTCGAGGAAGCGCCGCGCGGTCGCCACTTTCTGTTGATAAACTGCGCCGCTCACACCTGCGCAACACGGCGCCAGGCATGTGCCCAACTCGGCCCTCATGCAGAGGGGAGTCCGTCCCTCGGCGAAGACATCCAGCTGATCGTCGAAGAAAATCGGCGTCGCGCCGGGGCAATCGCGGAGGCCGAGGACGTGAGCCAATTCGCGAACCGTGTCGCGCAGGTTTCCGACGGCTGGAAAGGGTCCGTAGTAGAGCGAGCCATCGGGAACAGCGCGCGTGACCGGTAGGATCCGGGGTGCGATTTCCTGGGTGAGCTTCACGAAGGCGTACATCCGCTTCCTCTTGTGCTGCACGTTGAAACGGGGTTGCCAGCGTTGAATCAGCTTCATCTCACGGACCAACGTCGAGAACTCGTTCGGAATGTACTCCCACCGAATTCGGCCGGTCTCTCGGATCAGTTGGGTCGCTTTCTCTCCCGGCGGGGCCCTGAAGTACGAGAGGAGTCGTGTGCGCACGCGGATCGACTTTCCCACGTACAGTGGGTCTCCGTTGGCACCCAGCATCTGATAAACGCCCGGACGGTCTTCGGCATGAGTCCGCACATATTCGCGGAGGGCGGAGGTGGGCACGTGCGCTAGAAGAAGTCTCCGTGAAAGGAGCGTGGCTTCGTCAAATTCGGACTTTCGTGTTTCGTTCGGTAAGTTCGGTAGTATAGAGCGTGCCGGCTCAGAGAGCCATTGCCCCGGCCAGGCGGCTCCCGCTAACGTCCGCACATGTCGTCCTACAGTGAAGAGCGGATCATCCGCGACCCCCTTTGGAACACGATTCGGCTCGACGCTACGGCGGTTCGAATTATCGATACCGCCGCGTTCCAGCGGCAGCGGTACATCAAACAACTCGGGTTCGCACACCTGGTCTATCCCGGCGCGACCCACACCCGATTCGATCACGCGGTGGGTGTATATCACCTGGCCGTGATTGCGCTGCGCCGCCTCCGGGATGGCGGCGGCATTGCGGAGGAGCTGTGGCAGGACGCCGGGCTGGTCCAGTACGCGGCCCTTCTCCACGACATCGGGCATTACGCCTTCTCCCACGCTCTCGAGGAGCTGGGCTCCGACATGCTCCCCGGTGACCACGAAGCGGTGAGCGCCCGCTTTTTCGCCTCCACCGAGCTAGCGGAAGCCCTCTCGACTCTGGGCGAGGATGCGGCGCAGAAGATCCACGCCTTGATCCAGGGCCGGAGTGAAAACCCGTTCGGCGGGCTGGTCTCCGGGAGCCTCGACCTCGACAAAATGGAGTACCTTCGGCGCGACGCCCGGTTCTGCGGGGTCCCCTACGGGGAGGTGGACGTCGATCGCCTGCTACAAGGCTTCACCATCCTCGCGGATCCCGAGACCGGCGTGCCCGAGGTGGGCGTGCATGAGAAGGCCGTCAGCGCCCTCGAGTCGCTGCTCTTCGCCAAATACCAGATGTTCAGAAATGTGTACTGGCACCATGCGGTTCGTGCCGCCGTCGCACTTTACAAGAGGATCATCAACGAGGCCGTAAGTGCGAACATTCTCGACGCCGAGGAGCTCGTCGGCCCCACCGATGAAGAGTTGTTGTACGAGACGGCGCGGCGGGCCCAGGCATTGGACACGGAGGTTGCAGAACGGCTGGCCACGAGGTGGCTTCCTGCGCTCCGGGCCCGGAGACTTCCGAAGCGTGCACTGGAGGTGACGGCTGCGGAGTTGGGGGACCGAGTCGTGGAGGACTGGGTGCTCTCCGAGACTTCCTTGAAGCGGGGCGTCGAGGACAGCCTGGCGGACGAGGTCGGCCTCGAGCCGGGCGAGGTATTCATCGACTTCCCAGCCAAACGAGCCATGTTCCAGCTCGACCTCTTAGTGGAGCGGCGCACCGGGCAGGTCGAGCGCCTCGGACCCGGCGGCCTTCCGGGACTCATCGACCTCCCGCGCTTGGCCGAGGGGCTCTACGCCACGACGCGAGTGCTTCGGGTCTTCACCTTCGAGCGACGCACGCTGGACCGGGATAGTGTGTTGGAGCGGATCACACGGCCCGCGGGGTGACATGCCTGTGGGATGTGGCCGAAAACCTGTTGTGACAACCTCATCCGCCGGCTATCGCACCGACCACCATGAGGGCGTCGGTTCCGGAGCTCACGGCGTCGGGGAGCGGGGCGTCCGAGGGTTCGTGCGAGAGGTCACGCCCGCATGCGAAGAAACGTATGAACGCGCGTCGCCGTTCCGTTCCGTGGTCGCGGATCGTGCCCCGCAGCACCGGGTAGCGAGACTCCAGAGCGTCCAGCACCGTGTTGACCGTCACCGGCTCTACGACTTCGAGTTCTACCTCGGCGTCGACTCTCGCCAGCGTCCGCAGGTGCGCGGAGGGAGGCCCTTGCTGAGTGCCTCCCACTCGTTGCCCCCCGAGTGGCTGCGGTATACCCGCAGTTTTCCCTCGGGCGGATAGTGCTCCGAGTCACTGAGGATCGGAACCACGAAGATCGTGTTGGGCTCGGAAGGCGAGGGCTTCAGGTGCCAGGCCCGCTTGAACTCCCACGGATGTGGAGGGCCATCGTACCATTGGTGTGTTCCAGTGGCCCCATCGTATGAAAACTCGTTTCCCACGGCCTCCCACGACTTTCCCCCGTCGTCGGAGCGCTGCATTACCTGGCCATGCCAGTCGGTCGACTGCGAGGCGTAGAGTCGATCAGGGTCCGCGGGGGACCCCCGAACGTGCAAAACCTCCCAGCCCCCGAAGTGCGGGCCTTCGATCTTCCAGTCTCGACGAGCCCCGTCAGAGGTGATGATGAAGGCACCTTTTTTGTCCCTACCAGGACCCGAATTTTGGCCACGAACACCCCCCCCATGCCGTTCTCTCTGGTACACCGGTCCCACCGGCGAACATAGGACCCCCCTGAAGGGGCGGGCAAACGTAGTCTCCTCTCGTTGCTAGACCAGCCGGGGCGGATTACTCTGCGGACCCCCGGCACCGTGCGCGCACGGTCGCTTTCGGCACGGCCTGAGGGGAATCCTGTTTCAGAGGAGTGAGCATGCGTGTGAGAGCCTCGGTTTGGGTGACCGCCGTGTTGACGTTCTTTCCCGCGGTGACTTCGGCACAGCAGAAATTTGCCGCCGATATCACCCGTGAAGACATCAACACCGTGCTCGAAAGCATGGGCCGATCGATCGACCGCCAGCTGAAGGTTGTCGACATCGGCATCGGCAACGTCGCGGTCGGGATCCTTCACAGAACCGGTGACAACGATACCGACGGAGCCCTCAGGGGGATCATTCATGCTCAGGTTTCGGAGGTGTACTACATCCTATCGGGTGGTGGCACTCTCCTCACGGGTGGCGAAATCATCAACCCGACCGAACCCTCTGCTGGAAGCGACCTCATAGGACCCACTTTCAGCGGAGAATCCAGGAACGGCCAAATTCGCGAAATCTCCTCGGGCGACGTGGTGGTGATCCCGGCCGGGGTGCTGCATGCCTGGACGCACATTCCCGATCAGGTCACCTATCTCAGCGTCCGATCCGATCCGCACAACGTCCTTCCCGCCGGTTTCGTCAATGAGCTGATCCGCTGACGGACGGCCTCCCTCATGTCGGACCGAGGGGAAGCCTTTGGTGCGACTACTTCATCTTGTGTACCCGTAACGAAAAGGAGCCCGAAGGCCATGAATAGGATGATTACCTCGGTGGGCGTCGCTTTGATGCTCGCCATGGGCGTCTCGATGGCGCAGGCGCAGGTTGGCGCGAATTTCGATCCGGCCGACTGGGTGTATGGGCCACGCGGCGTCGCTGAGGGCGAGGTCCCGATCTGGAACCCCGTGATGCAGAAGATCAAGAACGGGGAACCGGTCATCGGGGGCACGATCCGCGCCACGGATCCCCGGACCTACTGCGCCATGGCCGGGGCCGGGTACGACTTCCTCTGGATCGAGATGCAGCACGAAGCCATGACCTGGGAACAGGTGTCTCGTATGTGGCTCGCCTGCCCGGGTCCGGCCGTGCCCGGCGTCCGCATCGCCCACGAGAGCGAGGGAAACGTCCAGAAGCCGGTGGACATGGGGGCCCTGGTCATCGTGGTTCCGACCGTGGACTCGGTGGAGGAGGCCAAACGAGCGGTGGCATGGACCTATTTTCCGCCGATGGGCCGCCGCAGCAACGGGGGAGGTCAGGCGTTCAGCAGCACAATGTGGGGTGATGTCCCCGGCGGCTACCGCGCCACTTGGAATGAGAACGTGGTGTTGATTCTCATGATCGAGACGTTGGAAGGCGTGCAGAATGCCCGGGAGATCGCCAAGATTCCGGGTGTGGACGGCCTCTTCGCCGCGTCCGGGGACTTGGGAAATTTCTCGGGATACCGCCAAGGCGATCCCGAATACGAGATGTTGATCACGGAAGTCGTGCAGGCGGCTCAAGCGGCTGGAAAGATCGCCTGCGGCCCGCTCCGCTGGATGGGGACTCGGCCCGACTTCATGTGCTTCCAGGCAGGGACGGAGGGGGCCAACATCCGCCGCGGTGCCCAGGCGGAGATCCAGGCCGCCAACCAACGTTTTTCGGATGCGCCCGCCCGCCCGAGGATTGCGGCTGTACTCGCCAACCTCACCGCTGACTGCGGCGAGATCGTCTATGAGGCCGACTGCCTCAGTGCGGTCCGAGAAGCGGCTAGCGCTTCAGGTGACCTGACGGCGCCGGAGCAGCAGGGCGTCCGAGCGAGGCTCATGGAGCTCATGGCCGCCCACCCGAGCCAAGCGGCGCGAATCCGTGAAGTGGCCGCGGGGGCGGGGCTTGCGATCGAAGGCCGGTAAGAATCCAAGGCCGGAAAAAGAAGGGCACCCCCACATTTGTGTGTGGGGTGCCCTAGCTGGCCGGTCCCTAGCTGTCGTCCTCCACCGCCATGAAACACAGCGTCACGTTGTCCGGGGCGCCCCGATCACGGGCGATGGCCACGAGCTCGGCGGATTTTTCGTCTAGTCCGGTGATCGCCAGACCCTGGAGAATATCCCCCAGTTCATCATCGGTTATCAGCCCGGCCAAGCCATCGGTACAGAGCAGGAAGATGTCGCCGGGTAAGACCTCTCCCCGGAAGATGTCCACTTCTACCGTTTCCTCGGTGCCTACGGCCCGGTTGATGAGATGGCCGAGCGGGTGATCCACCAACGACGACGGGGAAATCGCCCCCGAGTCCAACAGCTCCTGGACCACAGTATGGTCCCGTGTGATCCGCCGGAGCTCTCCATCCCGGAACAAGTATCCACGACTGTCACCGACGTGGCCGATGATCCATTGCGCGGTGTCGCCATCGAGGGCAAGCGCGGTGACGGTGGTACCCATGCCTTGGCGTGCCGGGTCGGCGACGGAAGCCTCCCAGACCTTCAGGTTGGCCGAGGAGATCGCTTCGGCCATTCGGTCGCCCGGTTCACCGACCGATCCCTCGTGCGAGGACAGATGCGCCTGGACGACCTCGGCGGCCAGCGAGGACGCGTACTCTCCTCCTGGCCGGCCGCCCATACCGTCCGCAACGATCACGACACCTTCGGCGTCATCGAGAACGAGCGTGTCCTCGTTCTGAGCTCGCCTGAGTCCGGTATCGGAAACACCGGTGGCTTGCCATCGAAGGGTCAAAGGGACTCCCTGCTTGGAAGGGTCGGGGAGCCGAAACTAGGGTCGGGTGCCACCCGTACGCAAAAGTGGGAATAATTTGGCGCCCCGCTGACCGGCTCAGGCCGGGAACAGTGAACATACAGGGGGTTAAGATGAGGTCGTTGTCCACTGTGGCGTTGTTTTCGGACGCTTCGCCGTGTGCCCCCGCCGGAAGTAATGAGAAACGTGTGGACAAGGCCGAGGTAAAGTGATAGCTTCCACGGCTGCAGATTTTACGCTACAAAAATCTGTGTCAAAACGTGTTTCCAATCTGAAAACTGAAGTGGTTGAGGAGATAAATTTCGATGCCTACGGTAACCACGCGTAAGAAGGCTACGGTCAAAACGCGTAGGAAGGCTACGGTCACAACGCCTAGAAAGCGTAAGGGTCGTCGTAGTAATCCCCTTTCCGGGTTCGACGCCAGCATCGAGGAGAAGACGGCTCTCGACCAGTACTTGAGAGATGTCAGCCGCCACGAGCTCATTACTCCCGATAAGGAAAAGGAGCTCGGTGCTCTGGCCCAGAAGGGCGACCAGGGTGCCATCCAGGAGCTCGCCCGCGCCAATCTACGCTTCGTTATCAGTGTCGCGAAGAAGTACCAGAACCGGGGCGTTGCTCTTACGGACCTGATTCAGGAAGGGAATGTCGGGCTGGTCACCGCGGCTCGGAAGTTCGATCCTGAGCAGGGCGTGAAGTTCATCAGTTACGCGGTTTGGTGGATTCGCCAGGCGATTCTGGCCTCGCTCGCGAACCACGGACGGGCCGTGCGTGTTCCGCTCAATCGTGCTTCCGACTTGGCGCGCATCTTCCGGGAGAAGGAGCGCCTCAAGCAGGAGTTGAACCGGGAGCCCACGTCAGAAGAATTGAGTGGCGCCACGGATCTGACGCCGGAGTTGATCGAGTCGTTGCAGACGCTCAACGCCGCAGAGATCCGGCTGGACGCGCCCATCGGCGACAGCGAGGACTCTCAGCTCGTGGAGCGCTTCATTTCCGAAGAAGCTGCAGAGCCCGAGCAGGACGTCGAGGCCAGGCTTCTGACTGAGACCGTGGGGGTCGCGCTGACGATGCTCGAAGCTCGCGATGCCAAGGTGTTGCGCCTGTATTTCGGGCTCGAGGGAGAGCGCGAACACACGTTGGAGGAGATCGGCAATTTGCTCGGCGTTACACGCGAGCGTATTCGCCAGCTCCGCGATCGGGCACTACGGCGGCTCCGTGAGGGTGGCAAGGGAGATGCTCTGGAGTCCTTTGCCGCGTGACCTTCCGCGAGGGATGCCCCGCTCCCCGTGAGGCCGACGGCCTGTTCGGGGAGCGGGGCTTTTTTTTTATTGGTGTGCCGAGGAGTAGAGCCCCGTGAAGGGGATGGTTCGCCGCGTCGGCGGCGGTATCTACACGGTGGCGCTGGAGTCGGGCGAGATCGTCGAAGCTTCTCTGAGGGGTCGGCTCAAGCTCGAGGAAAGAACCGGGGACCAGGTGGTTATTGGTGATCGAGTTCGGGTCGAGTTGATCGACGACGAGGCTCACGTCATCGAGGAGGTGTTTCCGAGGCAGACCTCGATCACCCGCAGCCGCTTCGGGGGCCGGACCATCAAGGTTCTCGTGGCCAACGCCGACCGCCTGCTCGTGGTGGTGGCTGCCGCTCGGCCGAAACCCCGCCGGGATCTCATCGACCGCCTTCTCGTCGTGGGCGAATCAGGTGGCGTCACTCCGGTGATCATCATCAACAAGATGGATTTTGATGGTGCCGCCGACGTGGCGGACGGACTTGAAGAGGTTTACCTGCCTCTCGGATACGAGGTATTGCGGATCAGCGCACTCTTGAGCCAAGGTATGGATCGGCTGGCCGAGCAGCTCTGTGAAGGGATCGCCGCCCTCGCAGGTCCGTCGGGCGTGGGAAAGTCGAGTCTCGTGAACGCGCTCGAGCCGGAGCACGCGCTCCGGACCGGTGAGCTCAGCCGGAAGCACGGTACGGGCCGACACACCACCGTAAGCTCGAGCCTCATCCAGCTACGTTGCGGGGGATTGGTGGCGGATACACCGGGGTTCAGCGACGTGGGAGTCTGGGGCGTACCCAGGGAGGAGCTCGATGGTTGTTTTCCCGAACTCCGGGCTCTGAAGGCCTCGTGCCGTTTCAGGGAGTGCAGCCATCTTCACGAGCCTGACTGCGCCGTGCGCCAAGCGCTGGAAGAGGGTGCGATCGACCCGGGCCGATTCGAGAGCTATCGAATTCTCTATGAAGAGTCAGAGGCTTGATCATGAGGAGTCAGCGGCTCGCTCCGGAGCCGGCTGCAAAGCAGTGGACAGCGGCGTCATCCGGGGTACGCCGGTGGCCGGGTCGTCGCTGACTGAGATGGGCCACCCGTAAACATGCTGAAGCGTTTCTTCCTGTAGCACGTCTCGAGGTCGGCCCTCGGCGGCGACTTTTCCGCGATCCAGCAGGAGCATTCGGTCCGCAAATCGTGCGGCGAGGTCGAGATGGTGGGTGATCAGGAAAATGGTCATTCCACGGTCGGCCGACGCTCGCAGTAGCTCCAGAATTTCCATCTCGTGGCGGACGTCGAGGCTTGCCGTGGGTTCGTCCAACATCAGCACGTTCGGCTCCTGCGCGAGTGCCCGGGCCACCCTCGTTCGTTGGATTTCACCACCGGACAGGGTGGACAGGAATCGCTGCTCCAGGCTTTCCAGATCACACAATCGCATGGCCTCCGAAATGGCCTCCCGGTCGGCGAGCGTCTCGGATTGGAGTGCGCCCAGATAGGGGTAGCGCCCCATCGCCACGAGATCCCTCACGGTAATGGGAAAGGCCATCGACTCCGACTGGGTCACGACACCGGCTTCCCGCGCCAGCGCTCGTCGGTCCCAATCCGAGACCAGCCGACCGAACACGTGGGCCCGACCCCCAGCGTGCGGCACCATGCCGAGGAGCGCCCGAAGCAACGTCGACTTTCCGGAGCCATTCGGGCCCAAAACGGCGTAGAATGTGCCCCGCGGCACGACCAGGGTTACCGAATCGAGTGCCGGCTCGGGCGCATGCGGGTATTGGACCGTCAGCTCGGTCGCCTCGAGGGCTGCGGATCGGGTCGGATCGGCCGGGTTTGTGGATTCGGTCGGCATCTAGGATTCGATCCCTGCGCCGTGTCGCGCCCCCATACTACGTCGCAGAAGAAGCAAGAAGAGCGGGACCCCCACGAACGCGGTAATGACGCCGATCGGCACCTCGGCGGGGGACATGACGGTACGGGCTACGACATCTGCCAGGGTGAGAAACACGGCTCCCGCGAGGAATGACAGCGGAAGGAGGACCCGGTAGTCCGATCCGACCAGAAGCCGAACGCCATGGGGCACGATCAGCCCCACGAAGCCGATGACCCCCGTGGCCGCCACTCCGGCGGCCGTCAGGAGCGACGCGAGCACGTAGGCGACACGTTTGACGCGCTCCACGTTGGCTCCGAGATAACCCGCGGTCTCCTCGCCGATCGCCAACAGGTTGAGCGGGCGAGCCAGACCCACGAGCGCGATCGCGGCCGGGAGAGTGTACAGGGTGACCATCACCACCGTGGTCCAGTCGGAGCCCGCGAGGCTACCCATCATCCAAAGGACCGCGCTACGCACCGTTCGGGCATCCGAGATCGAGAGTACGAAGGAGATGCAGGCCGCAAAAAATGCCCCAACCACCACGCCGGCCAGGAGCAGGACGCGCACGTCCACTCGGTTGTCGGCCGTGGCCGCGACCCTCAGCACGAGAACGATCGCGAGCAGAGCTCCCGCGAAGGCGGCTGCGGGAAGCGCCCAGGAAAGTGAAGCGGTCAGGCCCATCGCAATTGCGAGAACCGCCCCCGTGGCGGCGCCTCCCGAGATTCCGAGGATGTAGGGCTCGGCGAGCGGATTACGAAGCAGAGCCTGGAAAACGGCACCCGCAAGCGAGAGTCCGCCGCCGACCAGGATGGCCATCGCGGCTCGGGGGGCGCGGAGATCCACGATGATGCGCTGGATATTGAGGTCTCCCTCGCCACGCAAAGCGGCGAACACCTCGCCGGTGGTGAGCCCCACGGAGCCGAGCCGGATGCTCAGCAGGAAGACCAGGATCACGGCGAGCCCCAACAGAGCAGCCCAGGAGAGGGGTTTCATCGGGGACTCGGGTCAAAGGCTCCAGGGTGAATCAGGCGCGCGATGTCGCGCGCCGCCTCTCCGAGCCCGGGTCCCGGAATCTCCACTGAGGCCGGAAGAGTGGCGCTCGCCACGTGCGCGAGGGGCGAAGGAGGCGTCAGTCCATCAGAGAGGAGGATCAGGTCCAAATCCCGATCGAGTAACGCCTCCATACTCACCGGAGCGTACAAGGTGCCAAGGTCATCGAATACGTTGGTTCCGCCGGCGATGCCAATGAGCTCATCGATGTACGTACCCGGGCCGGCCACCCAGGGGGGATCGCCACCCAGGAGGTAAACAACGCGGGGCTCGGGCAGGCCGTCAACGCGGCGAGCCACGTCATCGAGGGCGTCTCGGATCTCGCGTAGCATCGAGTCGGCCGCGTCTGACGCATCCGTAATCCTTCCCAGGTCACGGATGATGGTCAGAACGTCCTCTATGCCGTCGGGCTGGACGGCGAAGTGGGGAATCCCCAAATCCGTCATGCGCTCAGCCGAAGCCAGGTCGGAATCACCGGCGAAGCGAATGACGAGATCGAGATCGAGAGAGACCAGGATCTCCAGATTGGGCTGGAGGCCGCCGCCCACCGACGGCAGACCGATGAGCTCGGGCATCCGATCGAATTCGGTTCGGCCGACCAGGCGGTCGCCCCGGGCCATCCCCAAGAGCGCCTCCGTGGCCGACGGGACGAGAGAAACGATCCTTTGGGGCGCTGAATCGAACGTGTGCTGCGCACCGGCGGCGTCGACCACGCGGAAGGGGTAACCGCTCGAGGGCTCGGGTTGCTCCGGCCTGGCAGGAAGCTGTTGGCCCGGGAATACGTCGCAGCCGAGCAGCGTCGCTAGAAGGAAACAGTTGAACGACCAACGCATGCCTGGCTTACCTAGACCGTGTCAGTTGGCCGGCGCTGAAGAACTGGGCGGTAGCCCACATGGGTCGCGGTACTCCTCCACCCAAGCTCCTCCCTGCCGACCCAGCGTGGAGAGCCACATGGCATCCTCCCCCATGACCTCGAGCACCATCTCGTCGCTTCCATCCCCGTCGACATCCAGGTGGTCGAAGTAACGTGCGGCCCCCTTGCCGTCGCGAGAGAACAACCGGTAGTCCGCGTACGTGCTCCGGTACCCCACCCCATCGTCGTCAGAGGCGAGAAAGACGGAGTAGGCTCCAAGGGCCGCCGGTCCCACGCGGAGATCGTCAGCGTATACAAACGTCGCGACCACCGTCGGCGCCCCGTTGGGCGTAGCCCGGAACATCTGGACGTCCTGCCGAATCCCGAGCACTGATACCGGCCAGAGTGCACCGACGGAGGGAATGATCTCCTGCATCGCCGTGAGTGAGGTCACCCGCAGATCCCTCGTCTGATCGACAGGGGAGTAGGCACCGTACTCGAAGGCGTTCCCCTCCGTCGCCGGTAGCGCCAGAAACCTCTCGACCGTCGCGGCGACCGGCGTCAGCTCGATCGGGCCCCGGATCTGGGGGCGGGCGCTGCAATACCGCCCGTCCACCGAAAACCTATCGGCGATCAATCTCCCGACCCGTGCCCCATCCGAAAACAGCGTAAATTCCATGCCGAGTGTAAGGTGTTCGGCCATGAACGCTCTGCTTGCCTCGACGGATCCGACGGCCTCGAGCGGGAAAAGACCCTCGGGCCGGATCTCCGCCACGGCCACCAAAGTCGCTTCCCCACCGGCACGGTGACCCAGGTAGAGGACCGGGCCCATGGGCCGGTCCTCGGGGACGGGATCCTCGACGACCTCCCCCACTTCAGCGGAGGTCTCGGAGACCGGGCTATCGGCCGGCGAGCTAAATCCCAGCTCCACGCCTCCCCATTCTACGTTGTCGCAGCCTGTAGCGACGATTACAATCCCGAGGAGAGGGAGCCTTTTGAGGGCTGTATTCATGCAGAAAAGTTATCTCGGCGCACGGGGGAAATCAAAGGCTCGGTATCGCGGCTGTGCGGTGCGTCAGGGTGGGAGCCGAGGGGGCTGGGGGTGTCTTTGAGGAATGGATTGGGGTGGGCACCGGCGTTTTTCGCGGGATTTGCCGCGGGGGCGTCGGGAACCGTGGCCGTGGCTCTTCTGCTTTACTCCGGAGAGGGGCTGCTTCGATCGCTGACGCTGATCGTGGCGATCGAGCTGGGTGCGTTCGGTGTGGGCTTGGGTATGAGTGCGCCGCCGAAGGAGTGGAGCGACGCGGTGGAATCACTTAGGAGGCGCTGGCTGGTCGCACTCATGGCTTTTCTCGCTGCGGCCGGCTTCGCGCTCGCGTGGGCGTTCTTCGCGGGCTTCGGAGCGTCACCCATTTCACAAGCGCTTGGTCTCGCCTTGCTCGCGGGCCTTCCCCTGTATGCGGGGGGCCGTCTCTTGAGGGGCATAAGCACCGTGCGGATGATGGCGGGCCTGCCGGGTGACGGTGCGCTCGCATCCGTCGGCGCTGCCGCCGGCGTGTTGGTGACCGGCCTCGGTGCCCTCTCTGGCGTGGGCGTACCCTCATTCGCACTCTTTCTCCTCGTCATTCTTTCGGGGGCCGCACTTCTTCAGGGGTGGGTCCTGGTGCCCCTCGAAGAGAGTATCGCGGCGCTTGAGGTCGCCGAGCCCGACCCGGCGGATGGCGTTCAGGCGGCGGCGCCCAAAACGCCGTGATCATCGCGCACTTATCAGATCTGCACCTCGGTTATCGGGCATTCGGACATATGGAGCAGGGCAGAAATGTCCGAGAAGCCGACGTCGCTCGTGCATTTCACCAGGCGATCCAGAGGGTTCTCGAGATCGCACCGGCCGCCGTTCTCGTCGCGGGTGATGTGTTCGACCGGCCCGAACCGCCTCACTCCGCGCTCGTTGCGCTTGCCCAGGGGCTGCAGACCCTGAGGGAGGCTCTCCCCGATGTGCCCGTTCTGATGGCCGCGGGCGCCCGGGACACACCGCCCGGTCCTGCGGATCCTGGTCCCCTCGGTGCCTTCGATACGTTGGCCGGCGTCGAGGCTGTGACGGCGACGACCCGGTCCGTGCACTACTCGAAGTTGAATCTGAACGTCGTCCTCGTTCCGCATCGATCCACGGTCCAAGGACCCCGGCCTGTGGTCGTACCGAACCCGGATGCGCGATGGAATGTACTCGTGGGGTATGGATCCGTGGACGAGGAGGCAGCTTCGCTACTCTCATTGGACTCGGGTGATTGGGATTACGTGGCGCTCGGCCACGAACATTTTCGACGCGAGGTGCTACCGGGTGTTCACTACGCGGGTGCCCTCGAGCGTGTGGGAGCTACCCCTTGGGAAGAGGCCGCCGAGGAGAAGGGTTTCTTGACGTGCGATCTCGAGTCAGGCCAGACCCGCTTTCACCCGATCCACGGTCGCCCGGTCGTATCGCTTGAACCGATCCCGTTCGAGGCGGATCGGCCCGAGCGCCTGCGGGAGCGCGTAATTGAGGTACTCGGCGAGGTGCCCGGCGGGATCGAAGAGAAGATCGTGCGGATTCGAATTCAGGGGCTCCCGCCAGGACAGCTGGACCTCCTCGAGGGGGTATTGCCTGAGTATCGGCGGCGGGCACTACACCTCGAGGTGCAGCTCGATGACGCGCCGCCCCTCTCTCTCTCTCAGGAGGTCAAGCCGTCCGTGCGAATGGCTTCCAGGCTGGTCGAGTGCCTTGCGGACCAGAGCGATAATTTTGACGCCTTGCTTGAGTTGGTGCAGGAATGTCTCCCGGAGCGTCGGGCGTAGTGTGGTGAGCGTGGACTCCGTCGCAACGGGTGCTGCAGGGGCGAAGGAGGGACCGCTCGATCTCCAGCTCGGTGCCGGCCTCACGGCTTTGGTCGGGGGGGACGGCCCCCTGCGTAGTGAGGTCATGGACCGGTTCGCTCGTCGTCTGGCCCAGGACGACGAACGCCTTCAGACGCTGATCGCCGGCCCGGGCACCGTCGGGCCCGCACATGCGTGGCGCCGCGCGGTGCGCATTCTGGCGCAGTGGACGGGCCTCGACGGCGTGGACAAAGAGATCTCGGCCGTGATCCACGGAGGTTCCCGAGCCGGCGGTGACTCACTGTGGTCGGACTCGGGCGTGGAAGGGCTCCGCGGGCGGGTTCAGGAGTTGAGGCGGCTTCCGGAGGCACTTCGCGTCAAGGCCCGTGAGCTGAGGGCATTACGTGCGGACGCCGTGGAAGTGGGCGGAGATCTCGAAGTCGCAAACATGGATTGGCTGCGGGAGCGACAGGATGCCGAGACGCATCTCCTCGCCTATCGCGATCGCGCGCGGGAGCTCAAGGTCCGCCTCCACCAGCTCGAGGAAGGAGGCAGCGATACGGCGTGCCCGACCTGCGACCGCGTGCTCAGCGAGAGATTCGAGTCTGTCCTGGAGGTGCTCCGTGAGGAGTGGGAGTCGGTGGTACAGGACGGGAGCTGGTGGAAGCGCCGGAAAGACCAGTTGGACTTGAAGCCCCCTCATCTTCAGGACCTCGAAGGGAAATCCCTTCGGCTTCATGCCACGATCGAGGAGTCCACCGAAGAGGTTGAGCGGCTGAGGGCTCGCTTGCCGGAGCTGACCGAAGCGGAAGACACGCTTGCGATGGCCCAGGTAGGGGAGAGCCCGTCGAAGTCGGATGAGGGTGGGCGCGCCGGACGGCCTACGGACGAGCGGGATCTCCGTCGCCGCGCGTTGGAGGCTCTACGAAGAGAGCTTCTGTCGGACGCCTTTGAGGCGTTGACCGACCGGACTGGGCGCTACCTGAATCATTTGACAAGCGGCCGTGTGCTCGGGGTCGGCGTGACCGGCGATGGCGAGCCCACGATCGTTCGAGACGAGGGCGCTCGGAGAATCCAATCCGACGAGGAGGCGGCCGCGTATCTGTTCGCCTTACGGCTCGCCCTTGTCGACCTGGCTGCCGGTTGTGGCGTACACGCCCCCGAGATCCTTCTGGGAGACACCTTCGATCGCCTCGAGCCCGACGCCAAGTTGAGGGCGGTCGGCCTCCTTCGAACGCTGCTCGTCCGCGTGCCGAAGATTCTTCTCTTCTGCCGCGGTGACATCCTCGACGCAACACCCGAACGGTTCGATTGGATCGTCGAATTGGGGGTCGATCGGCGTGGATTTCCGTACGCTCGAGTGCAGCGAAGCGGCGTGGGGAAGCTACGGATTCACTGACCCCTGGCGCTACACCCGCTGGTGGTCAGCGCGCCAATTCGTCACGCGTTTCTTGATTTCCTCACGGTCATCGATTCCCTCCGCGGTTACGGCCGCGACCAAATCCACGACCTCACCATCCGAGGCGAACCGAAGCCCAATGAGCTGACCGGTGGTCAGCTTGTCGATGGTGTGTTTCTGATCCGCCGGTAGCAGCTCCTGTAGGCGGAGTCGTTCCTCGAGGCGGATGACGCGGTCCTGTGCGCCGAGCGCGAACATCCGGGCGTAGAGCCCGATGATAATCAATGCAAAGGCGACAAGTAGCGCTATTACCGAGTCCATGGAGAGGGAAGTAACGGCAACATACGCCGAAAAAATCAGGTTGATCAGAAGAATCGGGAGGGCCACCAAGTGGAAAGGCCGAACAAATTTTCGGTGGTTGCCATAGTTCTGAGCGGGCGCATCCGTCGCCATGAGATTCTCCTTGGGTCCGTGAGAGGGCGGAGGTCTGTTGCGCCGCCCCGTGGTGATCGTCCGTGAACGGTGTCACCTAACCGTAAGTGAGGTGCCCTAGGATACCAAAGCAGGGGCGTGCCCGCCATCTCCCCCTTTTAATGGCTCTCTTTCCTACTGCGCGAGCGTCTGCCAAGCGATCAAGCGGTCCTCGTACGCGATGCGAACGTCGTCGTCACCCGTCTGGACGGCGCTCTGCGCGAGCGCCGCAAAGACCCAGGCGTAGTAGGCCGGAATTCCGATGGTGGAGCGGTCGGGCCAATGATCCCATTCATCGGGGATTCCGGTCCGATGTATGAAGACCTCTTCCGCCAGGGTTCGAGTCCGCGCCACGTCCAACCAGGCCCCGGTGACCGGGATGATTTGCGGGTCTTCGAGCAAGACGTTCCGGGGGTCCAGATCAGGAGGACCGGCGGAGAGTCGAAAGGCCAGGCCATGCCGTACGAGGTAGGGCATCACCCCCAGGTCCCGGGCCGCGCTTCCGCTCGAGGCAAAATAGATCGGACGGTCGCCGAGGCTGTTTTGAATGAGCAGCAGGGCGAACTGCTGCCACGGATAGATTAGGGTTCCCGCCGCCAAACTTGCCACCACGGGCCCGAGGGGAAAATCGCGGTCTTCGTCGAGATTTACGTAACCCGCTGGTCCGGCCACCTGTTCGATGATTTCGTTTTCGAGAGGCAGGGCTGTGCGGGTGGGCGGGGTAATCGGACTCTCCGTGAGGATGGCGATCCGTCCCTGCACGTTTGCGGCGCCCGGGTCGGCGGTATACACGGGTTCACCCTCCTGAGGCTCGTACGGCCGCTGGCATACGATGAGGGTCCGGTGGTCGCTCGCCTTCTCACCCGGTAGGCATGGGGTGGTGAGGTCCCGAATCTGCTTGACGTACCAATCCAAATTGAGGTAGGACGTGACGACCACGGTTACGTCGCGGCGTATGCCTTCGGTCTCCTGCAGGTACCAGAGTGGAAACGTGTCGTTGTCACCGTTGGTAAAAAGAACGCCATAGGGCTCGACGCTCATCAACAGGTTGTACGCCCAGTCCCGTGCGGAGTAGTCCGCCCGTCGGGTCGCCCACGGCCAGTTCGACACGAGCGGGATCAGAGCCAGCAAGAGTACCGGCGCGGCTCGTGACCACGAGCCTTTCAGCTTTGTGGCGGCCTCCTGCCAGAGCATGGCGATTCCGATTCCCGCCCAGAGCCCCCATACCGAGAAACTGACCATGAAGAAGTAATCCCGCTCGCGGACCTCATGGATGTCCTGGGGACTCGGCGAGGCGAGCGAAAAGCCGTAAGGAAAGTTGAGGTAGAAGATGAGGCCGAGGGAGAGCGTCGCGAACAGGGCCAGGAAGTAGAGACCTGTGGCCGTGTCTCTCCGCAAATGTTGCACCGCGCCGTAGAGTCCAAGACACGCGAACAAGAAGGTGAATGGGAGTCTGACGAGCGGGAGGACCGTTTGGGAACCGGCCATGCCTCTCGCCCACTGCCAGTCGAAATACTGCAGGTACATCGTGAGCTGTGACAACAGGGGTGACGCCCGTGGCATCAAAGGGGGCTTGAGGTACTGCTGCCTCGAGAGCGCGGCCGAGAGCTCGCTACAACCCGCCTGGCCCATCGTCACGATGCTCGTCAGGGCACTCCCGAGACCTTCACAGGTCGGATCGGCCTCATTGATGATGGGGCCGAGCGCAGCCCGTAGCGGCAGAAAGAGGTGTACGGAAAGACCCAGAAAGACGGCGACCGCCCCGACCGCGTAGAGGCGCCAGTTGAGCAGGACCCCGGGAGAAACCCAAAGGATGAACAGGCCAAGAGCCGGGGCGGCGAGGAACGCCATCAGATGGTTTCCCACCGACAGCGCCAAGATGAACGCCATGAGTATCAGAAGGTTGTCATCACGGCCCTTGCCGAGGTTCTCACGCCAGTGAAAGGCCAGCCAGGTGAGCAGTGCGATGGTCATGAGCGAGACCGTGTAGACCTTCTCGTTCACGTTGGATTGGTTCCAGACGGTGAAGGCGGTCGCACTCACGACCACGGCGGTGATCGCGCCGACGAGGCGGAACCGCCGATCGTCAGAGAAAAACGAAAGAATGTGATGGACCGCCAGGAACCAGAGAGCGTGGGCCACACTGCCCATGAGGGCCGAGAAAAGGTTGATCCGTGTCGCAACCGAGAGCCCCAGGGGCGCAAGGAGAAGCTCCCAGGTTCGCGCCATCAGCACGAAAAGAGGATTTCCGGGTGGATGGGGGATTCCGAGGATGTGCGCCGTCGCGATGTATTCGCTGGTATCCCAGAATGCGGTCGACGGTGACAGCGTTACCGTATACAGGAGACCGACACCGAGGCCCACGATCAGCGCCCAAAGATAGATCGGATCCCTGTCCTCGGGTGTGTCGGCGGCCGGTTTTTCTCCGTCCGGCACGAGCGTGGGGGTGGGGCGCTTTTGACTCCGGTTCATCGTTGCTCTGCTTGAGTTGCCAGGTGCCAATCGCCGGGTGCGGGTGCCGGGGGATTTTCAGCGAAGGTGGTCGGCGCGCGCCCTTCCGCGCTCGTGCTACGTCGCGGAGAGGTGCAGGTTCCCCCATTCATCGACTCTGAGCCCCCAGCCTCGGGGGATCCAGGTGGTCGAACTGTATTCTAACACCAGAGCGGGCCCATCGAGCGTCTGGTCCCGGCCCAAGTCGCTGCGCCAGACACGGTCCACCTCAGTCCACTCGCCCTCGGTATACGCCCGTGTGTGCCCGACGGTCGGAGGGCTGTCCGTGTGCGGAATGTGTTCCAGTTCGAGGGGTGGTCCGGGCGCCGAGGCGATGGCGCGAAGGGTGACCGCCTCCACGGGTGTTGTGGGGCGCCGATACCCGTATCGTTTTTCGTGAAGAGCGTGGAACTGAGCGGCCCAGTCCTCGCCCGGGACTCTGAGCTCGAAGCTCTGGCGTTCGTAACGGGCATCGACCCATTTCCGCAAGGAAAGGTGGTCATCGGGCACGCCCTCCTCCGCCAGGGCGGCTACGGCGGCCTGTTCCAGCTCGGCGAACACGCTCTCGATACTCGCCTCGGCGTCGGCCGAGGCGGTAGAAATCAACACCGTCCTGGAGACCTCTCGTGTGATGTCCGCGGCGAGCATCCCGTATGCCGAAAGAAGTCCTGGGCGGGGAGGCACCATGGCGCTGGGGGTACCCAGCCGATCGGCCAAATGTGCGGCGTGTAACCCGCCGGCGCCGCCGAAGGCTACGAGGGTGAACTCCGCCGGGTCGTGTCCCCGTTCCACCGAGATGACCCGTAGGGCGCGCTCCATGGCCGCGTTGGCGACCTCCAGGATGCCCTCGGCCGCAACTTCGAGACTCGCTCCGAGACGCTCCGCGATACTTCGGAGGTGCGGTTCGACCGCTGAGCGGTCCAGTGTTTGCTCCCCTCCCAAGAAGGCATCGGCGGGCATCCTTCCCAGCCACACGTGCGCGTCTGTAACCGTGACCCCGGTTCCGCCCTTCCCGTAACAGATGGGGCCGGGGTCGGCGCCCGCGGACTCCGGTCCCACGCGCAGGGCCCCGCCGGGGTCGATTCGTGCCAACGATCCGCCCCCTGCGCCAACCGTATGGATGTCTATCACCGGGATCGCGATGGGCTGTCCGCCGATCTCCAACTCTCTCGTGTGGAGGGGGGCTCCTGGGCACAACGAAACGTCGGTGGAGGTTCCTCCCATGTCGAAGGTGATGATGCGCTCGTGCCCGGCGCGACGCCCATATGCGAGCGCGCCGACCACGCCTCCCGCCGGGCCCGAGAGGACCATGTGCACCGGCTCCCGTGCGGCACGGTCGACGGGAAGCGACCCGCCGTTCGATCCCATGACGATCACGCGCTCCGCCCCGGCCTCCCGGGCCAGGCGCTTCAGGTAGGCCGAGATTCTCGGTGCGATGTAGGCGTTCACGACGGTGGTCGAAGTGCGTTCGTACTCCCGGTATTCGGGGAGGAGTCTGACAGACACGGACAGCGGCACGTCCAGCTTTGCCAAGGCGTCGGCCACGCTCTCCTCATGGCTGGGATTCGCATAGGAGTGCAGGAGCACGACCGCAACCGATTCCGCGCCCGCCAGCAACTCCGGTAGCGCCTCCAGTTCAGCGGGGTCGAGCGCCGCAATCACCTCCCCGTCGGGACCGATTCTGCCCTGGATGCCGTGGCGGTCGTCTCGGTCCACCAGTGGGGGGGGACGGTGGCCGACGAGGGCGTATAGCTGGGGCCGATTCTGCCTGCCGATCTCCAGGATGTCCTCGAACCCCGCGTTCGTAACGAGCATCACCCGGGCTCCCTTCCGCTCGAGAAGGGCGTTGGTGGCGACCGTGGAGCCATGCAGAAGCAGAAACGTCCCGTCGGCTTCGCGACCGGCGTCGTCCAGTACCTGCCGCAGGCCCTCCAAGACTGCATCGGACGGATCGTTTGGCGTGGACGCAAGTTTCAAAGAGCGCAGGCGTCCCCCGTCCAGGAGGAGGACATCCGTGAACGTTCCTCCCGTATCCACGGCCACCACCAGCGGGATCTTTCCCTTTTTCACTTCGCTCATAAGTTTCTTGGCCGCTCTCGGGGCGCCTGCTCACGCTGCCTGCCGGAATCCATGGAACTCAAGCCTACACTAGAGGAATTTCGCGCGCAGGCGAGTGGCACGGGCGTCCTCCCAGTGTGGAGGGAGTTCCTTTTCGACGTCGACACGGCGGTTACCGCCTACGCAAAGATTCGTCGTCCACCTTTCGGTTTTCTGCTCGAGTCCGTGGTCGGGGGAGATCAATGGGCGCGGTACACCTTTCTTGGGAGTGCGCCGGCCCAGGCATGGCGCCTCCATGGGAACCGGGCGGAGTTGTGGACGCCTGGCGACGGGTGGACGCCGATCGTCACGGACGACCCACTGACCGACCTCGAGGAGCGGTTGCGGGCCCGACGGCCACTGGACACCGGGGGCCTCCCGAGGCTGTGGGGAGGTGCAGTAGGGTACTTCGGGTACGATGTGGTGCGCCAGATCGAGCACCTTCCCAACGAACCGGAGGACGATCTGGGGCTGCCCGATGGGCTGTTCATGTTCATGGACGTCGTGCTCGCCATCGACAATCTCCTCGGCCGTGCCATGGCGATCGCCACGGTCGAGGTCGAGGCGGGCCTGGACGACGAAGAGCTCGGCCGCAGGTACGATGAGGCCGCCGACAAGACGCAGCAGCTGGTCGACCAGCTTGCCGAGGGGGATTCGCCCCCACCGCTCGATGTGGGCCCCGAACCCACCGAGGACCCCGATTTTTCGAGTACGATGACCCGTGCGGAGTTCGAAGCGGGCGTCGAACGGATTCGCGAGTACATCTTCGCCGGCGACGCGTTTCAGGTGGTTCTGAGCCAACGGCTCGAGATGCCCCTGCCCGCCGAGCCGTTCGAGCTTTACAGGGTGCTGCGTTCGCTCAACCCGTCACCCTATCTGTATTTCCTCGAGCTCGATGGGTTTTGCCTCGTAGGAAGCTCGCCCGAGGTCCTCGTGCGACTCGAGGACGACGTCGTCACCGTGCGGCCCATCGCCGGCACCCGTCCACGGGGGGCGACACCGGAGGAGGACCGGGCTCTGGCGCTCGAGCTCCAGGCGGACGAGAAGGAGCTCGCCGAACACCGGATGCTGGTGGATCTGGGCCGGAACGACGTGGGTCGTGTGGTCGAGTATGGGTCCATCACGGTGCCCGATCTCATGATCGTCGAGCGGTACTCGCATGTCATGCACCTCGTGAGCCAGGTCGAGGGCAGGCTCAAGCGGGGCTTGTCGGCCATGGACGTGTTCAGGGCCTGTTTCCCGGCCGGTACCTTGTCGGGGGCGCCCAAGGTCCGCGCGATGGAGATCATCGATGAGCTCGAACCGAAGCGGAGGGGCCCCTACGGGGGCGCGGTCGGGCACTTCGGGTGGGGTGGCACTTCGATGGACATGGCCATCACGATCCGCACGGTGCTGGTCAAGAACGGTACCGCTTACGTGCAGGCGGGCGGAGGTATCGTGGCCGATTCCGATCCGGGCCGGGAGTACGAAGAGACGCTGAACAAGGCCCGGGCCCTCCTACGAGCGGCCGCGATGCTCACGTCCCGACCCTAAGCCAGGCCGAGCTCTTCGTAAAGATAGGCGAGCGTCCGGATTCCCAGCTCGATATTTTCTTGGGGGAACCACTCGTTGGGGGCGTGTAGGTTGGCTCCGGGCAGAGAAAATCCCATCAGGAGTACCGGCGCCTCCAGGATCCGCTCGAACTCGCCGACGATCGGGATGCTGCCACCACCGCCTGCCAAGACGGGAGCGGATCCGAAGGCCTTGAGGAGGGAGGACGTCGCCGCTTCTTTGAGGCGTCCATCGAGCTGCGCACGCCAGGGCATCCCTCCTTGCAATTCCTCGACGGTCACCGTGACTCCCGGCGGAGTCACGGCGGCTACGTGCCCTCGGAAGAGCTCGGCCACGCGCTGCGGGGTCTGATCGCAAACCAGGCGGAAGCTCACTTTGGCCATGGCCTCGGCGGGCAGTACCGTCTTGGCACCCTCGCCCGTGTAGCCCGAGAGGAGTCCGTTGATCTCGCACGTAGGCCGGATCCAAAGTCGCTCGAGAATGGAGAAACCGGGTTCGCCGCCCTCTGGTGCGGCACCCAGGGACTCCGCGAAATCGTCTTCACTGAAGGGGAGATCGCGGATCGCGTCCCGCGCCTCCTGATCCCACTCCAGCACGTCACTGTAGAAGCCGTCGATCGCAATGCGTCCCTGGTCGTCATGAAGGGTGGCGAGAATCCGCCCGAGGGCCATCGCGGGATTCACCACCGGGCCGCCGTACTCTCCCGAGTGGAGGTCGCTCGACGGGCCCACGACCCGAATCTCGAAGTACGCGAGGCCCCGGAGCGAAAAAAGGAGTGCGGGCAGGCCCGGCGCGAACATCCCGGTGTCGGAGATCACCACCGCGTCACAGGCCAGCCTCTCCCTGTGGGCCTCTACGAACGGCACGAGATTCGGCGAGCCGACCTCCTCTTCACCCTCGGCCAGGATGATCAGATTGACCGGAAGGGCCCCACCTCCCTTCAAGTGGGCTTCGGCGGCCTTGATGTGGAGGTAGAGTTGCCCTTTGTCATCCGTGGAGCCTCGGGCGTATAGGCGCCCGTCACGAAACTCCGGCTCAAAGGGTGGGGAGTCCCACAGATCCAAGGGCTCCGCCGGCTGGACGTCGTAGTGGCCGTATACCAAGACGGTAGGAGCGTCGAGGCCGGCACCTCGCCACTCCCCCAAAACGACCGGATGGCCGGCGGTCTCGAGTACCTCGGCCTCGAGGCCGGCGCCCTCCATTCTGTCACGGAGCCACTCCGCGGCCCGGCGCGTGTCGGGATTGTGCTCGGACTTCGCGCTTACCGAAGGAATTCTGAGAAAGTCCAGGATCTCAGCGGTGAAGCGCCCCAGCTCCCTCCCGATGTAACCCTGAACGTCACCCATGTGGCTCAGATGAGACCGCGAATTCCCCAGCGGTAAAGGAAGCTCATGAAGACCGCGAAGGTGGCCGCGCCAGCCATGCCGCCCCTGCTCATGGCCAGCGGGTCATCGAACTCGAACAGGCCCACTCCCAGCATACCGCCTATCACCGCACCGAAGGCCCCGATTACGACGAGCACCGGTACGTGCCCCGGAGTCTCCTCCGGTCTCTTGATCACGGCTCTCATCACCAGGGCGATGAACGCACCCATCACGATCCAAATGCCGATACCGATCCAGTTTTCCATTCAACTCAGCCTTTTTTTTTCATCGCTTGCTTCAGGGCCTCGAGCCGGGCATCCACGTCGATTTCCCCGGGATCGGGCCGGCTCGCAAAACGCTCGTGCCGCTCGCCCGAGAGATCGTCCAACTCGCTGTCGGCTTTCCCTCGGGCATCATCTTCCCCGATCTCGTCGGCGATCCGGTCCAGCTGCGAAAAGAGGTCGTCGGCCTCGTCGATGGAGTTGCGCGCCGAGGCACGTCCAGCGGTGGCTTTGAGCGCGTCCCGGTTCTCGTCCGCCTCCTTGATCGCCTCGATCATCTCCCCGAACTCCTCCTCTCGCATGTCCAACTCCTCCTTCAACGCGAGGGCCTTGCGCTCGAGGACGCTCCGGCGGTGTTCGTGCTTCTCCGCATACTCGCGGGCCACACCGGCGGTCTCTTCATCCGAGATGTCGAGCGCCATCTTTTCGCGGCGACGGCACGTCTTCGCCTCGCCTTTTTCTTTCTCTGCTTTGTCGATTGCCCCGCGGATGGCCTCTTCGAGCCGCCGGATCTCGGCCTTCGTATCCGCGGCCTCTCTCTTCATCTCGCGGAGAAGGCGGCTCACGGCCTCCGGAACGTCGTCCCGACCCAATTCATCCTTGAAGTTGTCGACGGCTTCGCGGAAGGCCTGACGGAGGTTGTCGAACATGTTTCGACTCAGAAACCTAATTGAGGAACGGTTCGATCCTCTGGGCGAAAGAGTTTCGGGCGCGGTGCAGCCTGCTTTTTACGGTCCCGAGGTTGACGCCGGTGATTTCGGAGATCTCCTCGTAGCTCTTTCCCTCCAACTCGCGCAGCTGGAACACCAACCGGTGGTGCTCGGGCAACTCCTGCACCGTGTCTTCCACGAGGCGTTTGAGATAACGCTTTCGATAGAGATCGTCGGGTCTCATCCGGAAATCTTCGAACTGGATGGGGCGGTGGTCATCGTCCCAATTGTTGGTGAGCCGTTGGAAGAGAACCAGGGGACTCCGTGACCGGTTGCGGAGCTCATTCTTGGAGAGATTGCTCGCGATCGTGTACACCCAGGTCGAGAATTTCTTCGAGGTGTCGAACCGGTGGAGGTGCCGTGTGACTCGGATGAACGCCTCCTGAACCAGGTCCTGTGCCTGGTCCCCATCTCCGGTCTTGCGGGTGACGAAATGTACGAGCCGGTCGCGATACCGGTGGTAGAGGTCCTCGAACGCACCGTTCCGGCCGTGGAGATGGGCGGTCACGAGCTCCTCGTCGCTCAACGTGTCGAGGGCTTCTTCGTTCGGCCCCGCCAGAACATCGTTATCTATCTGACGCTTTCCCATATTTATCCCGACGGGATCGGGTCGTTGGCAGAGACCGGGCCGATCCCACTCGATGATGGTTCCCACATTCGGTCGGAATATGCTCCGTCCTGATCTCACCTTCAAGGGTGGGTGCGATTGGAGGCCCGATTGGGGGCGGGAATCTGTACGCCCCTCGGAACGTGGGGCACCTGCGTTGCCCGGTGACCACCCGCCTGCGAGATTGTCGGAGCCCACCACGTCGGGGAGATAATCGTCCCGGCACGTGAAGGCTGTTGAAGGAGTACAGCCATCGATGATCGACCGCCGCACGGAGCAAAGCGAAACTACGGATTCTCGTGTCAGTGGGCGCCAGCGGGTGTCGGCGCTGGTCGCCCTCACGTTTCTGGAGGTCATCCAGGCGAGTGATCGGCCCTTCGAGGTGTTCGAAGAGGAGGACACGTCGATCACCATGCCGCGCCGGTTGGGTCTGAGTGGTGTGGTAGAGCGCCGCATCCGGAACTACAAGGAAGAGAACAGGAAGGGCCGAAAAATATCGGACGAGGAGTTCAACGATTTGGTTAAGCTCGTGGTACGGCGCCCCGATGCCAGGGCGGTCTTTCTGGAGTGTGGGGCCAGGCTGGCGGGGAAACCCCCGCGTCAACCGCGGCTCGTGCCACGCAAGCTGGGGTTGGCCCTCGCCAAGCGGAGAGTCAGGAGGAGGCTCAAGGCGCTCTTTGGGCGCCGGGTCGGAGGTTTCGCGGAGGGTGCGTTCGTTTTGGAGGGGCGTTCGCTCCTGTTTATCCAGAGCGACTCTGGAGGCGACGCCTGCTCCCTCGTGTCGGGCCTGTGCTCTGCGATGCTGAGCGGGTCGATCAAGGACCCGCCGACCGTGGGGCACATCTCATGCGAGGCTCGTGGTGACGCCTACTGTCGGTGGGGAATTTAGTAGGGGTTCGGGGAGAGATTCACGATCATCGAGGAAAGTATGGACGCACTGACTGTTGGAGCTGTTGCTGTTGCGGTGGCGGTCGCTGCCGTTGTGGGATTTTTCTTGGGAAGAAAGACAGGACGGGCCTCGGGTGGATCGACCGGCGGCACGCCGGCCCGGGCCGAGTCGTCCGGCCAGACCACCGAGGCCGACGCGGCGTTCCGCCTGGCGCTCTCTCGCATCGGGGCCTACCTGCGCGAAAATGTCGATGCTCCGCTCGCAGCGGCGTTCAAGGATCGCAGCCTCTCACTCCGGCGAGCGGCCGAGGATGCCGTGGCGGCCATCGATGATCTCCACTTTTTCTTGGAGGAGCCGGAGGGAGAGATCCACGAGGACGATCTTACGCGGATCGTCAAAGAGGCGGTCCAGGCCTATGAATCGGAGTGGGACATCTCCGTGCTCTTCTCTTCAAAGGGGTCGGTCCCGGTCCGTGTGAACGCGGATACTCTGCTCGACGCGCTTTACCTCGTCCTCCACAACGCCGCCGTGTTCGGCAAGGGCGAGGGGGTTACGTCGACCGTATCGAGCGATGATGAGTGGGGTCGGGTGCTCATCCGGGATGGGGGTCCGGGGTTTTCTGCCGAGGCGTTGTCCAGGGCGTATGATCCGTTTTATACAACGTCGGAGGGTGGCTTGGGCCTTGGGCTATCGCATGCCCGGAGGGCCGTGGAGCTCCAAGGCGGTCGAATCCACCTGCGGAACCACGCCGACGGGGGCGCGGAGGTAGAGATCTCGGTTCCCCTGACGTAGAGGCCTGTTGGAGAGGTTTATCGAAGAGGTGGGGCGAGCCGTCGGATTGGATTCGCGGCAGGAGGGCAGCCCGATCGTCGATCCGAGGGGGGTTTTGGGATTGGGAACACTGGTCAGGATCCTGGCGTTGGCGTATCTGGGTTACGTCGCACTTCTCTTCGTACTTCAGAGGTCGCTTCTCTTCCCTGGAACCCGGCTGGCCTCGCCTCATGCCCTTGACTCTGCTCCCCTGGGAGTCGAGCAGGTGTGGCTGGGCACGTCCTTCGGGCGCGTGGAGGCCTGGTTCTTCGACGGCTCGGACGGCGCTCCCACGGCCACCCTGATTTTCGCCCACGGAAACGGTGAACTGATCGATCACTGGCGCTTGGAGATGGAGGATTTTTCAGACCGGGGCGTGAATGTCCTCCTGGTCGAGTTCCCCGGATACGGACATTCCGAAGGCAAACCGACGAGGGCCACGCTGCACGAGACCTTCACGCAGGCCTACGACTGGTTGATCGAGCGGCCCGGAGTGGACCCCGAGCGGGTCGTTGCCTGGGGGAGGTCGATCGGTGGGGGTGTGGCGAGTGACCTGGCGCTCTCCCGTCCGGTGAAGGCACTGATACTTCAATCGACGTTCAGCTCCATGGCCGCATTGGCGAGGCGGAGCTTTGGAGCTCCCGGATTCCTGCTCCGGGACCGATACGATGTGGCCAGGGATGTGGCCGAGTTCGAGGGCCCCGTGCTCCTGATCCATGGCACCCGGGACGAGGTCATCCCCTATCCGCACGCTGAACGGATCGCCGGGGTTCGGGATGGACTGGAGGTCGTAGCGCTCGATTGTGGGCACAACGACTGCGCTCCCCTTTGGGGAGAAATCAGGGGACGGATCGCACGATTCTTGGAGATCTCCGTTCCCTCGAAGTGAGGGACTGAGCCACTCACCCCTGCAGGCGAAGCCGCATCCCTGCCGTCAGCCTTCTCGGGTGGCCGGGCGTGAGGAAGGGCTCCACCCCCACGGCTGGTCCCCGCACATTTTCCGAGAGGATACCGAAGCTGTGGTAGTCGACGTCGAGGAGGTTGGAAACTCGTAGGTACACCGACGCTGCCCCGAACCTCCTCTCTATGCTCGCATCCAGGAGCGTGTACCCATCCAGTTTCCCGGTGGTCGCATCGTTCCCTTCATCCCCCACCATGAACTGTCCACCGACCCAGGCTCCGGTCAGTTCGACCGAAGTTTCGTTCAGGTCGTAACGCAGGCCCATGTTTGCCGTAACGCTCGGTACCATGGGGAATCGGTCTCCGGGCTCCACCCTGGGTGGGGTCGGGCCGTTTGGGTCGGCGGGCCCGCCGGACCCGTCGTCGCCATTGAGGAACGGCGCCGACAGGACCGCCTCCGACTCGAAGGTCGCCCGGGTCCAGGCCATTGCCGTACGGACCGTCAGGGACGGCACCCTTGAGAAGGGGACGAGCGTCAGCGAGGCCTCCACGCCCACGCGGCGGGTCCGGTCGAGATTCGTGAAGAAACCGCGCGTCGGCGTAACGATGTCGACGACGTTGAAGATGTCGTCGCGGACCTCGGACCAGAACGCCGCGACCTCACCTTGGCCGCGGGGTTTGGCCACCCGGACTCCGACCTGCCAGGTGTCGGAGGTAACGGGCTTCAGCGGGGGGTCGGGTCCGAGCTCGAAGGGAAGTTGGCAGGGGTCCTCTGGGTCCGCGCACATCACCTCCAGGATCACGGGCGTCCGAAAACCTCGACCAAAGCTCGCGAAGGCATTCCAAGCCTGGTTGAGACGTTTGCTGAGGCCGAGCCCGCCGGACCACTGCGCGAACTCGTTCCGCCCACTCCCTGATGGATCGAGGAGGTCCCGCACCGGGAGATCGACGTAGTCGAACCGGATGGAACCGTAAAACGATACGGTTGGACGAGCCCTCCACCAGACCTCGCCGAATGCGCCGACGTTGTTCTCGTCGGTTTCCAGACGCTCCGTCGTGGCCGGAGGAATGAGGGGAAACGCCTTGTTGGGGATCTCCCGGATCTCGATTTCCACATCATTCCGCGTCCACTCGGCACCCACGGTGGCCAGTAAGCGGTCGTTGGGCTCGTAGCTCACCTGCGCTGCAGAACCCAAGGTGCGGATGTGGGTGAGGCCCAGTGCGTCGGGCTCGCTGATGTTGTCGTTCGATTGACGGAAGTCCGCCAGGCGCCCGAATGAGCTCGCCTGAAGGGTCCAACCCTCCTGGAGCCGTCGCTCTATCCGCCCGCTCAGGAAATGAAGACGCGGGACAAAGGTATCTCCGGTGCCTCCCGTGTACTGGAGTTGTCGCCGGTCCGCGGGGGGTTGGGTGATGTCGGGAGGTAGCGCACCGCCGGCGAGCCAGGACTCGGGCAGCGGCCCGGCACCCGCTATGGAGTGGGATGCGAACGAATAGGAGAGCCATCCATCTGTCCGTTCGCCGCGCCCACCGACCTTCGCGAAAATACTGCGCTCCTCGCTGCTGCTGAGTTGTCTCCAGCCGGCGGACCGGTCGTACGAACCCACCACGAGTCCGTCGAAGCTACCCACGGTTTCCGACGCTCGGACGGTTCCTCGCAAAGACCCGAAGGACCCGCCCTCGATCTCCAAATCGACGGATCGTTCCATGCCCCTCTGGGTGACGATGTTGAGCGCTCCAGCGAGTGAGTTCTTCCCAAACACTCCCATCGAGCCTCGGATCAACTCGATGCGGTCGACGGCGCCTCCAGGAATCAACGAGAGGTGCACCTGCGCGGCGTCCGCCTCATTCACTCGTACACCGTCAACGAAAACGCTCACACCTTGGGGGACACCGACAATCGGGGAGAGCGCGAAACCGCGGAGTCGAATATCGGATTGCGAGGGGCTACCGGTCTGGTTCGTGAAGTTTATCCCGGCGGACCCTGCCAGCGCGTTGGCGACCGACGACCCTGTGGCTCCTCGAACCTCGGATCCCGCGATGATCTGAACGGGGAACGGGACGTCGGCGATGGGCACGGACCCCGTCCTCAGACGGACGACCTCGACCCTCAACTCCGGTAAGGCCAGGACGGAGTCGGGGGATACCGGAGGCGTGCGATCCTGCGCGGCGAGGGGGGTGAGGACACCCAGGGCGAGGGTGATCACCGCTGTTGTGGTCCTCAATAGCTCATGCGGACACCTGCCTGAACACATCCGTACCCTTAGAAAAAAACGTACACCTAGACATATCCGTACCCATCGTAGAGCAAGACGTAGACCACAAATCCGGTAATGGATACCTAGAGCCAGGCTGGAATGACCCGGCGAGCCCACCGACGGTGGTCCTGAAAGCGTTCTTTCCAGAGCGGGTACAGGAGTCGAAGAAAGACCGGCACGATCAGAATCGCCAGGATGACGAGGGTGCCGAGCGCCTCAGCCTCCATGTCGGACCGCTCCATGTGGGACCGCGCCCTGTCCGACCGTGCCATGTTCCGATGCTCCGAGCTCGGACGGGCTGCTCGCTCCGCCCTGGCCTTCGCCAGGTGCCCACGTCATCACCGCCACGCCCACGGTGACGGTGAGAATTCCCGCGGCCAGGAGCGTGTGAAAGGACACCGGTAGCACAGCCAAGCGCGTATAGACGGAAAGAGCGCCCAGAAGCACCTGGAGCGTCACGAGGACGCCCGACGAGATCGCCAGAGTACGTGCAGCGGAAGGACCCAGACTCCGAGCGGCCCGCACCGCGAGGGCCAACAACGTGATCAAAAGGAGTAACCCCGTGACGCGATGGCCGAAGTGCACGGCCACGGTCGCGGTCTCCAGGGGCGGGATCCACTGCCCGAGGCAAAGAGGAACGTCCGGGCACACCAGCCCCGCATCCATGTGACGGACGGCGGCTCCCAAGACCGACTGGAAGAACGTGAGACCGGCGCCGAAAACGGCCAGGGTGCGAAGGTCGAGGAGGCGCCCTGCGGCGCCACTGCCCGTGCTCCACCCTGGAGCGGTGACCACGGTCAGGCCCGTCACCAAAGCGAGAAAGAGGAACGCCAACGCCAGGTGCGTGGTGGAGACGGCGTCCGGAAGTTGCATCAGAACGGTGAGCCCGCCGAACAGACTTTGAACCAGCAAGAGTCCGATTCCGGCCAGCGCCCACTTGCGAATCGCTGGGCGACGGGCCTCGGGTTTCCACGCCATGTACGTCGCCGCCATGAAGATCAGGACGAGGCCCCCAGCGACGAGGCGGTGCAGGTGCTCCCAGAAAACCCCACCGGTCATTTCGGGGAAGAGCGTCCCGAAGCAAGTGGGCCAATCGGGACATGCCAGGCTCGACTCCGTAGCGTGAACGACGCTGCCGAGAAACAACAACCCGAGGGTCCACACCATCGTGATGTAAAATGCTCTATAATGTTGTTCTGTGTTCATCCCGGATTCTCGCTCATGTCTCGGTTTGGAATCAACCCTTGCGACGAAATCACCCATCCACCGATGGATCGAATGCTTGAGAAGGCGCTTCCGTGTCGAATGAAGAGCGCCTGACCGCCAAGGGGACCATGGGGTTCCTCCGGCGGCTGGGCCCCCGTGTACGGCCGTACCGGGCGCCGCTTCTGTTGGCCGGCGTGCTGATGTTCTGCAGCGTCGGAATCGGCTTGGCGTTCCCCTTGATCGTCCGGGAACTCCTCGACGCGGCCTTCCTGGCTGAAGATGGCGCACTCCTCAACCGCATCGCCCTCGGGTTGCTTTTGCTGTTCGCCGCCTTGGCGGTGATCAACTTTCTTCAAAGTTATTTGACCGCTTCGGTATCGGAAAAGGTCGTGGCTGATCTGCGGCGGGACATCTTCGGCAGCTTGGTCTGTCAACCGCCCGGATTCTTCGCCAAGCGGAGAGTCGGCGAACTCTCCTCCCGACTCGCTTCGGACTCGGGCTTGATCCAAGGCGTTCTCCGCTTCGGTGTACCGGAGATCATTCGCCAGGTCACCTTCTTGATCGGGGCCTTGGTGTTGGTGACGATCACCCACCCGCGGCTCACGCTGGTCACGCTTACCGCCATTCCGATCGCCGCCTCGGTGGGTTGGTTCTTCGGGCGCCGGGTGAGGCGTCTGAGCACGCGAATTCAGGATCGCCTGGCCGATGCGGTTGCGAGGGCGGAGCAGGTGTTCACGCAAATCCGCACGGTCCAGAGCTTCACGCGTGAACGCTACGAGAACGAGGCCTACTCGAGCGCGATCAACCAGGCGCGTGACGAAGGACTTCGGAGAGCCATGGCACGAGCGAGCCTCACCGGGGCGGTCACCTTCGCGGCGTTCGGCGCCATAGTCATGGTGCTCTGGGAGGGGGGCCGCCTGGTCTTGGCCGGGGCCCTGACGCCGGGGACCCTCGTCGCATTCCTGCTCTATGCCGTTACGATTTCGGGGGCGATCACGTCCCTGGCGGGGTTCTGGGCGAACCTTCAGGAGGCCGCGGGTGCAGCGCGACGCATCTTCGAGATCCTGGACCACCCCGTGGCCATCAAATCGCCCATAAACCCCCGGGTATTGCCGACGCCCGTCCGCGGCGAGATACGTTACGAGGGTGTCACGTTCCGGTACGAGCCCGACCTCCCCAAGGTTCTGGACGGCATCGATCTCGTCCTCGAGGAGGGAGCGACCGTGGCTCTCGTGGGGAGCTCGGGATCTGGCAAGAGCACCCTCGCCTCGCTGATTCCGCGCTTCTTCGATGTCGAGGAGGGCTCGGTTACGTTCGACGGAATCGATGTCCGAGATCTGTCCCTCGAGGAGTTGCGGAGCCGGGTTGGGATCGTTCCACAGGAGCCGATGCTCTTCGCGGGGACGGTGCGTGAGAACCTCGTGTACGGCAATCTCAATGCGAGCCAGGCGGAAATCGAAGAAGTTTCACGGGCCGCTCACGCCGCCGAGTTCATAGAGACCTTCCCCGATGGATACGATCAGGTCGTCGGGGAGCGGGGTGTCACGCTCAGTGCCGGACAGAGGCAGCGGATTGCCATCGCCCGCGTGATGCTCGAGCGGCCCAAGCTCCTCATCCTCGACGAGGCGTCGAGCAGCCTCGATTCCGAAAGCGAGGCGCTGGTTCAGGACGCGCTGGAGCGCCTCATGCGTGACCGGACCACTCTGGTTATCGCCCATCGCCTCTCGACGGTGATTCGGTCAGACCGGATTCTGGTTCTCGATCAAGGGAGAATCGTCGACGAGGGCACGCACCGGGACTTGCTGGAACGGAGCGAGGTGTACGATCGGCTCTACCGCCCTCAGACGCACGAGCCAGCCCTCCCGTAATGTCGCTGAGCTGGCGCGGGGCCGGTTGCCTCGGTGTCCCGCGGGCTTTGGCGTGTCCTGCCGGTTTTAGAGGTGTCCTGCCCGTTTTAGGCGTGTCCTGCCGTTTCGCGGATGGAGGCCGAGTCTTGATCTCCCGATGACTGGTCGGGAGCGCTCTCTCCCGTACTCTCGTCTTCGGCTCCGCCATCGGTCTGGGGCGGCGTCCAGTCGACGTTGAGCAGCCCTTCCTCCAGCCACTCGAACGTCCCCTCCATCGCCTCTTGCGCGATGCGGTACGTCACCGTGTCGTTGTTGGCGAAGAGGTGGTCGAAACGCTCTCGGATACGCGTCCGGGCCTGGCGGCAGAACACATCGGCCAGTTGGTACGGAGACCGGTCGGATGGTTTCTTGTCGACCAGGGACTTGGCGTGTACGGCGGTGGCCACCATGACGAAGAGCTCGGCTCCGATCTCGACGATCCTGCCGAGGACCGCCTGTTTTCGCTCCAGGCCGGGGCCGAAGCGGATCATCGCGTAAAAGATGGAGCGGGCGAGGCGCCCCGAGGTCCGATTCGCGTAGCGCAGGTGCTTGGCTAACGGGCCGAACTCCCGGTAACGGGGCCACCGTCCCCATGTGAGCCAGCGGCTCGGATACCACACGGCGTAGTGGAGCCCCGAGCGGACGAGCGCCGCGAGGCGCCGGCCGATGGGGGCGTCGGGATCGATCAGGTCCCCGGCGACGCTCAGATGGCTATCGACCGCCTCCCGGGCGATGAAGAGCCTCATGATCTCACTGGAACCTTCGAAGATGAGGTTGATTCGCGAATCCCGGAGGCCCCGCTCCAGTGGGTAGGGATACTCACCACGCTCTCGCAGGGAGTCGGCCCTCTCGTACCCTCGGCCTCCCCGGATCTGAACCGCGTCGTCGATCAACCTGTAGCTGACCTCGCTGTTCCACATCTTCGCGATGGCCGCCTCGAGACGAATGTCGAAGGTCCCGGCGTCGGCCATGAGGGCCGTGAGCTCTACCACGCTATCGAGCGCGAAGGTATTGGCTGCCATTTTGCCCAACATTTGAGCTACCGCTCCGTGCTTACCGACCGGTGCTCCCCACTGGAAGCGCTCCGCGGCCCACTTGCGGCTCACGAGCAGGGCGGCTTTGGCTCCGCCCGCACAGAACGCGGGGATCGAAAGGCGGCCCGTGTTCAGCGTGATCAGAGCGAGCTTCAGTCCCCTGCCCTCGCCCCAGAGCAGGTTCTCCTTCGGGACCTTCACGTTGTCGAACGTCAGCACGCCATTGGACAGCCCGTTGAGCCCCATGAATGTGCACGTCTGTACGACCTCGACACCTTCCCACGCCGTCTCGACGAGAAACGCGGTGATCGGCTTGCGGCTTTTTACGCCCTCCCTCGCGGGCGTGCGAACCATGACCACGATGATTCCGGCCCGTGGTCCGTTCGTACACCAGAGCTTCGTGCCGTTCAGGATCCAGTGCTCACCGTCGTCGGACAGCTCGGCGTGTGTGGAGAGGTTGGCGGGGTCCGAGCCGACATCCTGCTCCGTCAGGGCGAACGCGGAAAGCTCTCCCGCGGCCAAGCGCGGCAAGTATTTCCGCTTCTGCTCCTCCGTACCGAAATACAAGAGGGGCTGGGGAGCGCCGATCGACTGATGAGCCGAAAGGAACGCCCCGGTGGACGCGCACCGGCTACCCACGATGATCAGGGCCTTGTTGTACTGATACTGCGAGAGCCCGAGCCCACCATATTCGATCGGGATCTTGATTCCGAACGCGCCGATCTCCGCCAAGCCGTCGAGCACCTCCTGGGGCACCCACCGGTCCCGGTCGATGGCATCGCCGTCGATATGCTTGCGGGTGAATTCCTCCAACTTTCTCAGGAACGGCTCGGCCCGGGCCTCCACCTCAGGATCCGGCTCGGGCAGCGGATAGACGAGGGAAAGGTCCAGCTTCCCGTTGTAGATTCCGCGAGCGAAGCTCCGGTTTTTCCACTCGGTTTCACGAGCGGCTTCTACCACTTGGCGGGCTTCCTGCTCGGTGGCGAGGCTCTGTTTGGTTTCCTGAGACATCGTGGAACTCCCCGTTTTCGGGTCGGCCGGGAGGCGGCCTGCGATCTCGCGCATGTCTAAATCTAACGCGGAAAGACCCGAGGTGGATCCTTCAATTTAGTGCCGAAAGACCCGCCGTGGTTTCTTCGCCTGCGTCAGAACCTCGGTTCCGGCTCCTCTTCTGCGGCGCTGGGTGTTCCGGCTCGGATGAACTCGTCGATCTCGTCGGCGCGGGCCTCCGCGTCCGCTTCGCCGATTTCGATGAGCCGGCCGATGTAATCCGGTTGGAATAACACCATGCTCAGAAAATCCGGACTCTTCGTCTGTCTGGTACCGAGACCGCGGGTGAGGAATCGAAACGTCTTGGGAAGCTGAGGCTCGAACTCGTTCGCGAGGCGCCCCAGGTCGACCGAGGGTCGCAAGACCAGCAATTTCAGCGGTCGTAGACCATCTCTCTCTTCGGGTGGCAGCTTTTTCAGCAGGTGGTTCAGGCGCTCCAAGCGCAGAGCGTCCTGGTCCAAGAGGTCGAGAAATACCGAATTGAGGAGGACACCCAGAACCTGAGCGGGAGGGGGGTAGCCCGTGACGTTGGGAAGCTCGGCCTCGGCCGTGGTCCGGTTGTACCGGGTGGAGATCGCCATGATCTTTTCCGCGCCGAGATGAATGGCGGGCGAAAGGGGAGCTGAGAGCCGCATGCCGCCGTCTCCGAAGAATTCACCGTCGATTTCGACTGCAGGAAAGAACAGGGGAAGGGCCGACGACGCCATGATGTGATCGATGGTCAACACGGCCTGCTGGGAGCGGCGCTGGGGACGTGTCCAGTCGTCGAGATCTTGTCCCTGGATCCACGTCAGCGACTGCCCCGTCGTGTAGCTCGAGGTACTCAGCGCGACCGCCTTGAGCCTTCCCAGCGCCAGGTTGTATTGAATGCCCGTCAGCTCCCCGTCGACCGCATGGAGCACCTCGGACAGGTAGTTTCTGAGGGGTGTGGTATCGACCAGACCCCGGACACGGACCGCACCGCCCACTCCTCCGGAAAGGAGCTGGAAGATCCACCGTAGACCGATCCAGGTCAGAGACGGCGCGTCGACCCGAAACACCTCCTCTACCGTCAGGCGCTCCCAAAGCGAAACCAACTCGCGAACGGCTTGGGCGAAGGATCCATGATGGGACGCCAAGTGGGCTGCGTTGATTCCACCCGACGACACGCCAGTGACGATCGGCACGTGCAGATCCGGGAACTGCCCGGCGAGATACCGTAGAAACCCGACCTGATAGGCCGCTCTCGCGCCCCCACCACCCATCACCAGACCCAGGTCGGCACTCGCACCGGAGGCGATGTCACCCTGCGAGGCGCTTTCCGCCGGGGAGGTCCGGGTCTCGGGCAGCGTGGTCATTTGGCGTCTTCGGACAAGGTCTGGGCCTCAGCAGACAAACTGGGCCTCAGCGGACAATCCAGGCCCTAACCGACAATGGGACGTCCGATGGCCAGGATTCCAGAGGCGATCAGGCCCAGCGCCACAAGCGCTCCGATACCGTGGGGCAGGTAGGACTTCTGCTCCTCCGCACGCCGGCGCATAACCGACACCGGAATCTGTGCCGCCGCCGCCGCGAACAGCATCATGAAGAGGTGGCCCATCAGCGCTGGCTGAAACCGTCCGGAAAATAACAAAGCCAGCCCGAGCAGGATCTGTAGATGTATGGTGCCGACGAAGCTTGTCGCCAGGATTCTCATCGTCCTGTCATAGGTCCGCCGCGCCGCCCATCCATACGCTGCGTAAAGAACAGTCAGGACACCCCCGAGGAGGATCAGGTAGCGGAGACCCGAGTGTGCGTTCAGCAGGAAATTACTCATCGATTTCACTCATGTTGGTTAAGGCCTTCCTTCGTGAAGGTCGGATTATTGTGGTCGAGCGCCGCACGGACGACTTCCAAGACCTCCTCGCCCATGTCGTCCGCCCCGAGCATCCACTCGAGGTAACCCGTCTCTTGAGCCGCGACCTCGGCAAGTGGACGCCCTTTGTGTTTTCCTCTCCGGAAAATCAACTCCGCGCCCTCCTTTTTGAACCACTGTTCGATTGCCGTGCGGATGGGGAGAACCTCGTCACAATAGGCGTGGAGCGCATCCATGTCTCGAGGAAGGTGAGGATAGCGCTCGATCTGGGCGGCCAGGACCGCCGCTGTCGTGCGGATGTCGCCGAGAGCGGTGTGCGCCTCCTGATGCTCCCGGTCGAGGTAGAAGCGTGCGGCTGCGGAGAGATCCCGCGGCTCCTCACGGTGAAAGATTCCTTGCATGTCGATCACCCTCCGACTCCGGTGGTCGAAGTCGAGGTCGGCTCGCTTGAACTCAGCGATCAACATCGGCAGGTCGAAGCGCCGGATATTGAAACCCCCGAGGTCACAGGGGTCGATCAACTCGAACAGCGATTTGGCGCGAGCAGTGAAGGGTTTTTCGTCCGTGAGGTCCTCGTCGGAAATCCCGTGGACCGCGGTCGCTTCGGGAGAAATGGGGATGCCCGGTTTGAAGCGCCTGACCCGTTCCATCACGTCGCCCTGCGGAGAAACTCTCAGGATCGCCATCTCGATGATGCGATCCTGCTCGGTGCTCAGTCCGGTGGTCTCCAGGTCGAAGAAAACGAGCGGCCGGTCGAGCTTGATGGGCAGGAGCATCAGGACGGGTGCCGTACGGGTTGCATAGCCCTATCATAGCCTTCATGAGCGAATCAAGCAGCATGCAGGCGGTGGTCATGGAGGGCCAAGGGGACGGTGGAACCCTCTCGCTGAAGGTGGTGCCCAAGCCGACCCCGGGCCCCGGTGAAATCCTGGCACGCGTCTGTACGTCCGGCGTCAACCGTGCGGACCTGCTCCAGCGGCGCGGAAAGCACCCCGCACCCGAGGGGTGGCCGAAGGACATCCTCGGGCTGGAATTCTCGGGAGTCGTAGAGGCCTTGGGCGCCGATACCGCGCGGTGGAAGGTAGGGGATCGGGTGATGGGGCTTCTCGGCGGAGGTGGATATGCCGAATACGTGACGACGCACGGGTCGAATGTGCTCCCGGTGCCGGACGGCATAACTGAACATGACGCGGGGGCGATCCCAGAGGTGTTCCTGACCGCCTTCGACGCCGCCGTTCTCCAGATGGAGCTCAGCGACGGAGAGGTCATGCTGATCCACGCCGTCGGAAGCGGGGTGGGGACCGCGGCACTTCAAATCGGAAGGGCGCTCGGTGCGGTGACGATCGGAACCTCTCGAACGCCCGAGAAACTGACGGCGGCTTCCGCGCTCGGTTTGGATGATGCCGTCTTGGCGGACGCCGACTGGCCCGAGAAGGTGCTGAGCGTGACCCGTGGGCGAGGGGTCGATTTGATCCTGGACCTCGTGGGTGGACCCTATATGGAGGGTAACCAGAGGGTAATCGCCCCGCGTGGCCGGCACATCGTCGTGGGTGTGCCCGGTGGGGCAGCCGCGCAAATCGACCTAGGGGCGATGATGCTGCGTCGGGTGACGCTCAGGGGTACGGTTCTGCGCGCGCGCCCGGTGCAAGAAAAGGCCATTTTGACGAGGGCCTTCGAGGACCGCCTTCTTTCCTTCTTCTCGATCGGCGAGCTGAAGCCCGTGATCGACCGGGTGTTTCCGCCAGAGGACGCGGCTGTGGCTCATGACGTCATGGCGTCCAATAAGAATTTTGGGAAGCTGCTCATTCGTTGGGAGTGAGCTAGCTGGGCTCATGACTCCGGCGGGGCAGGTTCGCCAAAGGCCTCCAGAATGATCCGGGCCTGCTCAACGAGGTGGTCGATGTGCTTTCCCTCCGCCGTGCTTGCGCGCTCGGGGCGGGTCACGTAGTCGAGCTTCACTTCCCGGGGGACGAGGGTTCTCAGGCGAGGACCGACGAAGGCGAGCGCGCCCATGTTCCTGGGCTCCTCTTGAACCCACACGACCTCATTGACGTTGGGGTACCGGGCGACGAGTTGATGGGTCTCGCTCGCGGGGAACGGGTAGAGTTCCTCGAGGCGGGCGATGGCGACATTTCCAGCGTCCTCACGTAGTTCGCTCCCGGCCAGATCATAGAAGAGCTTGCCGGAGCAGAGAACCAAGCGGGTCACCGCCAAGCGGTCGAGGCCCTTGGGGTCCGCAGAGGCTGGGTCGTCGAGCACGGGGTGGAACTTGCCCCGGTCCAGATCCGATATGCGAGACTTGGCCTGGGGATGCCGCAGTAGGCTTTTCGGAGACATGATCACGAGCGGCCGCTGCGGTCGGAGGTAGGCCTGCCGCCGGAGTAGGTGGTAGTACTGCGCCGGTGTGCTCGGCGATACGACCCGCATGTTGTCTTCGGCGCACAGCTGGAGAAATCGCTCGAGGCGGGCACTCGAATGCTCTGGCCCCTGACCCTCGTAGCCGTGCGGCAGCAGCATCACAAGGCTCGCGAGCTGTCCCCACTTTTCCCAGCCCGAGGCGACGAATTGGTCCACCGTTACCTGAGCGGCGTTGGCGAAGTCTCCGAACTGGGCCTCCCACAGGACCAAAGCTTTCCGCGACGCCACGCTGAAACCGTACTCGAACCCCAGGACCGCCATCTCCGAGAGTGGTGAGTTGTGAACCTCGAAGCGGGCGCTCCCGAAATCGGCGAGGGGCCTGTGCTCCTGTCCGGTCTTCGCGTCGTGGAAAACCAGATGCCTGTGGCTGAAGGTGCCTCGTTGCGTGTCCTGGCCCGTGAGACGAATGGGGATCCCCTCGCGGAGTAGCGACCCGAAAGCCAGGGCCTCCGCATGGGCCCAATCCACGGATAGCTCGGGGCCGAAGTCTTCCTCGCGGTGGGCGAGTACGCGTTCGAGCTTAGGGTGGACGGTAAAGCCCGGGGGGGTCGCGAGCGCGGCCACATTTATTTCGGCGAGTATCTCCAGGGGCACGTCCGGCGGTACGGCTCCGTCGGTCTCCAGAACCAGGCCGTCCCCTAGCTCCGTGTGGGACTCGCCTTGGCTTTGGACCTGTTCGCGTGCGTCGCGGAGGTATACGGCGACGCGTTCCTGCATCGCCTCCACATCCTGAGCCGTCAGGACACCTTGTCCCACGAGCAGGTCCCCGTAAACGGTCCTGACCGGCGGGTGCTTTTCTATGGCCTCGGTCATCAGCGGTTGGGTGTAGGCTGGCTCGTCGCCCTCGTTGTGCCCGTACCTTCGGTATCCGACGAGATCGATGATGACGTCGTCGTGATATTCCGCTCGGTACGCCATGGCGAGTCGCACGGCCGCGAGACACGCTTCCGGGTGGTCGGCGTTGACATGCATGATCGGAAAGCTGAACCCTTTGGCGAGGTCGCTCGCGTACCGTGTCGACCGACCGTGGACGGGCAGCGTCGTGAATCCAAGCTGATTGTCGACGATGATGTGGATCGTCCCGCCCGTCGTGTACCCCTCCAGCCTGCCGAGATTGAGGGTCTCGGCAACGACGCCCTCGCCCGCGAAAGCGGCATCTCCGTGGATGAGGATCGCGATCACCGACGCTGTATCCTGCTTCGCGTCCTGGTCGAATCCGGTGTTCTGGAGCGCCCTGGTCATGCCCTCGACGACCGGATTCACGAACTCGAGGTGACTGGGATTGGGAGCGAGCGTTATGTGAATCGTGGAGCCGTCGTGCAGACTCCGCTCTCCCTGGGCGCCTTGGTGGTACTTGACGTCCCCGGTTCCCTCCACGCTAAAGGCCCCCTTGGCCTGGATCCCCTCGAATTCTCGGATAATCTCCTCGTATCCTAACCCTACGATGTGGGCCAAAACGTTCAGGCGGCCGCGGTGGGACATTCCCAAGACAACCCGCTTTCCGCCGCCCCGAGCCGCCTCATCGAGTGCCAGATCCAACATGGGGACCATGATGTCCGTCCCTTCGATGGAAAAGCGCTTCTGACCGAGGTAGGCACGGTGGAGAAACTGCTCCAGGCTCTCGACCTCGGTAAGCCGTTGGAGGAGGAGCACCCGGTCTCCGGGCTCTAGCGGGCCCGTGTGTACGCCGGACTCCACCTGATCCCGGAGCCACCGCACGACGCCGGGGTCCTCGAGGTGTTCGAACTCGTATCCGATGGCTCCGCAGTAGGCCTCCTGGAATCGCTCGAGCACGTCCGCCACGGACTCGTCGCGCGGGCTCTCTAAGACCAGCGAGGCAGGGACCTCCCGGAGCTCTTCCAGACTCGTGCCGAAGAAGGACGGGTCGAGTTGTGGGTGCCCGGGAGGCTCGGAGCCCAAAGGATCGATGGTCGCGAGCTGGTGCCCGTGGTTTCGGTAGGCCTGAAGGAAGGACGTTGCCCGGGCGACGACACCGAGAAGACGACGCATCTTGTCCGCCTCTTCTCGTGCAGCGATCAGTTCGGCGGCGATGGTGGGCGAGCCTACGTCGGCCTGGAATCCGCGGTCTTCGCCACCATTCTGGGCCAGGCCCTCACCACCATTCTCCGCCAGGCCTTCGGGGACGATCAAGCCGGCCTCGACCGCGGCTTGTGGACCCAAGGCGAAGAACTTCCGCCACTGTTCCGGTACACCCTCCGGGTTACGCGCAAACTCCTCATAGAGGGCCTGCGCGTAGCCGGCGTTCTGGCTGTCGAACGGCTTTTCGTCCATCGGTCTCGTCGCTTGCGTAGAGCTTTTCGAGCGCGGCCCCTCCCACCGCCGTCGGCGCCGGTTCTAAGCTAGTCACATTTTTTTCTCTGGGGAGCCCTTTTCCGCCCCTGGTATCGCTTGCCCCGGTTCCCCTTACGAGGTACCATTGGTGCGGTTGAGACTCGTTCTCATCTTCTGGAGGGGAGAGCGAGGCCCACCTCGAGAAGAAAAACGCACGGAAAACCGGCGCTCCTTACCGTGGGGTGCCTTGAAGGGATAGATGGTCGTGGTCCGATGCATTTAGACAAGATCCTGCCGCTCGCCGCGTTCACCGCGACGCTGCTCCTGGTTTCTCCCCTGGCTGCCCAGAATGGACCCGCATCCGTCGAGGGTGTGGTCAGCGCATACGATGACGGCTCTGCCATTTCCGGTGCTACGGTCGAGGTCGTTGGTGCCTCCGTCGGCGTGCTTACGGACAAGGCGGGACGGTACATGCTGGGCGGGATTTCCCCCGGAACGATCTCGTTGCGGTTCATACGAATAGGATTCACGACGCTCACGAAGACCATCACGCTTGGTGCCGATGAAGCCGTGGTCGTGGATGCCGAGTTGGGAACTGCGCCGCTCCGGATGGACCCGATCAGGGTGCTTCTCAAGCGCACGCGCATGGTCGGCGACCCGCTTGGCACGGATGCGGTTCCGGGTGCCGTCCATGTGCTGGTGAGGGAAGATCTCGACTCCCCGGCATTCGTATTCGACAACGTTCACGATTTTCTCCGGCAGGTGCCCGGCGTGAACATCCAGGAGGAGGACGGATTCGGATTACGCCCGAACATCGGATTGAGAGGGACGGGCGCCGAGCGCAGTGCGAAGATCACCCTGATGGAAGACGGCGTGCTGATCGCGCCCGCACCCTATGCGGCTCCGTCGGCCTACTACTTCCCGGTCGCGGGACGGATGGAGGCGCTGGAAGTTCGGAAGGGGTCGAGTCAGATACGGTATGGCCCACGCACCATCGGTGGGGCTCTCAATCTGGTGTCTGCTAGCATCCCGGACCGTTTGACCTGGTTCGTGGAGGGCTCGGGAGGGGAGTATGGCAGTCTCCAGGGCCATGCTCGGGCAGGGGCCTCTGGGGCACGATTCGGTTGGTTGCTGGAGGCGTATTCCCTAGGAACCGATGGCTTCAAGGAGCTGCCGAATGGGACGGGCACAGGTTTCGATGTGGACGATTACATGGCCAAGGTGCGCGTCAACTCCGATCTCCTTGGGGAGTCCTATCAAGAGCTGGAGCTGAAGCTGGGCTACACTACAGAGGCGTCCGATGAGACCTACCTGGGGCTGACCGATGAGGACTTCGGCCGTAACCCCTTGGCTCGCTATCCGGCCTCGGGATCGGATCTCATGGAGGCCGATCACTCACAAATCCAGCTCCGGTACTTCTGGGCCGGAGGCAACGCGGACGTCACGACGACCGCCTACCGGAATGACTTCTCCCGCAATTGGTACAAGCTCCAAAGCGTTTTGGGCACGAGCATCAGTGGCGTGCTCGGAAAGCCGGACGACCACGCAGTGGCCCTCGGCATCTTAAAGGGGGGAAGCAGCGCCCCCGACGCGTTGAGACTTCGCGCGAACAACCGCGAGTACTTCGCCCAAGGCGTGCAGTCGTCTCTGGGCCTCTCGTTGGGAAGGCACGAGGTGGAACTGGGTGCACGGTTTCACCAAGATGAGGAGGACCGTTTTCAGTGGGAGGACGGTTTTCAGATGCTCGATGGCTCGTTGCGTCTCACGAGTTCGGGAGAACCCGGGACGCAGTCCAATCGGGTCAGCTCCGCGACGGCGGTAGCCGTTTTTCTGCAAGACGAAATTTCGCTAGGGCCGTGGATAATCACGCCGGGCGTCAGGTTCGAGCACATTGATTTCAAGCGCCTGGACTACGCTGGGGACGACCCGACCCGCACGTCGCCCACGCGTACCCGAGTGAACCAGATTCGCGCCTGGATCCCTGGGGTGGGGTTCTCTTTTCGGAGGCGTGCCCTGAGCCTTTTCGGTGGAGTGCACCGTGGCTTCGGCCCGCCGGGTCCCGGCGCGGATAAGGCCACCCGCTCCGAGAGTAGCGTGAACTATGAAGTGGGGGTGCGGTGGCGGCGCTCCGGGCTAGCGGCGGAGGCCACTGGATTCCTGACTTCGTACGACAACATTCTGGGTCAGGCAACCCTGGCCACCGGAGGGGATGGGAGTGGACAAGCGTTCAACGGGGGCAACGCACGGGTCGCTGGTGTCGAGGCGTCCCTGGACTACGACCTTGCGTGGGCGGTCCGCGGGGTAACGCGGGTGCCGTTACGGCTGGCCTATACGTTTACTCGCGCGTCGTTTCGGTCCGGGTTCGTTTCAGAGTACGATCCGTGGGGCACGGTCGAGGCCGGCGATCGGTTGCCCTATTTACCCGAGCACCAACTGAGCGGGAGCATCGCCTATGACCAAACGGCTTGGAGCCTCTCGATCTCCATGAACGCTTCCGGAGCGATGCGGACACAGGCGGGCTTTGGTCCCATTCCCGCGGGGCAGGGGACGGACTCCTTCGTAGTCTTCAACGCCTCCGGCAAGGTCCAACTGAACGAGCGTGGAACCCTCTTTGCCGGACTGCAGAACCTTACGAACCGGATTCACAGCGTGGCTCGACGCCCGGCAGGCCTACGCCCGGGGCTGCCCCGCACGCTCGTGGTCGGTTTCCGTATCGAGGGTGGGCGATAACGGGCTGCCAGCGTTCCAACGTCCCGTTACAATTCAACGCATGGTCGCCGGGGGCCGAGTTTCCCTCGCCGCCCGTTCGATCCACCGCACCCGTTCGACCCACCCGGGCCTGGATCGCATGACCGAAAAGATCGCAGACGAAGGCGTTCCGCTATACGAGGTCACCGACTGGGCCGATCGGTTTCCGTGGGTGTTTGCCGGAATCACGCACGCCGGATCCAGCCCCGATCCGTTCGATCTCCGACTGTTCGGTGATCCGCCGTCCCCGCAGGCACCGGAGCGGTGGAAGAGCCTGCTCCGCGCTTCCGCGTTCGAGACCATCGTGTACGCCCGTCAGATCCACGAAACGCGGATCGTCGTCCATGACGACGTCGGGAAGGGCGTCCGGGAAGCGCAGGGAGCGGCGGACGGCCATACCACTGCCGACTCCGGTGTGCTCCTGGCGGTAACCGTCGCCGACTGCGTACCCATTTATCTTCTGGATGCCGACGCGCGTGCGGTGGCGCTTCTGCACGGGGGATGGAGGGGGATCGCCGCGGGTCTCCTTCTCCGTGCCACCACCCTTCTCGGTGTGAGGTGGGGGACCGATCCGGGACGCCTTCTCGTGCACATGGGTCCGGCCATCTGTGGAGAGTGTTACGAAGTGGGCCCGGAGGTGTTCGAGGCGCTCGGGATGGAGGGACCGCCGCGTGCGGCCCCGGTGGATCTACGGGGGGCATTGGCGGAGCGAGCGAGGGCCGCTGGGGTGCCGCAAGAGAGCATTACCGTCTCCGGCCTCTGCACGCTGTGTGGGGATGGTAACCTGTTTTCTCATCGCGGTGGACGGTCGGAGCGGCAGGTGGCGGTGCTGGGTATTCGACCGTGAGCACGGAGGAAACGGGCGGGGGCGGCCGTGGGGCGGGGCTTTGCGAGACGTGTACATTCGTGCGGCGGATCGAAAACCGGCGAGGATCGGTCTTCTACCGGTGTGCCCGTTCGGCGGAGGATCCCCGTTTCCCTAAGTATCCACCTCTCCCGGTCCTGACGTGTCCCGGGTTCGTGGCGCAGGAGCCTCCCCCTCACCCCTGAGAAACTTCAGGACGATCTCGAGCGATTCCTTCGGGAATTCCTCGGGAGGCACGTGCCCACAGTCTTCGATGATTTCGAGCTGCGCGCCTGGAAGGTCCGCCAGGAGTCGCTCAGCTACCTCGAGCGGGACGACCCAGTCGTGCCTTCCCCAAAGGAGTAGCGTAGGCAGTTTGATCTCGGGAATGCGCTTCGTTACCTCCGCGAGATCTGGAGGTATCAACTTCCCGGCGGTCTTGATCAGGGCGGTGCGGTGGGCGGGGCTGTTGAGGGGCTCCGCATAGGCCGTGACTTGCGCCTCCGTCACACCCTGCCGGTCGAAGACGATGGAGCGCAGGACCTTGCGAATCAGCCAGCGCTTCGGGCAAAACCGAAGCCCCCATTCGGCCAGGCGCCCTAGCGCGGCCAAGGCGATGAATGGAGGAAGTCGTTGTGGGTAGGCGGCGCTAGCCACGAGGACCAGCCGCTCCAGGCGCCGCTCGTCCAGAAGTCGGAGCGCCACTAGGAGTGCGATGCCCCCACCCATGGAATGACCGACCAGGGTCAGATTACGGAGGTCTTTTTGCAGGATCAGGCGGTGCACGAGGTCGGCATGATCGTGCAGAGAGTAAAGGTCGTCCGGTGGTGCAGGCGCCGAACCGTGACCCTTCAGCTCCACCGACCACACGCGATGATCCTTCGCCAGCCCCCCGACCCAACCCAGCCATGTGTAGGAGTTCGCCCCGAAGCCATGGAGCATCATGATTTGCCGGTCCCCGTCCCCATATTGCTCGACGTGAAGCGGTAAGGTGTATGGGCTGGACCCCGGCGTTGAAGTCATGCCCCAAAGCTAGAAGATCCGGGTGTGCGTCGGCCAGGGTTGGACAAGTCTCCCCCGCTCCCATCAGGGTTGAACGGGCCCGTCACCTCTCTCTATCTTTCAGGTGTATGATAAGACGGTCCTCATTCCACACTTGATCGCGGTCCTGAAGCGAAAAAGCTCAGACCGGCCTGACCCATGAGCGACACCCTCAGCGCGGTGGTTCGCCGCCTCCGTGAAGAGTCTCCGACAATCGACGCCGTAAGCCGCCAACTCCAGCGGCAGGTCGATCCGAAAGAGTCGGAGTCGGTGGTCGCGTTCGCCGAAATTTTCCTCGCCAGGGCTACCAAGGAATTTCTTCTCGGGCGGAGTCCGGAGACCCTCGCTCACATCACCCTGGGCGCGTGGCGTTTCTTGCAGGAGAGTGAGCCGGACAAGGTCCAGGTTGAGGTCTTCAACCCCGAGGTGGAGAACGAGGGCTGGCACGCGCCGGTAACGGTCCTGAGGACCAACATCTCCGAGCGACCGTTCATCGTGGATTCCCTTCGCGAGTTCCTCCACGAAGAGGGTCTGTCGATCGAGCATCTCATCTACCCGGTCATGCACGTCGAGAGGAACGGGAAGGGTGAAATCGTCAGCTTACAACCCTCACAGGACGGTGACAGCAGAGAATCCTTCGTGCACTGTGAGGTCTCGCGGATCATGGACGCGGAGGCGCGGGAAGCACTCCGGAGCGAGGCGCGCCGACGCCTCCAGGATGTGATCCGGGTCACCGACGATTTCCATCCCATGGTCGATGCGGTGAACAGCACCGTGGTCGAGCTCGCCGAATGTGTGGCGTCCCTGCCCGACCTCCGCGAGGAGTTGGAGGAGGTACAGGCGTTTCTCCGGTGGATTCGGGACGGCGCGTTCGTGTTTCTGGGTTATCGCGAATACGACATCGTCGACCTCGACGCCGGTCCCGCCATCGTCGTAAAGCCGGGGTCGGGCCTAGGAATGCTCCGTAACGAAGCGGATTCTTCTTTCTACGAGCCTGTGCTCGTCAGCGAGGCCGACCCGGGAATCAGGGACCTTGTGATGGGGGGCCCCCACTTGATCATCACCAAGACCAATCACCGCTCGACCGTACACCGATTGGCCAGAATGGATTACGTCGGAATCAAGAAGCTCTCGAGTGACGGCGAGGTCGCGGGGGAACACCGCTTCATCGGTCTCTTCACGTCGAAGGCCTTCGGAGAGGACGCCAACAAGATCCCCATTCTCCGGCGCAAGCTTCAGGTGATTCTCGAGGGCCTGGATGCTCAAGAGGGGTCGCACGACTACAAGGAAATCAACACGATTTTCAGCTCGATGCCGAAGGAGGAGCTCTTTCTTTCGTCGGCCGGCCAGATTGCCGCGGACATCCAGACCGTGCTCACGGCGTACCACACGGGCGATGTTCACGTGACATTGCGTGAGGACCCGCTACGCCGTGGCGTCTCGGCCATGGTAATCCTGCCCAAGGAAAGCTTCTCAGGCGAGATCCGACGCGCCATCGAAGAGGCGTTGATCGGCCGGTTTCAGGCGGAAGTCCTGAACTACCATTTGGCCCTCGGCGAGGGAGACCAGGCCCGGCTCCATTTCCATCTGGCCGCACGTGCGGAGGCGGTGGCGGGGGTGGAGAGCCGTGACCTCGAGGCCGAGTTCAGAGAGATCATTCGGTCCTGGTCCGACCGTGTGCAAAACGCTCTGGAGAAAGTGCGGCCGGCCGATGTGGCCCGGCGTCTTGCGGGCCGCTATGGCGAGGCGTTCAGCCCCGAATACAAAGCATCGACCGAGCCCGACGTAGCGGTGCAGGACATCCTGGAACTCGAGGCGATGGCTGCGGATGATCGTGTGGTGTCCATCTCGTTTTCTCAGGATCATGAGGTCGGCTCAAACGGGGGGGAGCCCCTGGGCTCCACCACCCAACTCAAGCTCTATCTCCGCGGAGAGCGGCTCATCCTCTCGGATTTCATGCCGATCTTGGAGAACGCGGGCCTGCGGGTCATCGAAGTAACGCCCTACCAGGTGAGCGGTCCTGAGGACCTCGCGGCCGTGATTCACTCGTTCTCGGTACAGGACTCGACAGGGTCGCAGTTGGATGTGGACGACCAGGGGACGCTGCTGGCCGAAACCATTCTCGCGGTGCGGCGTGGCGACGCTACGAATGATTCGCTCAATGCGCTCGTTCTTCTCGCCAGGCTCTCTTGGCGGGAGGTGGACGTTCTGAGGGCCTACGTCGCATACGCGTTTCAGCTGGGGGTGGTCCCGAGTCGCCTATCCCTTCCGACGGCGCTGTTATCCCACTCGAGTATCGCAAGGGTTCTCTTCGATATCTTCGATGCGAAGTTCAGCAACGACGGGGGAACCCTCGAGCAACGCGAGGAACTGGTTGACGATCTCACGGCGCTGCTTACGCAGCTCATGAAGTCGGTGTCGTTTCTCGCGGATGATCGTGTGCTTCGGCGGATGGCCGCCCTCCTCGGCGCCACGGTTCGCACGAATTACTTCCGGCACGGAGGACGGGCCCCAACGCACCGATCGGGGGGCGTGCCGTACCTATCGTTCAAGATCGCGGTACGAAGGCTCCAAGACATCGCACCGACGAAGCTGCTCTACGAGGTGTGGGTGCGATCCTCGAGGGTGGAGGGGATCCATCTGAGGGGCGCGGCAGTAGCGCGCGGAGGAATCCGCTACAGTGAGCGGCGGGACGACTTCCGCACCGAGGTCCTCGGGCTGGTGAACACTCAGATGGTCAAGAATGCGGTCATCGTCCCCGCCGGATCCAAGGGAGGGTTCATTACCCTCCGAACGCTGGACGACAAGGATGCGATGGTGGAAGAGGCTCGCGAGCAATACAAGACCTTGATACGGGGTCTGCTCGATCTCACCGATAACCTCGCCGGCGACGGCACCACGGTGGCACCGGAAAACGTGGTCTGCTGGGACCCGCCCGATCCGTACTTGGTGGTGGCTGCGGACAAGGGAACGGCGCGGTACTCCGACGTGGCCAACGCGGTGGCGGATGAATACGGCTTCTGGCTGGGAGACGCGTTCGCGTCGGGAGGGTCGAAGGGCTACGACCACAAGGCGGTCGGGATCACCGCGCGCGGCGCGTGGGAGTGCGTCAAGCGCCACTTCCGGGAGGAGGGCAAGGACATTCAGTCCGAACCCTTCACGGTGGTGGGCATCGGGGACATGAGCGGTGACGTTTTCGGAAACGGGATGCTTCTCTCGAGGCAGATCAAACTCATCGCGGCTTTCGACCACCGACATGTCTTCATCGATCCTTCTCCTGATCCGGAGATCGCCTTCCGCGAGCGAGAGCGGGTATTTGGTCTGGGGCCCTCGAGCTGGGAGGACTATGATCGGGGTTGCATGAGCGAGGGTGGGATGATCGTTCCACGGGGCGCCAAGGAGGTGGACCTCACGCCCGAGGCCAAGACGGTGTTGGGCATTCCCGACGACGCGGGAGCCCTCGACGCGGAGTCGCTGATCCAGGCCGTACTGCGCGCACCGGCCGAGCTTCTTTGGAACGGAGGAGTCGGCACCTACGTGAAGGCACCGGAGGAATCCCATGCCGACGCGGGCGATCCCCCTAACGACGCGGTTCGGGTGAACTCCGATGAGTTGCGCTTCCGAGTGGTAGGGGAGGGTGGCAATCTCGGATTCACGCAACGCGCCCGCATTGATTTCGCGTTACGTCGAGGTCGGATCAATACGGATGCCTTGGACAACTCCGGGGGTGTCGACCTTTCCGACCGCGAAGTCAACCTCAAGATCCTCCTCGGGCACTCGGTCGGTTCCGGGCGCATGGATGAGGAGCAGCGTAATCGCCTTCTGGAGGAAATGACCGACCCTGTCGCAACGCTCGTGGTGGCGGATAACGAGGCACAGAGCCTCGCAATCTCCCTGGACGAAATCCGAACCAGGGAGGCGCTGGATGACTTTCGGGATCTCATGTCCTCGCTGGAAAAGACCGGGGGTCTCGACCGGGCAGCCGAAAATCTGCCCACGTGGGAGGTGCTGGGGGTGCGGCTCGACGAGCTCGGCCAGTCTCTTTCACGCCCTGAACTCTGCGTGCTCTTGGCCTACTCCAAGCTCGACCTGATGGGTTGCCTGCTGAGGAGTGACCTTCCGGACGATCCGGCGGCCCAAAACTACCTGCGGGATTACTTTCCGGCCGCTGTACTGGCGGCGGCGGGTGAGGAGAGCCTCGAAAGCCATCGCCTGCGCCGCCAGATCATCGCCTCCCAGCTCACGAATGACCTCGTCGACCTCATGGGGTCCACGTTCGTCAATCGTCTCTCGCGGGACACTCGGTTCAGCCCTTCCGAGGTCACTAGAGCTTGGCTGATCGCCGGCAGGCTTTGCGACCACGCTGCCCTGGTGCGACGCGTCACCGCTGAAACGCTGCCGTCGAGCGTGGCTTATCGGTGGCTGCTGGGCCTCGCTCGTGTGCTGGAACGCACCACACGTTGGCTTCTTCTCAACGTAAAAGCGGACCAAGACACGACCGAAATCATTGAGCGGCACCGAGATGGGCTGGAGAAGTTGCGCACCGACTTCTCAGATTTCGTCACCGGGGATGACCGGGTCGTTTTCGAAGAAAGAATGGCGGAGATCGAGCGTTACGGCGCGGAGCCGGATCTCGCGAGAAATCTCATCACGCTTCGGTTCCTCGATCAACTTCTCGAGATCCTGCGGCTGGCCGAGGAAACGGGTGCGAAACCGCTGGTGGCCGGACGTGCGTACTTCCAAATAGCTGAACTTTTCCATGTTCCCTGGTTGCGGGAGGCGATCTTGGCCTCGCCGGGGGAGGACCGGTGGAAGAAACGAGCGGCGCGAGCGCTGGCTGAGGATCTGGGCCGCGCTCACCATCGCTTGACCAAGCGGGCACTGAGGTCCACGGGCGAGAACGGGGGAGTCGAGACCCGCTCGAGTGAGTTTGCTCGTTTCCGCGAGTTGATGGAGGAAATCCGGGCTGAGGACGCCATCTCTATCTCTGGACTTGCGGTGGCGGTGCGTGAAATTACGCGGTGGGCTACGGATGGCGATGGGCCAGGGGTGGCACCCGAGTGAGGCGGTCTTTCTTGTGCCGGAGATCATGAAATGGTTGAGCAAGGGGCGTTGGTGGCCGATCTTTTAGTAGAGCATTGGAACCGAAGAAAGTTCTAGTGGCCAAGGGCATGAGGCGTATCAGCGGCGATGTCGTGGCGATGAGTGACGAATCATCGACCCAATTAGGGTTTACGGTGGTCGAGTTGTTGGTGACCCTCATTCTCTTCACGATAGCGATGGCGTTGGGTTCGTCCGTGTTTTCGGGATACCAATCTCGAACGGCCGCCCAACGGGCCGCGCAGGTTTTTGCGATGGACCTGAGTCTTGCGCGGACCAGTGCTGTGAGGGGCCGGGAGGTCGTTATCGTGGATTTTGATGAGGCTGGAGGTAGTTACGTAATCAGGCTGGAGTCGGGCGATACCATTCTAAGGAGGGAGTTTGGTCGGAACGATGATTTTCCGCTCGACTCTCTGAATCTTCAATTGACTGGGGACAGTTTGGCCTTCGATTCTCGGGGTGTAGGTGACTTGAGTGGCTCGGCGTCTCCGCTCGGGACGGCCAGCTTTGCGGCTGGAGCGAACATATACGATGTATCTTTTAACGTCATGGGAGCCTCAAAGGTCGACCCGCGTTGAGTACAGGACACCACAAGGCTCTGCGTTTATCGACGGATGGCTTTACGCTGATCGAAGTCATCGGCGCCCTGGTAATTTTCTCCATGGGGGTCCTGGCTGTCATGGGACTGGGAGCCGCCCTGACCCTGCAGATGGAGATGGCGGCTCTGCGGTCCGAACTCGCTCTGGTAGGGCAGGAGCGGATGGACAGCCTGGAGTTGGTGGATTACGCGACGCTGAGCGTCGGTACGACTACGTCCTCGACGTCGATTCGCGGGCAGATATATGTCTGGTCGGTGACGGTGAGCGACTCGTCGGCGATCATCCGCCATGTGGCCGTCACGGGGGTCCCCTCGAGTGGCTCGGGGCCATACTTCAAGGGTTCCGCCTTCGTGGACCGCGACTGGTAAGGGGTCGCCGAGCCGGCTTCACCCTCCTCGAAGCCCTGGTGGCCCTCACTCTTTCTTCCGTCATCGTGGCTCTTGTGTCCTCCGTGTTCCTGACGCAGAACAACTTCTACCGCTTCGTGATCCAACGGACGCGGGTTCAGGATAATCTCCGGGTGGTGACCGATCTGATCGCCTCCGAAGTCCGGGGTGTGGCGGGGGGTGGGGTGACCACCGCCGAGAGCCGTCGCTTCGTGGTGCGCCTACCGATCGGAATGGCCGGCGTATGCCGCGCCGAAGCCGGGGCCGGTCACGTGTACATGCCGGGCCTCTCCCAGGTTTACGGAAATGAGGTGGCCGGGTACGCCAGGCAGGACCCCGGTGGAAATTGGACCTACACGACGGACACCTGGTCCAACCTCCTCACCTCGTCTGGCAGCGGCGACGCCAATTCATGCCTCACCACCAGCGGTGCCGACACCGTTGGAGCCACCGCAGACTTCGGACGTTTTCTGATCCCCGGAGGCACCACGCTCGGCGAGATCGTCATGATCTACCGGGAGGTGGAGTTCAAGATCGATCGCTCGCAACTCGATCCGAAGACGCTGGCGGTATACCGTGGAGTTACGGGAGACACGCTCCGGGAGTTTGCGACCGGCATCACGCCCAACACGAAATTCCAGTACAGACTCCCGAGCTCCCCCTACCAGAATTCGATCACGGGTGCATCATTGGCCTTGATCGAAAACATTCGCGTGACCGCTTCCGCCATCGCCACCGACTCGATCGGAGGTATCAAATCCTACTCCTATGAATGGACGGTAGGCATCCCCTTGAGGAACAGCAATTGAGCGCCGTGTTTTTAGACTCGGCGGCGAGGGATTCGAGCCGGAGCGGGCCAGAGTTCGTCGACGACCCCAGGGGCGGGTTCGTGCTCGCGCTGGTGGTCCTGCTCCTTTTTGGCATCGGGGTGGCCGGCGCCGCGGGCTACCAGGTCGTGCTCAGTGAGGCGCTCCTGTCGGTCCACGCCAAGGAGACACAAACTGCGCTCTCCATCGCCCGGGCCGGTCTGCGGTCCTACATCGGGAAGCAGATCGGCATTCACGACGATACCGTCATCTATTCGATCGAGGGTGGGGACGCGGTGGTCACCGCGCGACTCGTGTCCGTAATCGATGACTTTCAGACCCTCTACCTACTCGAGTCGGAAGGGGTGTATACCGATCCGACCTTTACCGGATCTCCGGCGCGCCGGACCGTCTTTCAGTATGCCGTCAAGCGGGAGGTCGCACTGAACCACGTGGCGATGATGACCCAGGTGACTGGGGATCTTTACGTCGAGGGGAATGCGCATATAGACGGCAACGACGGCGCCAGTAGCGGCACGTGCCAGCAGAGCTCCGTGGACCTCACCGCCGTGATAATGGGTTCTGGGTCTTTTAACAAGGAGGAGGATCCGATCGACGGCCCGAACCCCGAGGTGATTTATGTCGGGTCGGCAGCAGCTCTCGACTCGATCGGAATCGACTGGGATGTGCTTACCGATACCGCCTTCCCGGTCGACTACGAGGATACGTGGCCTTCCTGCGCTCTGCCGGCGGATTCGTTCACCGTTACTCGCTTCAACGGAAACCTGAGTGCCCCTTCCTCTGTTTGCGGTCAGGGCGTCCTGATTGTGACGGGAGACTTTACCGGGGGCGACGGATTCCAGTGGGACGGCATTCTGCTCGCCGGCCACATCGTCACCACCAACAACAACTACAGGATCGACGGGCTGGTCGTGGGTGGCCTGGACGGCAACGGGACCCTGACAAGACTCGACGACAACACTCATATCGACTACCATCGCTGCTACGCTTTCCAGGCGGGCAAGCGCTTGAGCCACTTCGAGATGGTGGGCAGTACCTGGTGGGAGGAGATGTAGGGACGGCTTCCTGCTTGCCACACGCTCCTGTGGTCCCGAAGTTGCCCCATGGCCAAAATCGCGTCGCTGATGGATCTGGTGGACCGCATTCTGGACGGTCTGGAGGACGGGACCCTTGTCGCGGGTTTCGAGGAGCCGATCGAGCGGGGCTCGGCCCGGGGCTCGGTAAGCGTCGTGAGCGACCCCGAGCATTCCGAAAGCCTCGTTGTGGTCCGCCTCTCGCTCATGAGGGTTCCCGAGAACGCTGGTGCCGATTTTTATGAGCGGCTGCTCGAGCTGAACCATGCCTCTCTCGGTCGCGCGGCATTTTCGGTGCACGGCGATGGCCTGGTCTACCTCACCGCGGGGCGTCCTGTCGAGGACCTGGATCCGGGCGAGCTCATCGATCTCATCCTCTGGACTTCAGAGTACGCCGACGCACTCGACGACAAGCTGCTCGCCGAGTTCGGAAGCGAGAACGCCCTGTGAGCGAGGCCACCGGGAAGGGGGAGACTTCCAAGGCGAAGGCGCGGGGCGGGGGTGGAAACGGTCGGCCGTTGATTCGAGTCGCTGGCTACTACGTCGTTTTCTTGGGCGGTGTGGGGGCTCTTCTGTGGGCGTTCCCTTGGCTGACCGAGGCGATCCTCGAAGCCGGCGGTGACACGGCCTTTGCGGACGAGATCACGAGGACGTTCGGTGGTATCCCGCTGATTGAGGAGCCAGGTGTTGGAGGCTGGCAGGGCCTGGCTGTTCAGGGCCTTTCCTTGATTGGAGCCCTCGCCATAATGATGCCGGTGGCTTGGACGTACATCATCATCAAACGAAGCGGCGGATACGACCAATCGGTCGTACACACCCTGATCATCTTACCGGTCGCGGTGACCGGGATCGTCTTAATAGTCAAGACCAGCGTGGCTCTCGCCTTCAGCCTCGCCGGAATCGTCGCGGCCGTGCGGTTCCGCACGACCCTGGAGGACACGAAAGACGCGGTGTACGTCTTTCTCGCAATCGGTGTCGGCCTGGCGGCTGGCAGCGGAAGACTCGGGACCGCACTCGTCGCGTCCTTGGTTTTCAATGTCGTCAATCTGGTTCTGTGGAAGTTGAACTTCGGCAACATCTATGTGGACCAGATGGGCCGGACGTCCGCCCTTGCGCTCGGAGACGTTTTGGCCGGGCCGGCGTCGGCGCAGACCGCGCTTTCGATCGGAGACAAGGCGTTGCTGACGGCGATGCCGCAAAGGGATCTTGGGGAGATGGTTGGCCGGGTGGCTCGCCTCGAGCGGTACCTGGACGAGGAGACGGACGTTCAGACGGAGAAAAAGCTCTACGCGCTCCTGCTCATCTATACGAAGCTCGCCGGCGATGCGCAGAAGGTGGTCGAGGGCCCGCTCAACGAGATGGCCGTGCGATGGCGGTTGGCCGAGATCATCCCGGGGCAGGACGGTGTATCCGTGCTCCAGTACCTGGTCCGGCTCAAACCCGGCGTGCAGCCCGGCGTCTTGTTGGACAGGATTCGCAAGGACGGTGGCGACCATGTCCAGGCCGCCGAGTTACGATCACTCAAGAGTCGAACCAAGCGGAGGAAACCGGCATGAAAAACACCTATCCCGTACTGCTGTGTTGTGTCACGGCGCTCGTCGCTTCAATCGCCCCGATGAGGGCGGCTGGGCAGGATACGGCTTCCGGTGAACGAGCGGTTCCGGCCCTCTTCTCCTCCCATGAGCTCATCGAAATTACGATCGAGACCGACTATGGGGCTCTTCGGCGCGACCGGGAGCAGGAAAGCGAATACCGACCGGCAATTCTGAGAATGACTGACGATGAGGGGGCTGAGCGCGCGATCGATATCCGGGTCAGGACGCGGGGGCGCTACAGGCTCGAAAACTGCCGGTTCCCTCCCCTGCGGGTCAACTTTCCCAGGAACAGCATGGGCGGAACGGTCTTCGACGGGCAGAACGGGATCAGGCTGGTCAGTCATTGCCGGGACCGAGACGACGACGAACAGAACCTCATCGAGGAATATCTCGTGTACCGAACCTACAACCTCCTGACCGATGAGAGCTTCCGTGTGCGGTTGGCCCGCGTCACGTATGCCGACGGGGAAGACGATAATGACCCAGTAGTTCGGTATGCCTTCTTCAGGGAGGAATCCGAGGCGATGGCGGAGCGGTTGGGGGCGGTGTTCCTGGAGATTCGACAGGCCAGCCCAAGTAACTACCGTGCCGAAGAGGCCGTGCGCATGTCGGTCTTCCAGTACATGGTCGGTAATACCGACTGGTCGATGGTGCGCTTTCACAACGCTGAGGTCTTGCAGACATCGAGCGGTATTTACGTTCCGGTCCCGTTCGACTTCGACTGGACCGGTTTCGTGTCGGCGCGGTACGCTCGGCCCAACGAGGGTCTAGGCATCAGGAATGTCCGGCAGCGGGTCTATCGGGGATTCTGTCGTCCGAACTTCGACTTTTCCACGGTCTATGCTCAGTTCCTGGAGATTCGTGCTGATCTCGAGGCGCTCTACACCGGCCAAGAGGGATTGGACGAGGACAATAGAAGGGATGCGGTGGAATACGTCGACGACTTCTACGAAGATATCGAAACCCCGGACAGGGCCGAGGATCGCCTCGAGGACGATTGCCGAAGAATGGGTTAGCCCTGGTCGAACCCCGAGGGCTCCACCAGCAGGCCGGCTACTGCTTCTTGCGTCCGGCGTTGGCGTGGTCGAGATGTTTCCACGTGTCGCCGCGCCGCACCGCCAGAATCGTACTCGGTGAGACCTTGAGAAGTTTAGCCCAGTGTCCGGCGGCGTTGCGCCAGTAGCCCTTTCCATCGTCCCAGTCGTCCAAGACTTGCCGGACCTGTTTTTCGTCCAGGAGCGCGTGGGGCGACTTTTCCCCCTGGAGCCAGGGGTTGTCCAACCACCGCCTGCGTTTTTGTATGGGACCCGGAGCTTTGGCGCCGGAGTGTCCGAGGCAATAATGCCGGATCTGACTCGCCGTATAGTCGGGAAAGCCCTTGGCAATATCGGTGTAAAATTGACCCTCTTGAGCGAGGTCTCGCCACTTCACAATCAGGGGCAGGGGGGGCTTGGCCATGATCTGTTCTTCACCCTCGTCCGAGCAATGAGCTTGAATTGGTCCGTTAAATTAGTCACCCCATGGGTAGAAGTACACCCGTGGGGGCCGGAGGTAAAAGGTCGAACTGACCCGCCACCGTGTGTCGGGCCGATACTTGCACCAGGACCCTCGGAGCGCCAGCTTGGCCTCGGTGTGGGGAAGCGTGGGGGCGAAAATCCGTCGGTTCCGAGTCCGGGTTTGTCCGGGGTGTGGCCGACCAAGCTCGAGGAGGTCGCTAATGGGCCGGATCGCAGCACTCCTTTACGGAATCGTCGCTTACCTGGTGTTTTTCGCCAGCTTCCTCTATGCAATCGGCTTCATCGGAAACTGGGTGGTCCCCCAGTCGGTTGACGTCGGTGGTGCAGCGTCCCCGTTTGGTACGGCGCTGCTCATCAACGTCCTTCTGCTCGGCCTCTTTGCCGCGCAGCACAACATAATGGCCAGGCCCGCCTTCAAGGCCGTGTGGACCAAGATCGTGCCGGAGCCGGTGGAGCGAAGCACCTACGTGCTCTTCGCCAGCCTGCTGCTGTTCCTCCTTTTCTGGCAGTGGCGGCCCATGACCGACGAGATTTGGAATGTCCAGGGTGCGGCCATCGCGCCCCTCCTTACAGGACTCTCACTCGCTGGCTGGGGTCTGGTTCTCGCATCCACGGTCCTCATCAACCACTTCGATCTCTTTGGGCTGCGCCAGGTCTACCTGCACTTCACGAAGCAGGAATACGTACCTTCGGGTTTTACCACACCGCTGTTCTACCGCCTCGTGCGGCACCCGCTCCTGCTCGGATTCATGATCGCCTTCTGGGCCACCGCCGTGATGACGGTCGGCCACCTGGTGTTCGCCGCGGTTACGACGGTCTGGATGCTCTTCTCGATTCAGCTCGAGGAGCGGGATCTCGTCGCTTTCCACGGCCAGGCCTACAAGGACTATCAGAAGAGCGTGCGCATGATCATTCCGCTGCCGAAGAAGGGTCCGGCACCCGAGTCTACCGCGCCCGCGCCTGCCGCATCCGAGCCTCCGGCATCCGCACCTTCGGCGCCCGAGCCTATAGTAGCCGCCCCTTCGGCGCCCGAGCCTACGGTAGCCGCTCCTTCGGCGCCCGAGCCTACGGCTCCGGAGCCCCCGGGGGACATCGCCGAGCAATCAGGCGGCGGCGAGGCAGCGGACCCAGCCGATAGCGGGGACCCGGAGCCTTCTAGCCGAGACGCGTAACGCCAAGCCGAGTTCGGTCGAAGCGACGGCCCGGGCATCACGGAATCCGAAGCGGGGCCCGGGGGCCACCGGAAGGACTCCCCATCGTGTACAGGCGGAGGTAAAGCTCGCCCTTTAGGAGCGCGTCGCGATCCCGGGTGCTGAGAGTGATCACTCCAGAAGCTACTTGCCGGACCGGCCGCGAAAGGTTGTGAATGACTCCGCCCTCCCGCTCACTTTGGGCTCGGTGGAGCCCCGTGCCGAGGATCTCAGCCGTCGGTATTCCGGACACGGTCACCTCATACGACAGGGCGCTCGTGACGACATCCCAGGAGAAGAGAACCCGGGCGGAGGCCCTGCCCCCGACGGCCGCAACTACGAAATCGACCGGGTGGGGAGCCCGACCCCCCACCAAAGGTGGAGTACGTCCCGGGGCCCGCCGGGGTGCGACCGACTGCTCGTAGGCGAAGCCGAGTGCCAGCAATCGTGCATCTTCCAGTGGTCTGCCGAGCAGCTCGAGTCCGGTGGGGAGTCCAGCTCCCGTAAACCCTGCGGGCACGCTCAGCGCGGGAAACCCGGTCGCGGCGCTCAGCTGGCAGTTCGAGCCCCGTTGCCGGTCGCCGATTCGGGCCGCTCTGCGCCGTATCGTAGGATATGCGATGGCGTCGAGGGATAGCTCGTCCATGGTCGCGAGTACCACATCGCGTGCCGCAGCCCGCTTGACCATGGCACGGTTGTAGGCGGCGGTGTCCCTCTCCTGCGGCGCGGCGCGGCGCCGGAAGTTGCCTTCCAGTCGGACGTGATAGAGGCCCCGATCGAGGATGTCCTGGAGGGAGCTGACCTGCGCGGCAGGCGTGGCGGCCAGGTAGTCGATCAGGTCCCATTTGAACTCCAGACCGATCAGGCTCGAGCCGGAGAGGATCGAGTCCAAACCGGGGATCTCAATGTCGACGATCTCTGCCCCGGCATCACCCATTGCGTCGAGAGCGGCTCGTACCAGCCTGGCGTGCTCCTGATCTTCGACGGCTTCGCCGAAGAGCATGGTCAGCACCCCGAGCCGGGCCCCCTTGAGGGCCTCGGCGTCGAGCCCATCCACAAACCTGGGAGGTGGACGATCCGCCATGATCCGGGTCGCCGGATCGGCCGGGTCCGCTCCCACGGTCGCGTCCAGTCCGATGGCGAGGTCCGTCACCGTCCGGGCCAACGGGCCACCTACGTCCTGGGTGTGTGACAGAGGAATGATCCCGTCTATACTCGAGAGCCCTTTGGTTGGACGGAGTCCAAAGAGATTGTGGTGTGACGCCGGGATGCGAATCGATCCGCAGGTGTCGCTGCCCCATCCGATTGCCGCGAAGCTGGCCGCGATCGCCGCACCGGTGCCACCGCTGGAGCCGCCGGGGTTGCGGGAGGGGTCATAGGGGTTCCGAGTCTGACCTCCAACCGAGCTGATGGTGGTGATACCGGCCGCCAGCTCATGCATGTTGGACTTGGCCAGAATGATCGCTCCGGCCTCCCGAAGTTTGCGAACCTGGAAAGCGTCGTCCGGGGGGATCATCCCTGCCAGCGCGATGGATCCACCCGACGTCGGCAGGTCCGCGGTGTCGTAATTGTCCTTCAAAATGATTGGGATTCCATGAAGTGGACCCCTGGCGCCGCTCCTGGCGCGTTCCTGGTCCAGTGCGGCCGCCTGGGCCCGGGCATTCGGGTTCAGGTAGACGATACTGTTCAGGGCAGGTCCTCTCTGGTCGTACGCGCTGATCCTGGCCAGGTATGCGTCCACGAGCTGCACTGCCGTGACCCGCCCGTCCGCCATCGCTTCCTGCAGGTCAGGGATCGAGGCCTCGAAGACTTCGACGCTCTGGTCCTGGGCGATGGGAGGGGCTGGGAGGGTGCTATCGGCGTGGGCCGCCACCGGCACCAAGGCCAGCGCGGCGGCCAGCGCGCGTGCCCCAACGTGACTTGGCGGGCGTGAGTGACGTGTTGTGCCCGGCTGATGCGGTGGGCCCGATTTCGGATCTGAGAACCTCGACTCCATCATCCCTCCTCGCGGCGTTAGAAGGCGTCCGGGGAGGTTAGAGTGTTTCAGAGCGACGCGCGAGAGCCGACACGGTACGGCGGTTGCGGCGCGTGCGCCGGGGAGACAGACTGGGGCGAGTAGCGGTGCGGGGAGCGGGGTCGCCATGCGCGTGCGCAGCCTGCCCGAAACCGAATTTTTGGACCTACTGGAAGCACTCCTATGAAGAACTTCGCGAAATCTCTCATCTGGGCTGTGATCGCAGCCATGCCGTTCCTCCTCACGCCGCCGGCAGCTTTGAGCGGGCAGGATGGTGCGCCACTCTCACTGACCGAAGCGGTACACGACGCCGGCCAAGTAGCTTATGAAGCGACGTGCGCCAGCTGCCACCTCACCCTTATGGGGGGATCGTTCGAGGCGCCCGAGTTGGCTGGTCCCAACTTCCGCGCGGTCTGGACCGAGCGCTCGTTGAGCGAGTTGCGTGCAACGGTTCGCACGATGCCTCCCACCGCTCCGAACTCGCTCAGAGAAGCCGAATACGACGCCATCATGGTCTACATGCTCGCGTCCAATGGTCTCGTGCGGGATGGCCGGACGGTCCAAGCGAATCGCGAAACCACGGTCGGGTCAATGCTCACTGGTGCGGTCGCCGAGGTGTCGGCAGCGGCTGACGCGGGCCGACGGGCTTCGGCCGGTGACGATCGGTCCGTCCCGGGAGGTGTGACACGAACGTTCCGCGAGATCACGGACTTCCAGCCCGTCACAGAGGACGAGCTTCTCAACCCGGACGATGGCGACTGGCTCATCTACCGGCGTACGTACGATTCGCAGGGATACAGCCCCCTCGATCAGATCAACCGGAGCAACGTCGACGAACTGCGGCTCGCCTGGGTGTGGTCGATGAGAGACGGAACCAACCAGCCCACGCCGCTGGTGCATGACGGCGTCATGTACCTGGCCAATCCGGGCAACGTGATCCAGGCCCTGGATGCGGCCACCGGTGATTTGCTCTGGGAGTACACGCGCGAGTGGGCGGATGATTTCCGCGCCGGTGGCTTCAACCAGCTACGCAACCTGGCCATCTACGACGACAAGATCTACGTGCCGACCAGGGACGCCTACATGCTGGCGCTCGACGCCCGAACGGGGGAGACGGTGTGGGAGACCCAGATCGCCGACTACCACCAGGGCTTTACAAACGCGGCCGGTCCGATGGTCGTCGAGGGCAAGGTGCTCAACGGCATCAACGGGTGCACCCGCTTCTTCGAGGAGAGTTGTTTCATCACGGCGCACGATGCCCAGACTGGCGAAGAGCTGTGGCGTACCTTCACCATCGCTCGTCCTGGTGAGCCGGGGGGTGATTCCTGGGGTGATCTCCCGTTGGAGCTCCGCGGGGGCGTGGA
>JADFMD010000044.1 GCA_022564055.1 Gemmatimonadota bacterium
ACCGCCGGACTCAACGCCAGGACCAACATGTTGGAGTCTTCCGGGGGGAGGAAGTTGCCCATCAGGCCGAGCGTCGCCTGCGCCACGAACAGACTGGCTACACCTCCAAGCATAGCGAGCAGGAGTGACTCGGTGAGGAGTTGCACGAGAAGGTGACGGCGTCCGGCGCCGAGGGAGCCGCGAATCGCCATCTCCTGGCTGCGGGCCGCCCCACGGGCCAGCAGCAAGTTCGCGATGTTCGCGCACGCGATCAGGAGCACGACGCCGGTGATGACCAGCAGCAGAATGAGGGGGGTCCCTGCCTCCCTGTGGACCTGGCTCTGCCCGCGGGCCCCCGGCGCCAGCGTGATTTGTTTGGCCCGGAAACGTTCCAGCGTCGGAGCGCTCATGCCCTCCTGGAGGGGCGCTTCGACCTCGTCGAGGATGGCCGAGTAGGTGGCGTTTATCTCGGTGCCCGCCCGCTCGATCGTGACGTCCGGCTTCAACCTGGCGAAGAGATAGGCCCAGTAGCTGCGCCGGTTTTCGAAGCCACTGTATCCCGGATTCATGAGTCCCCGCATGGAAATCGGCACGAACACGTCCGGTTCCGCGCCGAGCGTGGTCCCGTCGAAACCCCGAGGGGCCACCCCCACGATCGTCATCGAATGTCCATTGATGATGATCGATTGGTTGAGTACTCCCGGATCGGAGCCGAGGCGATTCGCCCAATAGTCGTAGCTCAGCACCGTCACGAAATTCTCGCCGACGGTCTCGTCGTCCCCAGGATCGAGCAGGCGGCCCAAGGCCGATCGAAGGCCGAGCACCGGAAAGTAGGATCCGGACACGAGCATTCCCTGTCCGGTCGAGGTCTGACTGGAGTGCGCCAGGTTCGCTCCGAAGCTCACATGGGCCGCGATCCCAGAGAATCCGCTCTGGGCGCGCTCGAGGTCACGGAACATCGGGTAGCTGAAGATCTCCTGGCAATCACCCGCCTGGCTGCACGAGGTCGAGCCCGGGTGGGGGCCGGGGGCGCCGAGGTTGACGAGCTGCTCCGGCGCTTCGACAGGCAGGGGCATCAGCAAGATCTGATCGAAGAGCGAAAAGATGGCGGCATTCGCGCCGATTCCGAGGCCGAGCGAGAGCACCGCCACGGCCGTCACGAAGGGTGTCTTGGTGAGCGAGCGCAGGGCGAACTTCAGTTGAGACATGCCAACCTCTGTGGGCGTCAGGGATCGGAAAAGCGGCGTTCGGGAGCTTCTGTTCAGGGGCTCGCACCTGTCCCGCCGCGCTGGCCTTTCATGCTATGTGGTTAGACGGGTATTGGGCTTGAAGGGTTTCAACGGGGGCGTGACCATTGGCGCGCCGGAAGGCGTGGGGTGGCGTCCCAGAAGTGTCTAAAAGTTCAGCCAGTAATTCACCTTGACCAGGAAGATGTTGTCGGAGCGGAGTCCGAAAAGCTCCCGCGTGTCGAAACCGAGATCGAAGTTCCCGATGTCGAGCGCTCCCGTCTCGTCGAATTCGGACGCCTGCACCCTCCCCGCCCGGCTCTGTTGCCAGACCAGGAAGAGGGTCGATCCGGGGCTCCACTCCCACCGAAGAACGGCGTTTCCTAGAAGGCTCCTGAGGTTGAAACTCCGGTCGCTGACCGTGAACTCCGGGGCCGGGCCCGGGCCGTCCGGATCGATCAGATAGCTCCCGTCCGGCTGGCGAACGCTGGTGCCGATCTCCTCGCCATAGGTCGCGAATCGATGGGTGCGGGGTGCACGGAACTCTGCGAGATCCCCATAATTGCCGCTCGAGATGAGCGGCTGCGCGTATACCTGCAGGGTCAGCGTCGGTGAGAAGGTGACGTTCAGGCGTGTCTCCAGCGCGACCGTCGTCTGGTGGAGGGGTGCGAAGACGTAGCGCCGTCCGAAGGTGTTGGTGGCCAAAGGATCGGCCGTCGATGTGACGTACTGGGCCCGGGTGAAACTGCGCGTCACCGAAGGGCCCAGGCGCAACTCCAGCTTCTCTCCCGACCTGTAGGTAAAATTGATCGATCCGCTGTGCTGCCACGAACCCGCGGAGTCGCTCGATCCGCTATATCGCGTCCGCACACCTAACGGCCTGCGGGAGTCCGAGTTGAGACTCGCCTGCCACCGGGTTGAACCGGGCGTCCGAGCCATCGGACCACCCCTCGTGAGCCGGTCGTCGAGTGTTGGGGGCCGGATCGCTCCGCGCACCGATCCGCCCCAGTAGTTGAGCCACCGCCACGTGAACTGGAGATTGACGTCACTAAAAATGAGGTTGCCGCCGGTGTTCCACTTGTTGTCGGGCCCGCCCTGGATGCTCCAATCTCGGAAGTAGCTGCCCGGTCGTGGCTGGCTCCACCGAAAGTGCGTATCCAGAATGAACCGGTCGGTCTCGGTCTGAAACCCGAGGTCGTTCACCTCGTAACCCGGGCTCAGGTAGGCCGTGCCGATCCTGCCTGTAAACGAGCCGGCCTGTTTGTTGATCTCCGCCATGTGGTAGAACCCACCCATGGAGGTTGCGGTGGGATCCACTCCCAGGTGGGTCGCGTCCGGCCGTTGCAGGTATCGCGCCGAAGACAGCTGTGCGTCCAGGATTGCAGCCGGGTCGCCCTCGATGTAACTCGTCGCAACCGCGCTGCTGACCTTCCAGCCCCGGTTGTTGAACTCGTGTACGAGGTCGGCTCCAGCGACGTATGCCGCGGAGCGAAGCCGGCTGGCGAGCCCCGGGTCCCCGATGTCGCGATGCACTGCCGTCGCGATCATGCCGAGCTGCGTCTCGCCCGCTCGCATATCTCTGCGAACTCTCCCCGTGAAATAGTTCGTGCGGGGTTCCACGACACTGCGGCCCTCGACTCCGGCCACGTCCACGTACGGAGCGAACTCTCGGCCCGTCACCGCGTCGATAAAACCGACGGACCAGCCGTTCCCCACCTTTCCGGTGATTTTCGCGGCGCCGAGAATGGTGGTGGATATGGGCGGGTTCGAAAACACGGCGCTCGACGAGACGCTGCCCTGGGGTCTACGACCTATTCGCCGCGAGTACAGAATTTGTGGTGCCCGCCCCGTGCTTCCTGTGGGACCCCCCCGGCCGAATCTGAAAATCTCGGCTCCCTCCACGAAGAAGGGACGTCGCTCCTGGAATCGCGTCTCGAAGGCGGTCAGGTTGATGATGGCCGGGTCCACCTCGACCTGCCCGAAGTCCGGGTTCACCGCGCCGTCCAGGGTGAGGTTCGAGCCGAGGCGGTATTTGACGTCCACGCCCACGCGGCTGAAGTAGTCGGAGCCCGACCGGAAGGGATTGTCGAACGCTACCTCCGAGCTCGGTTCCTGGTAGATGTACTCCGCCGTCATTCCGACGTAAGGAAGCAACTCCAGCTTCTGTCCCCCGCCGATACCTCGAATTCCGGTGAGGTGGCCATACCGCGCGACGCCGCCTCGCTCCAATTTGGGAGTGAAGGAAAAGACCGCCCTCTCCTGGTTGCGCCGAATGGTGCGCTCGACCTGAATGCCCCAGAGCATTTCATCGCCGGGGCTGAACCGGAGCTGGCCGAAGGGGATGCGCATCTCGGTGAACCACCCCTCATCCGTAATCACCGAGGCCACCTCCCAGATGGGGTCCCAGGAGGAACCACCCCCACCGTCTCGCCCCCCACTACTGCTCACTGTCGCGTCCCGTTTCATCCCCGACGGGTTGGTCGTGAAGCGGAACGCGGTCTGATGGTCGTGGTAGCTGTCGATCGTGACCGTGAACTGGTCCGAGTCCGAAACTGATGCGTCCCGACGTGCGAGCCGCGTCATGACGAGGCCGGAATCGTAGAACCGTCCTCCGACGTAGAGGGCGTCGTCGTCGAAGAGAAAACGAACGTCCGTGGGTTGGCTGACCGGCTCGCCCTCGAACGGGTCGATCTGCGTGAAATTCGTCATGGGCGCCGCCGCTGCCCACGCAGCCTCATCGGGCATACCGTCGATCTCGATGCTCGAGGAAACCCGGACCGCACCGACCACGGGGGTTTCGGAGTGGGGCAGCATCACCCTGCTCGAATCGGAAACGAAGCGATCGGCCTCCTGTGCCGAGATCGAAGGGGCCCACAGCAGCAGGGTTCCCAGCACGGTGGTCGAGGTGAGGGCGGGAGCTCGGCGTGCGGTCGGCGCCTTCACTTTCCTACCCAGGAAAAAATCCGGACACGGCGGGCAGCGAATCGTTCTTGCTCCACTCGTTCCAGGAGCCGTCGTAGAGCCGGGTTTCATACCCCAGATGTTTGGCGATCAAATACGTATAACTGGCGCGCATTCCCACGTAGCAATAATTGACAACGATCGCTCCGTAGTCGGCGCCGGCTTCCAGGAACTGGAGCTGGACGTCCGTGACATCACGCAGCACCGGGTTATCCGAGGCCACGAGAAGGTCTTCCCAGTAGAGATTACGAGCGCCGGGGATGTGACCCGAGCGCGCTCCAATCCGAATCGGGGTACGTCCGGTGTACTCACCCTCTGGCCGTGAATCGATGAGCGCGATGCCGGGTTGGTACAGCCGGGCCTGGATCCATTCGGCCGAGACGAGCACGTCGTCCCGAACCGCCGGTGCGAACAGCCCCCGTGGGCCCTGCGTCGGGGCGGTTTCGACCGGAAGGTCGGCCGCCTTCCACGCCTCCAGACCGCCGTCCAACACCACCGTGCGCGCTCCGTGCCCGAGATAGTCGAGCGTGACATAGGCTCGTGCAGGCAGGTGTGCCGGAGAGCCGTAGAGTACCACCAGTGCTTCGTCCGAGACCCCGGCCACCTCGAAGGGCTCGATCAGTTCATCGATCGGGGGCATCTCCACAATCAGGCTGTCTCTGACTTGGACGATTTCCTGATAATTCAGGAACCGAGCCCCGGGAATGAACTCACCGGAGGAACGGGCCGTCGGCATGCCGACATGAAGCAGCACCATCGAGGAGTCCTGGAGGTGCTCGGCGAGCCAGTCCACGGAGACGAGGACGTCGGGGGAGTCCTGGTTGTTGGTGGCTAGCTGCGCCGAGATCAATCCCCGGGCCGGGTGCGCTACCAGCATCAGACAGGCCGTCAGGGCCAGGCTGATCCAGGGCGGGGGACGGTGCCTCAGTCGTGTTGCGAGCGTCATGCCTTGGGGCTTCATCCTGAATTACCCTTCCTTTGCTTGTCCTCAGCGGCTACCTGTGCCTGGCTCGGCCACGACTCCTCAGTCGACCGAACAGAATTATCATAGCGTGCGCTCAATGGAGCAACGGAGCAAGGAGCTTCCCACGCATGTTCGACTTCAACCTCAACGCCACCGACGGTGCCGCCCGCACCGGCACGTTTACCACACCCCACGGAAAGGTGGAGACGCCCGTCTTCATGCCCGTGGGCACCGGCGGCACCGTCAAAGGCGTTTCGCCCGAGGAGGTCGAGGGCACCGGAGCGTCCATGATCCTCGCCAACACCTACCACCTTTACCTGCGTCCGGGGCATGAACTGGTCAAGGAGCTGGGCGGTGTCCACGAATTCATGCGCTGGGATGGGCCGATCCTCACCGACTCGGGCGGCTACCAGGTCTTCTCGCTCGCAAACAGCAACCAGATCCGGGACGACGGTGTGGTCTTCCGGAGCCACATCGACGGGTCCAGTCATCTCTTCACACCCGAGGGAGTGATGGACATCCAGCGGGCGTTGGGAGCCGATGTCGTGATGGCGTTCGACGAGTGCACACCGGGGGGCGTCACTCGCAAGGAGGCCGAGGCGGCGAACCGGCGCACGCTCGAGTGGTTGGCCCGGTGCCGGAAGCGTTTCGAGTTCCTCGAAGAGGACGGAGCGGGTGGAACCCAGAGCCTTTTCCCGGTCCTTCAGGGGAACATCTACGAGGACCTTCGCCTCGAGCACCTTCGGGCGTTCCTCGATCTCGGAGACTGGGATGGGATCGGAATCGGAGGACTCAGCGTAGGCGAGGCGAAGGACGACATGTGGCGGGTGCTCGAGGCGCTCCACACGGAGATTCCCCACGGACTCCCTCGCTACCTCATGGGTGTGGGTTATCCCGATGATTTTCTCGAGTCCGTGGCCCGTGGGTGCGACATGTTCGACTGCGTGGCACCGACCCGAAACGCCCGTCATGGGACGGCGTGGACGTCGGTAGAGGGTCAGATCAACCTCAAGGCGGCTCGCTTCACTCGTGACCGGAAACCGATCGACCCTGGGTGCGACTGTTATGCCTGCAGCGGGTATGATCGTGCGTATATTCGGCATCTCTGTGTGTCGAGTGAGCTGTTCGGTGCCCGGCTCATTTCGATCCACAATATTCGATTTCTGGTCCGGCTCGCCGAGGAGTCCCGGGAGCGCATCTCAAATGGTACCTTTCAGTCCTGGTCCCGGGACTGGCTCGAGCGGTACCGCAGCTCGAAAGAGTTGGCAAGCTAGCGGTACAAGACGCGTTGGTACGAAACAGCGAAGTGCAACACAGATCGGAGAACGGTTTTGGCTGAAGCCCTACTGGCAGTTGTGATGGCCCCCCGGCAGGGGGCGAACGGCACGTTCGTGTTCTTCCTGAACATGGGTGCGGTGGTGCTCATCTTCTATTTCTTGCTCATTCGGCCGCAGCGGAAGGAGCAGGCACGGCAGAAACAGATGATCGCAGCGGTCGCAAAGGGTGACGAGATCGTGACCAACGGCGGGATCGTCGGCACGGTGGTCCGGGCGGAGGAAGATCGCCTGATCATCAAGACCGGGGGCGGCGAGACCAGGATCACGGTCCAGCGGAGCAGTGTGGCCCACAAGGTCTCGGCGGGCGGGAAAGGCGCGTCGGAGCCGGCGAACGCGGCGAAGAAGTCTCCCATGGGCGTCAGGTAGGCGGTGCGGGAGGGCGCGGCGGCGGGCTGAGGCGTGCGGGCCCACTAGGCCCCCGAATGGTTCTAGCCGAATAGGCATGGAGGCGAAGTAGGAATGGCGGTCCGTAGGATCTTGCTGCTCGGCGAAAAAATCCTTCGCGAACCCGGCCTGGAGGTGGAGGCGTTCGATGACGAGCTGCGGGCCCTGGTCGAAGACATGCTCGAGACGATGTATTATGCCGACGGCATTGGGCTGGCCGCTCCCCAGGTCGGCGTCTCCCTTCGGGTGTGCGTCCTCGACCTCAGGGACGAGGACGACCCGGATGGCGGACGTTGGGTCCTCGTCAATCCGGTCATTGTCGAGTCCAGCGACGAAGAGGACAAGGCCCCCGAGGGCTGCCTGAGCATCCCCGAGATGGAGGACGTCGTCACGCGGGCGGCTGGTGTTACGGTCCAGGGCTTCGATGCTGACGGAGAGGCCATCGAGGTCGAGGCGGAAGGGTTGCTGGCCCGGGCGCTCCAGCACGAGATCGACCACCTGGATGGAGTCCTTTTCATCGACCGGCTGAGCGCGTATAAGCGGCGCGCGCTGCTCAAGAAGTGGAAGAAAAGCCAGAAGGAGGGCGCGAAGGGGTGAGGATTCTCTTCTGGGGGACGCCGGAGTTTGCGGTCCCCTCTCTCCGCGCGCTCGGCGAGGAGGGGCATGACATCGTAGGCGTCGTGACCCAGCCGGACCGGCGCGCCGGGAGGGGCAGGGAGGTTCGGACGTCGGCAGTAAAAGTGGAGGCTCTCGACCAAAGCTTCAAAATCCTGGAACCCGAGTCCGCACGCTCTGAGGATTTTGTCGAAGGGATCGCGAGCCTCGGGGCCGACCTGTCGGTGGTCGTGGCGTACGGCCAGATCCTGTCTCGCGAAGTCCTGAGCGTACCCGCCATGGGTTCGGTGAATCTACACGCCTCGCTTCTCCCGGCTCTGCGCGGAGCCGCACCCATCAACTGGTCCATCGTCAGGGGAGACACGGTCACGGGTGTGACCGTCATGCGAATGGTAGAGCAGATGGACGCGGGACCGATCCTCTTTCAGACGGAGGAGCCGATCGCCCGGCAAGAGACGGCGAGCGACCTCAGGACGCGCCTTTCTGAAATCGGAGCGCAGGCGCTCGTGGAGGCGCTCGTGCTCCTGGACGCGGGCTTGATCGAGGAGCGGGAACAAGACGAATCGCAGGCTACCTACGCGCCCAAGGTCGATCGAGCCACGGCTCGGATCGAGTGGGCCCACCCCGCCGCCGTCGTGGAGAACCTGATTCGAGGGATGGATGCCGTGCCGGGTGCTTGGTCGGAGCTCGAAGGTCGCCCGATCAAGCTCTTCCAGCCAGCGGCCGACGCGGAGGTCGTCCCCGAGGGTCGGCCGGGGACCATCCTGGAAGCCGACCCTGAGGCGGGGCTGTTGGTGGCGACGGGCGAGGGAGCCGTGCACATACAAGAGGTCCAGCCACCGGGGAAGCGGCGGATGGACGCGGGCGCGTGGATTCTGGGGCGCGGCGCCGCTGCCGGCCAACGCTTCGAGTGATTCCGAGGGTACACGTCGTCACCGACGACGAGATCCTGGCTCGGCCTGATTTCGAGAGCTGCGCACGCGAGCTGTGCGAACATCTCGAGATACGGAAGTCGGCGAATGGGGACGCGGTGGGCGCTTCGCTGGCGTTTCACATCCGGGGGCCCCGCACGATGGGTCGGACGCTCATTCGATTGGCACGGACTCTGCTCGAGCCTGCTGCCGCCTCCGGGATCACGCTTCTGGTAAACGACCGCCTGGACATCGCCCTCGCTGTCGGGGCGGCCGGGGTGCATCTCGGCACCCGCTCGATACCGCCTTCCGAGGCACGACGTCTGTTGGGGGCCGATCGCCTGTTGGGTGTGTCGGTACACAGCGCGAACGGCGCGGCGGAGGCGGCCGAGTCGGGCGCGGACTATCTGTTCGTGGGTACGCTGTTCGAGACGCACTCGCACCCTGAAGCGGATCCCACTGGTTTGGAACTCATGGGCTCAGTGGCGTCGCGGGTCGCGCTTCCTCTGGTCGGAATCGGCGGGGTGACGCCGGAGCGGGCCGCCGAGGTCCTCGCGTCCGGCGGACACGGGGTGGCGGCCATCAGAGGCATTTGGGATGCCCCCTCTCCGCCCGATGCCGTCCAGGCTTATCTTGATGCCGTGGAGGCGGCCGATCCAAAAGCACCCGTCGATCCGGAAGCAGGGGGCAAACCCGAAGAACCGGGCAATCCGGAAGGCCCGAGCAATCCGGGAGAACCGAGCGATATTTGATGAGTGAGCCAGGGATCATTCAGGTACAGGTGAACGGGAAGGAGCGGGAAATCCAATCTGGGCTCTCGGTCCATCAGCTCGTGGAATCATTCGACCTCGACCCCAAGCTCATCGTGGTCGAGCTCAATCGGGAAATCCTCAGCCGCGACCAGTTCGACGACGTCCAGATCTCGGAGGGCGACGCGGTCGAGTTGGTCCACTTTGTCGGAGGAGGCTGACGTGGCGAGTAGCGAAGTGGCTGTCGGGGGTGCGGTCGATGGGGCGTTGACCGAACCTCTACGCATTGCCGACCAGGAGTTCGATTCCCGCCTCTTCGTAGGTACGGGAAAGTATCCCGATAACAAAACGATGGTCGAAGCGATTCGGGCCTCCGGCACGGCGATGGTCACGGTGGCGGTGCGTAGGGTCGACCTGGACCGTACCCAGAGCGAGGGCATCCTCTTCCACCTCGACCCCGAGGAGTTCTTTCTGCTTCCCAACACCGCGGGGTGTTACACGGCCGAGGACGCGATCCGATACGCCCGGCTCGGCCGCGCAGCAGGCTTCAACGAGTGGCTCAAGCTCGAGGTCATCGGTGACGAAACCACGCTGGTCCCCGACACACAGGCCACCATTGAAGCCGCCAAGACGCTGGTAGCAGAGGGCTTCAACGTGATGGCCTACACCAATGACGATCTCGTGACTGCCCTCCGTCTGGAGGATGCCGGCTGTGTAGCGGTCATGCCCCTCGCGAGCCCGATCGGCAGCGGGCTCGGAATCGTGAACCCCTACTTCATCCGGGAGATCAAGCGGCGGTGCGAGGTGCCGATCATCGTGGACGCCGGCGTCGGAACCGCCTCCGATGCGTGTGTCGCGATGGAACAGGGTGTGGATGGCGTACTCATGAACACCGCCATCGCCACCGCTACCGATCCGGTGGCGATGGCGCACGCGATGCGGCTTGCGATCCAATCCGGACGGCTCGCGTACTTGGCTGGCCGCATGGAGGCCCGGGAGATCGGGATTCCGTCGTCGCCCACGCGAGGGATGTTGGACTGAGCACGGCGTCCACCACGGGGAGCCGACTCGCCGCTTCGGACATTCTCGCCGCGGTGGCCCGTGGGCGGAGGCTCGACCGGGCCTTCGCGGCCGCAACCCGTTCACTCGACGCCCGCGATCGCGCATGGTGCCGGGAGTTGGTTTTCGGCATTCAACGGCTCCGAGGCCGCCTCGATCACCTGCTCGATCAGAGGGTGAAGCGGGGTCTAGAAAGTGTGAAGGCCGGTGTGCGGGACTCCCTTCGGATCGGTCTGTACGAGATTCTTTATATGGGCGGTGTGCCTGAATACGCGGCGGTGTCGCAGGCGGTCGATCTCGCCCAGTCCAAAGGCGGGCGGGGCGTCGCCGGCTTCGCGAACGCCGTGCTTCGGGGCATTGCGCGCGATGGCGGTGGCCCGGAGAACTTCCCCGACCCCGAAACCCATCCGGTGGAGTTCCTGTCCACATGGGGTTCGCATCCGCGGTGGTTGGTGGAGCGGTGGCTCACACGGTGGTCCTCCGTGGATGTGACGGGGCTGGTCGAGGCGAACAACAGCGTGCCTCCCCTGACGCTTCGGTGCCTCTGTGACCGGCCGGAGGACGCAGTGAAGGCGCTGAGAAGGGAGCAGATCGCGGCCGTGGCCGTCGGTTCTGGCACGGGATGTGTAGTGATTCCTGGGCATGCATCTCTCGAGGAAGCGATGGCGGTGGTTCCGGCCGTGGTCCAGGACCCTGCGGCAGCGCTGGTGGTGTCGTATGCCAACCCCAGTCCCGATGCCCGAATTGCCGACGTTTGTGCGGCGCCGGGCGGCAAGACGCTGGCCCTCGCGGCGCGCGGCAATGTGGTGTTGGCGGCGGATCGGTCCCTCGAGCGCCTTCGCCTTGTTCGGGAGAACGTGGACAGAGTGAGAGAGCAGAGTGGGAGCAGACGTGGGTTTCGGGTGACCACGGTGCAGGCGGATGCGCTCGCACCTCCCGTCAGCCGGCCGGACTTGCTGCTGTTGGACGTTCCTTGCACCGGTACGGGTACGCTGAGGCGCAATCCGGACATACGCTGGAGGCTCACTCCGAATCGGCTGGATGAGATGGCCGCGCTTCAAAGCCGTTTCCTCGACGCGTGCGCTGATGTGGTACCGAGTGGAGGTGTGTTGGTGTATGCAACGTGCAGCCTCGAGCCCGAAGAGAACGAGGAACAGATCGAGGCCTTCATGGCCCGCCGGCCGGAGTTCCATATGGATCCCGGTGAAGGGGTGGACGGAGAGTTCTTGAGCGATCGGGGTTATCTGTATGTCATGCCGCAGTCATGCGGCTTCGACGGAGCGTTCGCGGCCCGCATGAGGAGAGTGTGACGGAATGAGACTGGGCAGCTCGATTCGGAGGCGCCGATTCCGCAGTGACGGACGCTTCAGGTGGCCCGGCAGAAAGCGGTGGTTGAGTCTCGGTCCGATCAACCTCTCGCGAGACGCCACGGTCGTCTCGGTGTCGGTCTTGGTATTCGGCTTGGTATTCGGCTACCTGGTGACTACTCGCCTCCTCTTTCCGCTGCCGCCGCGGCCACGGGATCTCTTCGAGGTACCCGATGTCCGGGGACTCGACCGCGCTGTGGCTCTCGAGATGATCGAGCGGGCAGGGATCGGCGCTGCCGTCACGGATTCGTTTCGGCATCCCACAGCGTTGAAGGGTGAGGTGCTGGGTCAGACCCCCCTCGCGGGGCAACTTTCGACGGCGACGAACACGGTCGCCTTGACCGTGAGCCTGGGAGCGGTGCGGAGGCCCGTACCGGATGTGGTCCGGCTCGGCTTGAGCTCGGCCAGGACCGTTCTGGAGGCGAGTGGCTTCATAGTCGTGGTGGACACGCTGATAGCTGAGCTACCGCCAGGTCAGGTGGTGGAGGTGCTCCCTTCGGCGGGTACCGAGGTGGATCTTCCCATGGAGGTAATAGTGCTGGTAAGCACCGGTCCTCCGTTGGTCCCGATGCCACTTCTCCTCGGGCTGCAACAGGGAAATGCCGAAGTCCTGCTCGATTCCCTGGGGTTTGAGCTGGCGCCGATCGAAACTCTGGTCCGTTACGTGCGGGACCAGGGCCGGGTAGTGAGGCAGTTTCCGCCGCCGGACAGCCTCGTAGCGCCCCGGAGTCGGGTGACGTTGGTCGTAGGGAGGCGGTCCTCCGGTCGGCGCGGCATCAGAAACTAGGTGATATTCGGATACGTGCGTTAAATTGAGGTCCGGCTTTCGAGTTCTACACAGGCTCTATGAAACATGACGGTTGAACCGGCACCGAGCACCCGATATTCGAATCGGCCCTACGCATACGCGTTGGTGGGGGTGGTCCTGCTGATCATCACTGCCTGGTGGAACCAAGACCGCATTCAGCCGGTGACGGTCGGCACCGTCGCTCCCGAATTCGAGGTCAACGATCTCGATGGCGGTATCGTTCGCCTGAGCGACCACACCGGTGACGTCGTGTTGGTCAACATCTGGGCGACGTGGTGCCTCCCCTGCCTGACTGAAATGCCCTCCATGGAGCGTCTCTATCGGGAAATCGGTGAGGACGGGTTCGAGATCATGGCGGTCAGCATCGATGCAGACCTCGGTAAATTCGACCTGGCCGGCCGCCCTGGAGGTGACATTCGGGTTTTCGCCGACTCACTCGGGCTGACGTTTCCCATGCTCCACGATCCTTCAGGGGGGATCGAGCGTTTGTTTCGCACCACGGGCGTGCCGGAGACGTTTCTGATCGGAAGAGACGGAGTCATTTACAAGAAGGTGGCGGGCGGGACCGAGTGGGACGCCCCTCAGCACAAGGAGCTGATCCAGCGGCTACTGGCTGCTCCCAAGTGATTCCACGTCCCTTCACCATGACTGGCTGAAGGGTGCCCGGCCCTTCGTTCTTGGGTGGGCTGGCCCGCAACGGCCGACTGAAGGCAGCGGCTTTCGGGCTGGCTCTTTTCCTCTGGGTTCTGGTCCGGGTGGGTGCCCCTGGCCAGCGGGATCTGCTGGTTCCGGTCGATATCCGGCTGGACGATCCGGGGTGGGTCCTGGTGGGGGATCCGATTCCCACCACCGTGCTCGTCCGCTTCCGCGGTCCTCCAAGCGAGATCTTCCGTCTCACTGGGTTAGCCGGCCTGTCGGTATCCGTCCCCATCACGGAAGTGTCGGGGGAGGAGATGGTGATTCCGCTCCAACCGGCGTGGGTGCCGGTGGACGGGTACCGGGGCGTCCAGGTGGAGGACATCGTTCCGGGGGCGATCAACGTTTCCCTCGATCGACTGGTAACGAGGACCATCCCCGTTCGCGTCGCAACCCGCGGAAGATTGCCGGAGCACCTCGCTCTCGCCCGTGCGCCCTCGTTGACGCCCAACGTTGTCAGGGTGAGCGGACCGGCGACACTCGTTGAGAACCTCGACACCTTGGACATTGTCCCGGTGGCCCTCGGCGAGCTCGACGAACAGGCCACCGTGGAGGCCGTCGTGGACACGGCGGGAATGGGCCGAGTGACGGTGGCGCCCTACGTCCTCACCCTGAGAATCCCGGCGGAAGAGTCCATTGAGCGGGTGTTTGCCGGGGTTCCGGTCATCACTGACCGGCTCTTGGGATATGGGCCCATCGAGGTTTTCCCCGAGTCCGTACAGGTCACCGTGACGGGCGCGCGCAGCCGCGTGTTGGCCATAGAGCCGAATTTCTTGAGGGCCGTCGTACCCGCCTACGCCATCCAGGACCTCACTGAGGTTGAAATGCGCCGGGTTCCGATCGGGGTGGAGGGGGTTCCCCCCTTCGTGTTCGTGGTGACGGGAGTCGACACGGTTGCGGTTCGCAGGCGAGTCGGGCCGTGAGCGGTCCGCTCATTCTGGGCCTTGAAACGAGTTGTGACGAAACCTCCGCGGCGGTCTTGAAGGCCCCCGACACCCTCAAAGGCCACGTGATCTACTCGCAGGACGAGCACGCCTTGTATGGGGGTGTCGTTCCGGAGATCGCGGCGCGTGCCCACGTGCAGCGTATCGACGATGTGGTCGATCGGGCGCTGGAGGAGGCCGGGTGCGTCATGAGCGACCTCGACGCTGTGGCGGTCACCGCGGGACCCGGCCTCATTGGGGCGCTCTTGGTAGGTGTCTGCTGGGCGAAGGCTGCCGCTTTCGCTCTGCAGAGGCCGCTGGTGACCGTCCATCACATGGAGGCCCATCTCTTCGCGCCCTCGCTTGAAAACCCTGAAGCTGTGCCGCCGTTCGTGGCGTTGCTGGTCTCGGGGGGCCATACGCTTCTCCTTTACGTGCCGGAGTGGGGCACCTACCACTTGCTCGGGCAGACCCGCGATGACGCTGCCGGTGAGGCATTCGACAAGGTCGCGAGGCTTCTCGGCATGCCGTACCCCGGCGGACCGGCCATCGAAGCCGCGGCATCCCGGGGTGACCCCGCCCGTTTTCAGCTACCTCGACCGATGCTACGAGCGAATCAGCGCCCCGGCGATGACGATTTCTACGATTTCTCATTCAGTGGTTTGAAGACGGCCGTGGTGAACCTGGTGAGTGAGATCGAGGCGGATCGGTCGCTCGACCCTGACAAGGAGGATATTGCGGCCTCATTTCAGGAGGCGGTAGCGGATGTCCTGACGGAGAAGACGATGCGGGCGGTGGAGGAAAAAGATTGCGCACACGTGCTACTAGGAGGTGGGGTGGCGGCCAACGGAAGACTGCGTGAAGCACTGGCGAAGCGGCTCGAGCCCGACGGCTTGCTTCTGACTGGATCTCCACGGCTGTCACTCGATAATGGTGCCATGGTGGCGAGGGCGGGGGCGTTCCGTCTGGAGCGAGGAGAGGTGGCATCGCTGGACGCCTCGGCAGATCCTAACTTGGCCTTCCCCGGTTTGGTGAAAGCATCCGCCTAGCCGTGCCCGCCGACCTGGACCCGCGAGCCCTGAACCACGAACTCTGAACTCTGAACTAGGACGCTGAGCGTGTATCCGATCTTCTTCCGTCTTCCGAGCTGGCTGCCCTTCATGGGCGGGGAGCCGATCACATCCTTCGGCGTGTTCATGTTCCTCTCCTTCCTGGTGGGGGGCATGTTGCTGCGCTCCGAGATGGAACGGACGGGCCACGATCCAGACCGCGCGTGGGACCTGGTGTTCATGGCTGTCCTGGGAGGCGTCATCGGTGCCAAGGTCTACTACGTGTTGCTGAACTACGAGGCGCTTCTGGCCAACCCGCTTTCGGCCATCTTTTCACGGGGCGGGATGGTGTGGTACGGGGGATTTGCGGGGGCGTTGCTTCTCATCGTCTTCGAGATCAAGCGGAGGGGCTTGCCACTCGGACAGGTGGCCGATCTCTGCTCACCGACACTCGCCATTGGGTATGCCGTGGGCCGGATGGGATGTTTCCTGGTCGGCGACGACTACGGGCGTCCGACGGGGTCCTGGGTAGGGATCAAATTTCCGAACGGCACGCCGCCCACGCGGGTGGATTTCTTCGAGAGCTATTTCGGTGTGCAGGTCGATCCGGCGCTTGTGGAACGCTTCGGGCAGGTTGTTCCGGTACACCCCACGCAGCTTTACGAGATCGCGATGGCTTCCCTCATTTTTCTCGTGCTCTGGAAATTACGGGTCCACGAGCACGCGCCGGGCTGGCTCTTTTGGGTTTGTCTGACGCTGCTCAGCGTGGAACGCTTTCTGGTCGAGTTCGTTCGGGTCAAGGACGACCGGCTGTTCGGTCCTCTCACCCTAGCTCAGGGCATCGCAATTGCGCTCGTGATCTTCGGTCTCTGGTGGGTACGACGAGCCTGGTCTCCGACAGGGGACTCCGGAGGAGCGACAGCCTGAAAAATTGGGTCGGATGACGCGAAGATGCTGACGGTCCTACACGGGTCGGACGTACACTTCGGCAGACCGCATCGGCCGAATGTAGCCACCGCCTTTCTCGAGATGGCGCGAACGGTGGCACCCGATGTAATCGTGTTGGCAGGAGACTTCACGCAGCGGGCCAAGGTACGAGAGTATGAGCAGGCCCGAACCTTCCTACGCCAACTTCAGGACGTCCCGGTCGTGGTCACGCCGGGGAACCACGACATCCCCCTCTACAGGGTGCTCGAGCGGATCTTTGCTCCGTTTCGGAACTACCGGGCATTCATTTCGCAGGAACTCGACACCGTAACCCGGGTCGGCGGAGCGGTTTTCGTGGCTCTGAGCTCGGCGGAAGCTCACCGGGGACTCGTAAACGGACGCCTCGAGGATCATCAACTCAGATTTCTGGCACGCATCTTTCAGGAAACATTTGATGCGGATGTCCGTATCGTAGTGACGCACCACGCGCTGGCGCCTCCGCCGGACGGTAGGTCGGACGCTACTATTCCGGGAAACGGGGCCCTCCTGGACCGTTTTCGGGAGTTGGGAGTGGATTTGGTTCTCAGTGGACATCTTCATCGCGGTTTCGTGACGCGCTCGTCCGAGGTGAGGCCGGACCATCGCGACCACGGCGACATCGCCATCGTCCACAGCGGGACTGCCACATCCAGCCGTGGTCGAGCGGCCGAGAAAGGGGAAAACAGTGTGAACGTGTTGAGGGTAGGCAAGGAAGAAATCGAGGTGATTCCTCACTGGTTCGAGAAAGACAGGTCGGGTTTCGTAGCGCGTGAACCCATCACGATCCGGCGCGGCGAATGACCAGATTTTTTGTGCAAAAGGAGGCGGGAATACGCGAAACGGTCACTGCGCTAGCCGTTGCCGTGGGTATCGGCGGTTTGTCTTTCTATGTGGCGCGGATGCTCATTTCTCGCGACGATGTGGAGTCCGAGGCTCCGCCGCACCTGCCCGCGGACCCCGGACGTCGCGAGCTCGCAGGGAGCGGGGGGGCCAAGTAAAAAGCTGCATGCGGATCCCGTTCCCCATCGTTTTCCCGATTCTGCTGATCACGCAGGCACCGCTCCTAGCCCAAGTGCCCTCAGTCGAGGTCCTGAGCATCGAATTTCTGGGTAACGAGGCGTTTCCGGAGGATTCACTTTCGCGCACCATCGTCAATCGTGAGACGAGGTGCCGTTCCTTCTCGGTGTTCTGGCTCTTCTGTCCCTTCGGTTCCCAACGCGAAATGCTGAATGAGCGGGAGTTGGCCAGGGACGTCCTACGGCTCACGAACTTCTACAACATCCGGGGTTATCGGGACGTTCGGATCGACACCTTGGTCGTGCGTCCGTCGGAGGACGCCGTGGAGCTGTTCTTTCAGATTCAAGAGGGGCTACCTGTACGAATTGGGAGCCTTACCGTGGAGGTCGCAGACGTTTTCGAGGAGTTCGACCCCGCCGCCGATCTCCCGGTCCAAGTCGGGGGCCTGCTCAATGCGATCGATCTTGCCGCGACCCGAGATTCTCTGATCCAGCGGTTCCGAAACCGTGGGTACCCCCGAGCCGACGTATCGCGTTCGTGGAGCCTGCCCTCGGAAGATCCCTACCTTGCGGATGTCACCTTCGAGGTCGAACCGGGGCCGCATTCCGTCTTCGGACCCATCACCTTCGCCGGAAACGAAAAACTCTCCGACGAAGTGATTCGCCAGTTCCTCCCGTTCGAGGAGGGGCAGGAATATTCCGAGGTGCTTACCCTGGAGGCCCAGCGCAATCTGTTCTCCATCGAGATGATCCGTCGCGCATCGATCGTCGAGGCGGTGGATCCCGCGGGCCTGGTGCCCGACAGCGTGGTCCCACTCCAGGTACGGATCACAGAAGCGGAGATTCACAATGTGCGTTTCGGTGGGGGATGGAGCACGCTGGAGTGCGGGAATCTGGAAGGGCGTTGGACGAGCCGAAACTTCTACGGCGGAGCCAGACGACTCCAGCTCCGGGGGCGTATGTCCAACCTGGCAGCTGACCAACTCAAGGAAAGCATTTGTAATCAAGCCGGCATCAACGAGTTCGGAGGGCTGAACTGGCTGCTTGCGGCGGAATTTTCGCAGCCGCTGATTCGGCGGAGTGTGGCGCTCGGAGTGAACCTCTTTTGGGACCGCCAGAGCGTTCAGGACGTGTTCGTGCGCGAGGCCGTGGGTGTGGACCTCTCCCTATTTCAAGCGCTTTCCGCGAACACCTCCGTCACCTTCGCGTACCGTCCAGAGCTCACCAAACTGGAGGCGGCCGCGGTCTTCTTTTGCACGTCGGTCCAGGTGTGTACGCCCGAGGACATCGCCAGCCTCCAGGAACCGAACTGGTTGGCCCCCGTCTCCGTGAGCCTCGTACAAGCGAACACGGACAACGTTCTGAACCCCACTCGCGGATACCAGGTCGTGCTCAACTTCGAACACGCATCCGGCCTGACCGGTTCCGACTTTCAGTACAATCGGGCGTTGGGCGAAGCGACCGCCTACGTCGCGACACGGCCTGGCCATGTGCTGGCGGCTCGGGTCCGGGGGGGATGGATCGGCGCGGGCACCTTTACGTTCGTCGACGTCGTACACCCCCAGAAGAGGTTCTTTTCGGGGGGCGCGAATAGTGTCCGGGGTTTCGCGCAGAACCAGCTCGGTCCGAGAGTGCTCACGGTGGATCCTTCCCGTTTGCTGTTTGCGAAGGACACCATGAGCGAGGCGCCCTGCACTCCCGCGGAGGTCATGGACCTCACGTGTGACGCCAACCCGTTGCGGGACCGGGCCTTCGGAACACCGCGCCCCACCGGCGGAGACATCGTGCTCGAAGGCGGCCTCGAGTACCGTATGGCATGGGGGCGGAGCGTGGAGGCCGCCATCTTTACCGACTTCGGACGGATCTGGACGGAACCGGGGTCGGGTAAGGTGAGCGGACTCGAGATTTCTCCTGGATTTGGAATCCGGTATCTGAGTCTCGCCGGGCCCATTCGCGTGGATTTCGGCTACCGATTCCGTGGCGTCGAGCCGTTGCAGGTCGTGACCACCCAAATTCGCCCCTTCGAGGCAGGCGACGATCCGGAAGACAGGATCAGCGCCGTGGTGGGCGACAAGTTAGAAGTGCTCGAATACGTCGCCACGGAGGATCTCGCGGTGTTCGATCCGCGGGTTCTCTATGGTCCGCGGAGTGGCTTCTCCCTCAGCCGTTTTCAAATCCATCTCAGCATCGGGCAGGCGTTCTAATGTCCAGGAAACGCCGGCTCCGGGCGAGGAAGGTGTTGCAGATCGCGGCCGGTGTCTCGCTCACGCTCGTTGTGGGAGCGATCGCCGGTGTGCTGATACTCACCCGCACGAGTGCCGGCCAGGCGTTTCTGATGGAGCGGGCGCTCAGTCGAATCGAGCGGACGTTCAACGGCGAAATCACGGTTTCCGGCTTGCGGTCTCCGGGACTCCACAGAGTGGCTACTCTGCTTGGGGTTCGGGTTACGGCGGCGGACGGGCGTCAAATATTGGCGGTGGACTCGGTTGAGGCCGAGTACTCCATTCGCACGATGCTCAGCGGTGATGTCGTTCTTTCGGGCCTCACGCTGTGGAGGCCCAGACTCACCGTTACGAAGGAGGCGCCGGACCAGCCATTCAACCTGGCGGCCTTCCTCGAGGGCCCTGACCCGCTGGAGCTGGCGCTTGGCGATGTAAATGAGCTCACCGGCGCTCGGGTGCGTTTTCTGTTTGAGGAGGTCGACATCCGGGACGGGAGCATCGTTGTGCGGTACCCGCTGACGACGCCCCCCGATCCCTCTTCGCGCTTTATGACCGAGCCCGGACCGGAAGGCCAGGGCGTCATGAGGGTCTTTGGATTCCACGGAATCGACGGTCATTTCGACGGGGTGGTGGCGGCGGATCCGGCGGCGGGCGGCATCCGGATGAACGTGACCGGGCTCACGTTCGAAGGCGAGGTCTTTGAAGAGCCGTTCCGGGTCCAGGATTTCAGCGGACGAGTCGTCTGGTCCGGAGACCGGATCCTGTTCGAAGTTGAAACGGCTAGTCTCTTTGGGGGCACCGCCGCCGGATCAGCGGCGGTCGAACTGGTTCAGGGGAGCGTGCCGGATGTCACCGTCGACGCGGTCCTGGACGGCATCGATCTCACCGAGTTGCGGTGGCTCGAGCCTCGCTTGCCCGATGCTCGTGCCAGTGGCCGGCTTGCGGTGGGGTTCGGATCTCAGGGACTGAGCGCGAGCTGGTCTGGTGCGAGGCTCGCCATAGGCGGAGGGGAAATCGAGACGGACGGTGCGCTGAGCCAGGCCTCGGGCCGAGGGTTGGCCCTCGAAGAGGTCACCCTGGACCTTTCCGCAGTACCGGTGTCCGTGCTGGAGGAATTCATATCGGTTCCGCTCCCGTTGGAGGGACGGCTGTCCGGGAAGCTCGATTTCTCCGGCACGATGGATTCCATGACGGTGTCCGGTCGAATGGACTTGCTGGAACCCGGCGTGGGGTCGACGGGCGGAGAGATCGATGGCGTGCTTCACCTCCGGCGTCCGCGGGGCGTCACGGGCATGACGGCTCGGCTGACCTCCCTGGATTTGGGTCTAGTCAATCGGGTGGCAAAAGGCTGGATGCTGGATGGCTCCGTGAATCTCGACATCCAGGCGGATGGCCGGCTGGAAACCGGTGTTCGGCTGCGCGTGGTGACCACTTTTGCGGAATCCGAATTCGAGGCATCCTCCCTTTCGTTCGAGGGAACCCTCGTCGAGGTCGATGGGGAGGTTCAAATCGCGCTCGATGGCGAGCTCGACCCTTTCTCGATCGCGAGCGTCTTCAGCGACGAATCGCCCTTCGCACGGTTCGGATCAGTACGCGGAACGTTTCATGCCGAGGGGTCTCTGCCGGATCTCCTGCTCCGAGCCGACCTGACGACCGAGGGAGGCCGGCTTACCCTGGAGAGCCGCTTCGATGCCCGATCTCCCTTCGCATCCTATTGGGTTCGTGGCGAAGCCGAAGATTTCGATCCCCTGGAGGTCGCTCCCTGGCTCCCTGGAGGCACCGTACTGTCCGGCTCCTTCAATCTCTTGGGTGAGGGTGGTGATCTGAGAACGGCGGAACTCGTGGGTGCCATGCGGCTCCATGAGTCACGTTTCGCCGGCTTGACGGTCGATACCGTTTCGATCGAACTGCGGATCTCGAACGGAATCGTCACCTTGGACCACGTTCAGGGTCGAATCGGGGGCGTGACGGTGGAGGGGGCCGGGCAACTCGCGCTGACAGGGAGTGGCGGTCCTGAGGAGGTTCGAGTGAGCTTCGAGACGGAAAGCCTCGAAGGCCTTCGTCCGCTTTTGCGCGTTGGCGACGTGATCGCGGGCGACACACTCACGGTTCTGGAGCGCCAGATTCTCGAGTTTGAAGGCATCGATCCGGACACGCTCCCGACGCTTGCCGAAGTGCTGGTCTCAGGGAGGATGGCCGGTGACTTGACGCTGAATGGCTCATTCGAAAGCCTTTCGGTCAGAGGACGAGTCGCTGTGAACGACGCCCTTTACGCGGGGAATCGTGTGGGCCAAGCGGAGGTCTCCTTTTCGGCGACGGGCCTATTTTCTCCCGAACGCGAGTTGTCTGCTCAGATCAATGCGGGGGCGATACGCGTTCTTCAGAGAGATTTCGATTCGGTTTCGGTGAACGTGCGTTACCGAGAGCCGAGCGGGAACGTGAATGTGTTCCTGGTCCGGTCTCCGGAGGAGAGCTATTCAGGCCTCCTCGCCTTCGACAAGGAGGGTGATGTACGCACGCTCCACTTGGATGAGTTGGTGTTCCGCTTCCCGGAGGAGCGCTGGAATCTGGGTGGACCGGCCACCGTTTCTTGGGATCCCGACGGCCTCACGATCCGAGACTTTCGGATGAGGCGTCCCGGAGTGGGCGGCCTACGGCTACAGGCTCAAGGGCGGATTCCGTTCGATGGAGAGGCCGATTTCAGGCTGGAGGCCGAGGCTCTCGACCTCCGTTGGATCGCTCATCTTCTTCAATTGGACGAGGTGCTGGAGGGTGTCGTCGATTTGAATTTCAATATGACGGGCACCGATGACGCGCCTGTGATGGATCTGGCCATCTCGATCGACGGCTTCCGTTTCCGTGATTACGTGCTTGAACGGATCGAGGCTCAGGTAGCGTACGCGGCCCGGAGGGCGACGGGTGATGTGGCGCTGTGGAACGATTCAATCCAGGTACTCACGTTGGACGGAGAAATTCCCTTGGATCTGTCGTTCAACGCCGTCGAGGAGCGCTTTCCCGAGGAGGTGATCGATCTGGTGGTCGTGTCGGACCGGTTGCCGCTTTCGCTTTTCATGGCGCCGTTTCCAGGCTATCAGGAGG
>JADFMD010000148.1 GCA_022564055.1 Gemmatimonadota bacterium
AGAAACGTGAGACCTCGATCCCCGGCCACCTCCAACGCCAGGTCAAAGGCCTCGAAGACCGTTCCCTGGAGAATCACCTCCGCTCCGTAACCTTCGCTGGCCCGGACCTTGGTGGGCGAGGCGTTGGCCGGCATGACCACCGTAGCGGAGACGCCGGTCCGAGCCCCCGCCCAGGCGACGGCCTGTGCGTGGTTACCCGCCGAGACCGTCACAACACCTCGGGCCCGAGCCACATCATCCAGACCCAGAATACGGTTCAGGGCCCCCCGTACCTTGAATGAGCCGGTCTTCTGGAGATTCTCACACTTGAGGATGACCGGCCGGTCCACCCGCTCGGAGAGGGTGCGGCTCGAGACCGTGGGCGTCCGGTGCACCGAGCCGGAGATCCGGGCCTGGGCCTCCTGAAGATGCTCGAGCTCGGGAATTGAGGACATCAAGGTCTTTCAGCGTCAGAAGCCCGCCGCTCACACGAAAGCGGCATGGCAACGGTCTACCTAGCCGGTGACCTCGAGCACGAACGCAAGGTCGCCCTCAGGACTCTCGATAATCACCGTGCTACCCACGGCGGTCCAATGATCAACGCCGGATCTGCATCGGGCTTCGGCACGAACTTCTGAGTCCGGCCATACTGATTGTCTCCTCCGTAGAGATTACCGTCGGAGTCGACCGTGAAGGTATGCACCTCGAGATATCCATTCGGCAGCTCCCGCGGGACCATCCACGTGTACAGCCGATTACCCTCGAAATCCAACTTGACGAACCTGAGCGGTCCCAAGGTGGTGATCCAAATGCTGTCATCGTTGGCAATGACGTCCAGGGTCAGACCAAAGCCGCCCCAGGCATCCACAAATTCGACCTCCTTCGGATCGTCGGTGGTCCTGAACACGTTGACCCGACCCCCCGAGCGGTCGAGGGCGAAGATCAGACCATCGGGCCCGACGGCCAACGCGTGCACACCGTTGAACTGGCCGGGCCCGTCTCCGCGGCCTCCAAACTCCGACAGATACTTTCCGTCCTTATCCAGGATGATGACACGATGATTATCCAGGCCATCGGCCACCAGAATTCTGCCGTCGGGAAGAAAAGCCACATCCTGCGGCCTGCCGAAATGGGTCTCGTCGTCTCCGGGGGTCAGTTTCTCGCCCAGCGTCATCAGCAGTTCACTGCCGTCGTTGGAGAGAACGTAAATCTGATGGAAGGTCTCGTTGACGACCCACAGACGGCGCTCGGGATCGTAGGGGCTTATGCGAATCCGGTGGGGTCCCGGTCCATCCGATCCGGCACACAGGTAGTCCCACTGGTCCCAGATGTCGATCACGTTGCCATCACCGTCGATCGTATACAGACAGTTCTGCCAGGTACGAAGATCGGTGGCGGTCAGCGTGTTGATTCCGAGGGATCCCGCGTATCCTGCAAATTCGGGAGGAATCGGGATCGGCAATCTCGTCTCTCCACGCTGTGCGATGAAGATACGATCGGGTGATTCAGCGAATACACCCGAATTGCCGCCGAAGGCAAAGCCTTGCTTGGCAAACGGCTTATGCCACCCCTCGACGACGTCGTAAGGGCTGGGGCCGATCGGTCCAAGATCCTGAGATGACGCCGGTCCGAAAAGCAGACCAACCAGAAGTCCGGTAAGTATCGAAACGGTTGGAATCTTTGATTTGCACATGATCGAACACGCTCCCTACTGTGGATCGGTGATGACCCCGAGGTCTTGTTGTTGAGCCTATTCATTTACGACGAAATCGACCGGGATTCAACTCCAAGGCGATTTGAGGAGGCCAGTAGGCTCCCCGATGAAACCCTCCGGCACCCCATCACGTATGCTATGTAGAAAACTACAATCGGCGTTTGGAGAAACGATATGGGATCGGTCCGGATGACGCAGATTACGGCTCTGGTGCTCAAGATCGTCGCGGCGGGCTACCGTTACGGCTTCGACGTAATGGAGGCGTGCGACCTGCCGAGCGGGACCGCCTATCCAGCGCTCAGACGGCTGGAGAGGGCGGGCCTCCTCAAGTCCCGCTGGGAGAAGGCGGCAGAGGCGTACGCGGACGGGCGCCCGCGGCGGCGCACCTACGAGTTGACGACCGCGGGGCTCGACGCCCTCCCCGAGGCGGAGCGGAAGCTGGCCGAGGTGCGTCGGCTTCTCGGTGATCTACCCCCGGCTTCGACCGGGAAGGCGTAGTGGACGCGCCATCGGTTTGGATCCATTTGGTGTCGGCCCTCGTCCCCGGTGACATCCGGAGCGAGTGGGTCGAGGAGTGGGACGGGGAGCTCGCCGCGAATGGCGGGTCCATGAAGCACGCGTGGGGTGCGGTGGCCGACGCGTGGTACCTCAGAACGGAAGGTCTGACGATGGATGCGATGATGCGGAGCATGCGAATGGCGATCAGAGGGCTCGTTCGCAAGCCGTTCTTCACGGCGCTCGCGGGCGTGACGCTCGCGGTGGGGATCGGAGCGAACACGGCGATCTTCACCGTCGTGGACGGTGTGCTCATCAACCCACTGCCGTTCCCGGAGGCGCACCGGCTGGTCAGCTACAACCATGAGGCTCCGGGGCTCGGTGTGAACGTTCCGTTGGTCCCCCACTCGCAGGCCATGTACCTGCACTACCTGGAGAACGCGAACGCGCTCGAGGCCTTCGCGGTGTACTCCGATGACAACGTGAACCTCGTCACGGACGGGGACCCACAACAGCTCGCTGGCATGGCGGTCACCCAGGAGTACTTCGACGTCATGGGTATCCAGCCGTTCCTTGGGCGCGCCTGGATCGAAGGGGAGGACCGCCCCGGGGCCGAGCCCGTCGTGATCCTGGGGTATTCGCTCTGGGAGCAGAGCTTCGGAAAGGACCGCTCGGTCATCGGCCGGCTCGTAGAAATGGACGGCGTACAGAGGCGCGTAATCGGGGTCATGCCCGAGGGCTACGCCGTTTTCGAGGAGGAGCTTTGGATCCCGAGGGTGATCGACGCCGAAACCGCGAACGCGGGGGCGCTCGGGCTCATCGGCGTGGGCCGCCTGTCAGAGGGGGCGACGGTGGAATCGGCCCAGGTCGAGATGCAGAATCTTCTCCTCCGGTTCTCCGAAGAGAACCCGGAAGTGCTTCCCCCCGGGGTCTTGGAGCAAGCTGGTTTCGCCGCCGACGTGAAGCCCCTCAAGGACCTCTTTGTGCAGGATGTGCGGCAGATCCTCTGGGTGCTCCTCGGGACGGTGGGTATCGTACTCCTGATCGCGTGCGCGAACGTCGCGAACCTGTTCCTGGTGAGGGCGGAATCGCGCCAACGGGAGCAAGCGGTGCGCGCCGCGATGGGTGCGAGCCGCCTCGACATGCTCCGCGAGTACCTCACGGAGTCGGTGACGCTCGCGGTAGGCAGCGGACTCCTGGGCCTCGGACTCGCCGCGGTCGGCGTCCAAGGCCTGCTCAAGCTCGCGCCCGCGGGTCTCCCACAGGCGCTCGACATCGGCATCGATGGGAGCGTGCTCGCGTTCACGGCCGTGATCTCGATCGTGAGCGGAGTCCTGTTCGGCATCATCCCCGTCCTCGGGTATGGGCGCAGGGACCTTTCGAGTGCCCTGAAGGACGGTGGGCGGACATCGACCGGGGGCCGGGAGCGGCTCCGCGCGCGCAGCGGACTCGTGGTCGCGCAGGTGGCGCTCGCCCTGGTGCTCCTGGTCGGCTCCGGGCTGATGCTGAGGAGCTTCATTGCACTGCGGAGCGTCGATCCGGGTTTCGACCCCGCCGGACTGATGACCTTCCGATTCGCGCTCCCCCGGGCGGAATACGAGGAGCGCAGTCGAGTCCTCGACTTCCACCGCCAACTGAGCGACCGCCTGGCCGCTGTACCGGGAGTGCGGCAAGTCGGCATGACGAGCGCTCTTCCCCTGACGGGTGCCAAAAACGCGGGACCCATGGAGCCCGCCGAGCGGCCGTTCCCGGAGGGTGAGCTCGGACCGATAGTCGAGCAGAACCGGATCACCCCCGGATACTTCGAAACCATGTCGATCCCGATCGTGGACGGACGGGGACTCGAGTGGACCGACCAGGGTGACGAGTTCCGTGGCGTCGTGATCTCCGAGACCCTCGCCAGGGCCTTTTGGCCCGATCAGAGCGCCGTGGGTCGCATGATCCGTCGCCAGCGCGGCGAGAACTCCTGGGAGGTCGTGGGTGTCGCGGGGAACGTGCGCTTCGACGACGTGCAGGAGGAACCGCTGGCGTTGGCCTACTTCCCTGTTCTCTCGGGAACAGCCGAATCACCGAATGCCTCGTATTCCATGGACGTCGTGGTCAGCGTCGGGGGAGATCCCTTGGATGCGATCCAGGGGGCGCGCGAGGCAGTTCGCGCTGTCGATCCCCGTCTTCCGCTGATCAACCCGCGTACGGTCGAGACCATCGTCGCGGAGTCCATGGCCTCGACGTCATTTACGGTGCTCCTGTTGGGCATCGCGGCTGGAATCGCGCTGCTGCTCGGTACGGTCGGCATCTACGGCGTGATCGCGTACATCGTGAGTCGACGTACGCAGGAGATCGGCGTCCGCATGGCGCTCGGCGCGCCCGCCTCGACCGTCTTGAGGGGCGTGTTGGGGCAGGGAATGAGGCTCACGGCCTTCGGTCTCGCGATCGGGCTCCTCGGTTCGTGGGGGATAAGCCGGGCGCTGGCGTCGCTCCTCTACGGCGTGACCGCCACCGATCCCTTGACGTTCGCGAGCACGGCGGGACTGCTGGCTTTGGTCTCTCTGCTCGCCACATGGATTCCAGCGCGGCGTGCGGCCCGCATCGACCCGGTCGAGGCACTGCGTTCGGAGTGACCCCAGTGGAGGCGGTGGGAGAGGGCGTCGGTGGTGGGATGGGAAAGCGGAGCCTAATTTAGCCAACCCAAATCCTCCGGAGCCGACAATGGACAGGCGAGATCTCCTCAAGTTACTCGGTACCACGGCCGCCTTCGCCGGGTGGTCCCCCGTCGACCTCGAGGCGTTGCTGACGCCCGGTGGGACACGCCGCGCCGGCATGGCCTTCTTCACCGACGCCCAGCGCGAAGCGATCACCGCGTTCAGCGACCTCATCATCCCCACCACCGACACGCCCGGGGCCGTCGAGGCCGGCGGCGTCGAATACATCGAGCTGATGGTGTCCGAGTGGTACAACGCCGAGGAGCGAGAGCGATTCATGCGGGGGTTGGCCCACCTCGACGAACATACCGAATCGGCGACGGGGGTCCGTTTCGCTTACGCCGGCGAGGTACGTCAGACCGCGATCCTGAAGGGCATGGAGGCGGAGGGTCGAGCCTTGATGGAGGCCGATCCTGACGCTCCGGAGTCCTTCTTCCATCAGGCTCGTGGACTCGTTCTCCACGGGTATTACACCTCCGAGATCGGCATGAAGGAGGAGCTGCTGTTCGTGGGTCTCCCCGGGCGGTACGACGGCTATGCTCCGCTCAGCCAGATCTCTCGAGCCGGAGGGGCCTCCAATGAGTAAACAAGAGGCTTATGACGCGATCGTGGTCGGCTCGGGGATCAGTGGTGGATGGGCCGCCAAGGAGTTGACCGAGCGAGGACTGCGGACGCTGGTCCTCGAAGCGGGCGGGAACGTTACTCCGGCCGACTATACCATGACCCTCTATCCCTGGGACCTCCGGTATAGGGGGCGTCGTGACCGGGCGAAGCAATCCAGGGAACGCCCCATTCAGAGCACCTGCTACGCCTGCACGCCCTGGAGCGAGCAGTTCTTCGTCCGTGATGACGAGAACCCCTACACCACCGGGCAAGGCACCGATTTTTCCTGGATCAGGGGCCGCCAGGTGGGGGGGCGCTCGCTGGTGTGGGCGCGGCATGTATACCGCTGGAGTGATCTCGACTTCGAGGCCAACGCCAAGGACGGGCACGGCGTGGATTGGCCCATCCGCTACGCCGACATCGAGCCCTGGTACGACTACGTGGAGCGTTTCATCGGTGTGAGCGGTCGCGCGGAGGGGCTGGCCCAGCTTCCCGACGCACAATTCTTGCCACCCATGCCCCTGAATTGTACGGAGCAGGTAGCACGGGACCGCCTGACCGACGCCTACGGCGGAGACCGCCTGATCACGA
>JADFMD010000149.1 GCA_022564055.1 Gemmatimonadota bacterium
TGTCAAGGACCTGGTCCCGAATCTCTCGCTTTTCGAGGGTTCGGGTGGCCTCGAGCAGTCGATCGGCGAGCGTCGACTTGCCGTGATCGATATGCGCGATAATACAGAAATTCCGTATCTGGCTGAGGTTCACGTAGGTGGCGAATCCGTGTCGAGGGTGGCGTTCGGTCGAACGCTACCAAGGTAATCCGGTGGAATCCGCCGCAGAAGGAGGGTTCAACGCCCCCTGGTGCTAAGTGGACGTCTCGGCGGCGGTCTGGCGGCTCCTCCGGTCGGCGGGGGGCGTCCGAGGACGCGCTCGAGGCGCGGGTCGGGTGGACGACGATCCCCTGGACTCCTCCGGAGGTCGACGCGTCGACGGACGTTGCGAGGGTGCACGGGAGGGGGACCCGGCGCGGGGTTGGTCCGGCCTCCTTCTGGATGGCCGATCCGCCTGTGGAGCCCGACTTGGCTGTGCGGACCTCGGCTTGATCGTCCTGGATGGTGGTCGGGTGCCCTGCTCCGGAGCAGCGGACCGTCGCTCGAGAGTCGGACGCCTGGGCTCCCGGTCACTGACCGCTGGCGGAGCCGCCCGCCCGTCACCCCTTGTCACTCGCGGCGCGTCAGTCGGGCCCGAGGGTTCCGGGGAGCGCGTTCGGGTCGGGCGTGGTGCGACCGGAGGCGGGGCGACTCGACCACGGCCTACAGGCTGACCGGTCCTCGGCCCATCAGCCATGGAGGGGGAATCGTCTCCTCGGCCCCGCCGAACCACCCTTACTGGAGTACCCGGGTCGCCCGCACCCCGCTCCTTGAACCCGAAACGCGGGCCGGCACGGTTGCGAGGGCCAACCATCACCACACGATTCGCAGGGTAACGGTAGGAGGGATAGAAATACGGGTCATCGTAAATGACGACCCTGAAATCCACGCACGTGTACCGGTAGGGATTCCATGTGCCGTAGGGGCGAAACCCATGGCACTGATAACACAAGAAGCGCGGGAACTCGTGGGGGCCTCCCACATTATAGGAGATGAAATCCAGGCCGTAATCCACGGTTTCCCAGTCGGGGATCATGCGGGCGACATAATCGTCCATAGCCACGTAGGGATCCGAGTACACCGTACTTCCTACGGCGGAAAGATCCCATCCACCCTCGAAATAGGAATACTGGAAATCCGAAAGATCGAGCGGAGCCGGCGAGGTCACGACGAAAAAATAGCCGATTCCTGGGCGGTCATCGACATTCCAGTACGCGGAGCGCGGGAAGAGCAACCGGTAGTCCCGATCCGCCCTCGCATAATGATTTTCCGTAGGAGAACGCGGGTATAGCATCCTCGTCGTCCCGTCGGTGTCGATCTGAAGGATCGCGACATATGCGTCGGAATTGGTCCGGTAGTAGATGCGAACGCGGTCGCCCATCTCCAGTACCGGATCGACTCCACGATCCAGCCAAATTCGGGGCTCCTGGACCTGTTGCGCGTGGAGATGGGAAGCGGGCCGGTGCCAGCCACCCACACCGCCGGCAGGCTCCATCTCACGGGAGTCCAGGCCGGGGGCGAGCACCGTCACCATCGTCAAGGCCGCCACAATCCACATTTTCACGCCTCCTCCAGCCAGCGCCGTTCCTCATTCGTCTTCACTCAGGACTCAAGCAGGACGCGTGCCACCCCGAAAAAGTATGATGGGGGCTGAAAAACCAGTGAGGTCACCAAATTCGGCTCAACATTCGTCCGAAAAAGTGGACGGCACGGGTACGCCGGGGGACACTGATCAGGCGCCCCAGGCCCATTGCCTTTCTTAAGTGAGGCGGTAGTCTTTTCAGTCCCAAAGTCCCTCCTCGGAGGCCTTACGTGCGCTCACGACCCGATCTGTTGGATCCTCAAACGCTCTCGCAGTTGGGCGGCGTCGAGTTGATCGCTCGGCAGGTGGTGGAGGGCTTCATCATGGGGCTCCACCGCTCCCCACACCGAGGGTTTTCGGCCGAGTTCGCCGAGCTTCGCGCCTATCAGCCAGGCGACGATCTACGCCACATCGATTGGCGAATGTTCGGTCGATCCGATCGTTACTACGTAAAACAGTTCGAGGAGGAGACCAACCTGAGAGCGTATTTGCTCGTCGATGTCAGCACCTCCATGGGGTGGACGTCGAGCCCGGGGACGCTTCCGACTAAGTTATGGTATGCCAAGCACTTGGCCGCCTCGCTTTCGCTGATCCTCCTCCGGCAGGGCGACGCTGTGGGCATGGCCGCGTTCCACGACAAGGTCGTGGCGCGCGTGGCTCCGAAGGGAGGGCAACGCTCCTGGCACGAACTCCTTCGCAGACTGGCACCCCTCGAGGCTCAGGGGAGGACATCCGCTCACACGGCGCTTCGTGACATCGCTGTGCGGTTACGTCGCCGGGGGCTCGTGGTCCTGTTGTCCGATCTTCTGGTGGATCCTGAAACCACGCGGACCGCACTTCGCTTCCTGAGGCACCAGGGGCATGAGGTTCTCGTTTTCCACCTGATCGACCCGGGTGAGAGAGACCTTCCTGCGGCAGGGGACACCCGTCTCTTCGACCCCGAGACTGGGGATGAGCTCAACGTAAACATCGCCGACGTGCGTGCGGCGTACCGGAACGCGGTGAACGATGCCATCGAAGAATGGGACCGGGGCCTGCGCCCCTACGGGATCGACTACGTCGTGATCGGAACCGAGACGCCGCTGTCGAGAGCTCTGCGCTTTTACCTTCGAAAGCGGGAACATCTCGGCTGATGGGTTTCCTTTCGCCGATCTTTCTCCTGGCGGGGGTGGCGGTGGCGGTCCCGCTGATCCTGCATCTCTTCCACAGGCACGACGCGAAGCGGATGGTGTTCCCGGCGCTCCAGTATCTCCTCCGGACGGAAAAAGAGCACGCCCGCACGATCCGCTTCCGCCAACTTCTCCTGCTCCTTCTCCGTATTTCGGCCGTTCTCCTCCTGGTGGCGGCTGGCGCTCGCCCGTTTCTACGTGGAGGCGGCGGGGTCCACGATCCGACGGCCACCGTACTGATCGTCGACAATTCCATGAGCTCCGGATTGATCCGAGGGGGGGCGCGGGTCCTGGACCTTCTCAAAGGGGTCGCGCTCCGAAGTGTCGAACGTGCGAGCGACGAGGACCGTATCTGGCTAATCCGCGCAGGAGAGCCTTGGGGGCCTGCCATCACGGGGTCCCGAGCCGAGTTGAGCGCCGCCATATCGGAGACCGAAGCCACGGACGCGCGGGGAGCTCTTCGGACGGCGCTCGAGCGAGCGGTGGTGCTGGCTTCGGGCGCGGGGCTGGCCGTCGCTGAGATTCATCTGATTTCCGATCTCCAGGCGTCCGCCTTCGAGCGACCAGGCTCACGGGTCGAAGGCGGGCCCATACCCGTCGTGGTGTTCGACCAGCGGGACGGTGACAGAGAAAACGCCTACCTGGACAGCCTGATGATCGGTGGCGGCCTGACCCCCCTGGCGAACCAGCGAACGAGGCTTTCCATCCGCTTGGCCGGCGATGCAGACAGTGCGGGTGTCCCTCTCCGCCTGGTGGTTGCCAATCGAATTCGCGGAGCGGCGACGGGCGGGGTGGGCATCTCTGCGCTGTTGCCCATCGGACCTTTCGCCGCGGGATATGTGGACGGTTATGTCGAGACCGACCCGGATGATCTTCGCGGGGACGACCGGAGGTTTTTCGCTTTTCGGGTCCGCTCCGCCCCTACCCTCGCGATGGCCGGCTCCAATCCCTTTTTTCTTGCGGAGGCGATCCCGGTTCTGATCGACGCGGGGCGGGTGCGTCCTGCGCCAATCCGTGACGCGGACATCTTGATCAGCGTGGCAGGCGCGGGAATGACCGAAACCGCGAAAGAGGGACGGGCCGTAATCGTGTTGCCACCGAGCGATCCGGCGCTCCTTCCGAGCCTCAACCGGGTGCTTTCCGCGGTGGGGATACCCTGGCGGTACGAGCCCACCACCGCCGTAGGAGAGGCCACCGTGACCCAGTGGAGCGGGCCCGTCAATCTGGACGAGGTGCGGGTCGGATCCCATTACGCCCTGGTTCCGGCCACCGAGGGGCTGAATCAGAGCGTGCTGGCGAGGCTTTCGTCCGGCGACCCCTGGCTCGTGGAGGGCACGACCCCGAGAGGCTCCTACCTGCTCGTAGCCTCGGAGCTTGACGAGCAGTCCACCAACCTCCCGTTGACGGCAGCGCTGATGCCTCTGATGGAGTGGATGGTGTCGCGGTGGGGTGATACGCAGGGAACCCGGGGCGGTGCAATCGCCGGCATGCCGATCTTTCCTCCGTTGGGAACCACCAGCATTCGAGACCCCGCAGGGACACTTCATCCGGTGGACGACACACAACCCTTCGGGGCCACGCCCCTCGCCGGTCTGTACGATTTTCTGGTGGGTGACTCGACGATTCAAAGGATCGCCCTGAATGCCCCGAGGGAGGAATCCCTCCTGGCCCCGATCGAGACCGGCGTGCTGCGAGATCTCCTGCCGGGGCCCTCCACGCTGGTCACCGATAGCGCCCGTTGGGCTAGAGCGGTGTTCTCGGCCGGGCAGGGACCGGAGATCTGGCGCTGGCTCCTGGTCGCTGCGGCGATGGTGCTCGTCGTGGAAAGCCTCGTCGCGGCCTCGGGCCCCTCGTTGGGGAGATCCCACTCCGGTGCGCCGCCGGCGCTCCAGAAAACTTCATCGAGCTGACGTGTCTGGCACCCTCCACCCCATCGTCCAAGCTTTGGGCACATGCCCCGGCTTTCAACGGCTCTGCGAAGCGCTGCCGGAACGAGGAGCACGGAGGGTTCTGTCCGGAGCGATAGGCTCAGCCGCGACCGCGGCGGTGGCGGCGCTGCACGAACACTTGGCCACGCGGCTCCTGGTCGTGATCGCGTCCTCGCCGAGGCGTGCGATCGAGATCGAAGTCGATCTCGAGCTACTTCTTGGCGAAGGCACTTCCTTTCTTTTTCCCCAACGTGAGGCACGCCCCTACGAATCGAGCGAACCTCATCTGGAAATAGGGGCACTCCGCGTCGAGGCCGTCGAGGCTCTCCTGGGCGGGCGGACCCGACTGCTCGTGACCACCCTGCGGGCTCTGCAAGAACGTGCCCCGATTCCGGCCGACCTCGCAGAACTGCGGGTTTCGCTCCGTGTGGGAGAAGAGGTGGGATTCCAGACTCTGATCGCGGATCTCGGCGAACGCGGATTTGAGCGCGTACCGATCGTCGAGGAGGTTGGACAGTTCGCGGTTCGGGGTGGTCTCCTCGACATTTTTTCCTTCGGCTCCCCCGAGCCCGTACGGGTCGAATTTTTGGGAGATGAAATCACCTCCATACGCTTTTTCGACATCCTCGATCAGCGCACGAGCGGCACCACGGACGAAGCGCACATCCTGCCGGTGGATTTCCAGCGGGGCCCAGAATCAACGACCCTGGTTTCCAGGTCCCTTCTGGAACTTCTCCCGGCCGATACACTGCTGCTACCCGTCCACCCGGAGGAGGGAGGGAAATGGCGGCCAGAGCTCGACCGGACATGGAGCTATGTGTCCCGGCTCCATGAGGAACTCACGGCCGAGGGGGACTCTCCGGACGCCCCGGACACACTTTTCCTCCCGGCCACCGATGCGGAACAGAGGCTGAACGCTCTCGCCCGCATCGACCTGTCCGCCACCGCCGGGGGGGAGATCGAGCTTTCCTGCAGCCCTCCCCCTGCCATCCAGCGGGACATGGCACGGCTGAGCTCCGCACTCCGTGCCATCGCGGCCTCGGGGGGTCGCAGCCTCGTCCTCTGCGACAACCAGGGGCAGTGTGACCGGCTCGAGGAAATCCTTGGAGGCCCCAAGAAAATTCCGCCCGGGGTGCACCTGGTCGTCGGCTCTCTCTCCGCCGGCTTCGTACTGGAGGCCGCCACGCCGCCCCTTCAGGTGCTCACCGACCACGAGATCTTCCGCCGGTCACGGAGAGTACGGAGCCGGCGCCGTTTCCGGGGGGCGGTGGCGCTCGAGAGCCTGGCCCAACTCAATCCCGGGGACCACGTCGTCCACATGGATCACGGGGTTGGAGTGTTCGGGGGGCTGCAGCAT
>JADFMD010000150.1 GCA_022564055.1 Gemmatimonadota bacterium
GTTGACAATACCTCCTCACCGGCTGACACTTCCTCGTTGGGGTAGGCGGGTCCCGAACTCGGACCGGCTCAACGCCGAGGCGGCCGGCATCCAACTCGATGAGAGGGGGTTCATCGAGGTCGACGACTTTTGCCAGACCAGCGCGGAAGGTGTCTGGGCCCTCGGCGATATCAACGGACACGGTGCGTTCACCCATACATCGGTCAACGACGCCGAGATCGTCCTCGACCAGATGCGCGGTGGCACCAGGAAATTGTCGGACCGGATTCCCGTATATGCCCTTTTCATCGACCCGGCGCTCGGGCGTGTCGGAATGACCGAAAAGGAGGCCGTCGCGAAGGGGCACAAGGTAATGAAAGCCACGCGCCCCATGTCTCAGATCAACCGGGCCAAAGAGATGGGGGAGACCCTCGGGTTCGCCAAGCTCCTGGTCGACGGCGATACGGATCTAATTCTGGGCGCGGCGATTCTCGGACCCGGTGGCGATGAGATCATCAACATGTTTGCGGCCTACATGTATAGCGGACTGCCCTGCAGGAGTTACCGGAAATCGGTGCTCGTCCACCCGACCATATCCGAACTCATGCCATGGATGCTGGACACGCTGGAGCCGGTCCAATAATGCCACTCGAGGACGTCATAGTGACACTTCAGTCCCTCCGCAGAACTCGAGACGACCGAGTTGCCGCGGGGATCCGAATAGCGCTGGGAATCATGTTCGTGATGGCTGGCGTCATGAAGCTCGTCGTCCCCACCTTGGGGGCCGCATTTGCCGGACAACTCGCGGGGGCGGAAATCCCGTTCCAGGAATTGAATCGATGGGTGGTGCCGTTCCTCGAGGTGGGCGTCGGCGGTGCTCTGCTGATCGGGTTCTACACCCGGATCGCTACCCTGTTTGTTTTCGGCATCATGATCGTGGCGACCTACGTGCACTTGGTGGTGGACGACCCCTCACTGTTCCCACTCCAGCCCGAGGAGCCGATCATTCCGGCGGTAGTGATGATACTGTCGGTCTACGTGCTTCTGAGAGGAGGAGGGTCCGGGAGCTCGGATCTGAGGGCGTCGGGTGGAGCGGACCCCTCCTGACTGGGGTAGCGGCGGTGAACCCATGGTGAAGAGGAGGAAGTGGTCATGGCGGTAGTGACCGGTGTACTCGGCGAAGGCACTCAGGTAACGATACGGGCCCGCGACTTCACCTGGCTCGGCGACGAGCCGACCGGCGCCGGTGGCACCGATACGGGCCCCACACCGTACGAGATCTTGCTGGGAAGCCTCGCGGCATGCATCACGATCACGCTGCGGCTCTATGCCGACCACAAGGGTATCCCGCTCGAGGGCGTCCGTGTCGAGCTCGAGTACGACCGCGTGCACGCCGACGATTGTGTGGGCTGTGACGAGCGTGCCGACGGCTGGATCGAGCGCATCCAATCGCACGTGACCCTCCGGGGAACGTTCGACGAGCCCCAGCGCCAGCGGTTGGCGCAGGTGGCGGAGCGCTGTCCCGTTCATAAGACGCTGGCGAACGGGGTGCACATGGTCGATTCTGTGGCCTTCGAAGCCGGGTGAGCGGCCCAAATGACGCTCGGTATGACTTGACCAGCGCCCGGGCGCTACGGATCCAACCTCTCGAGCTGGTGCTCGAAGTACCCGGTCCAGCTGTCGGGTAACGCGGCGACCGAAATGGCTTTTTTCAACAGGGCGACGTTCCCCCTCTCGATCGTGTACAGGCTTGTGACGTCGGCGACCGCAAGCCCGTCGGGATGTTTGGAGATCAGCTCGACAGCGTCACCTGCCTGCACGTGTCCCTCCTCCAACACGCCAAAGTAGAAGCCGCTTCGCCCACTCTGGAGAAACCGTTTCGGCATGTCAGCCCGGCCGAAGCGAACACCCAGCTTGAAGCACGGCATGCGCGGCTCGGTGACGACCAACCGGGTCGTTCCGACCCTGAATTCGTCGCCGATGTATATCGACTCCTCGTCCATACCGTCGACCGTGAAGTTCTCGCCGAAATGGCCCCACCCCAGCTCGACGTCGGGGAGCTCCTCACGCCAATACGTATAGTGTTGATTCGGGTATACGTACACGGCCTTTGTCGGTCCTCCGTGGACGGAGAGGTCCGCCTGCCCGTCGCCTTCCAGGTTGTGTTGGCGCAGGGCGACCGGCCCTTCGACCGGATTCTTGAAGATGCCGGTGGTGACGCTCCTGTCCCGGAACTGGACGGTCTTGGGAAGGCCGACGTTTACGGAGATCAAGGATGCGGTCATCGGGCTACTCCATGGTCAACTCGGTAGAACGAAAGTAAGGTTCCCTACGGACCCCTCAAAGTCGTCGAGTGCCATGCCGCGTTATTTCGCCTTCCTCCGGGGGATCAACGTCGGAGGCCACAGAATCAGGATGGATCGGCTGCGGGAGCTCGTTGAGGCCCTGGGGTTCGCACAGGTGGAGACCTTCATAGCGAGTGGAAACTTGATCTTCTCATCGCCGTCGCACGACGTCGATGCCATGGAGGGGCGGATCGGGGATCATCTCCACGCGGCTCTCGGCTACGAGGTCACGACCCGTATCAGGTCTCAGTCCGAACTGGAGGCCATAGCCGCCTTCGAGCCGACCGAGCCAGCCCAGTCCGATCAGTCCATGTACGTGATGCTCTTGGCGGAGGAGGCCGACGGCGAGTTACGGCAAGGCCTAGACGGTCTCAGCACCGATACGGATCGCTTCGAATTCTCGGGCCGTGAGGTATACTGGCTCATTCGCGGGAAGGTTAGCGAGTCACCCCTCTTCAATATGAACCTGGCCAAGATGACCGGAGGAGTGTCGACAACTACCCGGAACCTGACGACCATCCGGAGGCTCCTGGCCAAGTACCCGGCACCCGAGTGATCCGGCCGGGACCGGTGCGTCCCTCCGCGCTCAACTCCGTGGGCCCTGGGTATTGCCGAGTCTTTCCTTATTGCCGAGCCCCCCTCGCTCCGTCTTGCCCCCTCGCCCGCACAGGCTCAATGTGAGGGGCCTGATTACGTATCCCCGCCCTAGATCACCAGAGCCGCGAAAAAAACTGATGTCAGCTGCGCGACACCGGCGTGCCCAGCGAGGGAGCCGGCACAAGAAGAAGCGGCAAGGGACCGACGGTAACCACCAGGCTTGCCCAGGATGCCTCGACCGGTTCCCGAGCCCCCTCACTGGGCCGGGTGTTCATGGTGCCGTTGGCACTCACGGTGGGTCTCGTACTTCTCTCGTTTGCGCCCCGCGTGGCGGGCAACCCGATTCTCGCGCGCTCTTTTTGGGGTGCTGCCATCGTGCTGCTCGTCTGGCAGGTGGCCCTCTTCGTGCGATTGAAAGGCGCCTCCGAGACCCGTTCGCTCAGCACTGTGTTACGCCCCCAGCATTACCTGCAGGCGCTGGTTCAGTTGGCCGTATTCGCGTACTGGGGCTGGTACTGGCGGCCTGTCTACGACTTCGCCCTGCTGCTCCTGGCGCAGTTGGTGTTCGCCTACGCGTTCGACATGCTGCTGGCCTGGACCCGGCGCGACAGCTATGTGCTCGGCTTCGGGCCGTTTCCCATCATCTTCAGCACGAACCTGTTCATCTGGTTCCGGGACGACTGGTTTTACCTGCAGTTCCTCATGCTCGCGGTCGGGTTCATGGGGAAGGAGTTCGTACGGTGGCAACGTGACGGAAAGAGGGTCCACATCTTCAACCCGTCCGCCTTCTCGTTGGGCCTGTTCTCGCTGGTTTTGTTGGCCACGAACACCACCGAGCTGACCTGGGGGCAGGAGATCGCCTCTACCCTGACCCTCGCCCCGTATATCTACTCCTTTCTGTTTCTGATCGGCCTGATCGTGATGTACTTCTTTTCGATCACGTTGGTCGCCGGGTCCGCAGCGATCATGCTTTTCAGCTTGAGCGCCCTTTATGGAGCGGTCACCGGCGTTCCCTACTTCGTCGATTCCGAGATCCCCTCGGCGGTTTTTCTCGGGCTGCATCTGCTGGTGACCGATCCGTCCACATCACCGCGGACGCCGCTCGGTAGGAGCATTTTCGGCGGGTTGTACGGGCTGGGTGTTTTCGGCCTTTACGCGCTCCTCGGTGCCCTCGGTGTTCCGACCTTTTACGACAAGCTTCTTTGTGTCCCGCTCCTGAATCTGAGCGTTCAAAGGATCGATGGTCTGGTACGCGCCATTCAGGGGAGTCCCCGGTGGAGTCGTTGGCGACGGGACTGGGCTCCCGCGGGAGCCAATTGGGCCCATATGGCTGTGTGGATAGTTTTTTTTGGCGCCATGACGGCGATGGGGCGCACCGATGGGCGGCATACCGGTGACAGCATGCCGTTCTGGCAGCAGGCGTGTGATGAGGGGCGGCGAAACGCGTGCGATCGCTTGATCCAACTCGAGTCTAGCTACTGCCGTGATAATTCCGGATGGGCGTGCAACGAATTGGGCGGGCATTACACTGAGGGCCGCATCACGGACGTCGACGTCGAGCTTGCGACCGCCTACTTCTCGAGGGCGTGCGAAGTCCGGTTCCAGGCCGGGTGCGTCAACGCGCTGGACGCGGGAAATCTCAGTCGGGCGAACCCGCGTATCATCGACCTTCGACTGCTCCTACGCGAAGGGGGGCAGAATTTGATGGAAATGCCGGAGCAAGACCTGTACGCCCGGGCTTGCGACCATGGCTGGATCTTTGCCTGCGATGAGGCCCCGCGGTCACTGTGAGGGAGGTAGAGCAACCCCGCCAGGGCGCCGACGGGCCGCTACCCTCCATCGACGGGCCGCCACCCCCCATCGCTGGGCCGCCGCCGTCGTTCGGTGGCATGGCATTCGTGGCGGCTCTTGTCTTGGCGGTCGCCGTCTGGATGGCGCTCCAGCCGCAGCGGTCCGAATCCGACGGCGACGTGGACCGAATTTCCCGGCTGATGGCTGGTTTCGGAGATCCCATGGGCGTTCGCTCGGACGCGTGGTTTCTCCCGGATGAAGGGCTGCTCGGGTTTGTCGAGATTCCCGCCGGCCCGTTCTTGATGGGCAGTGACCCCACGATCGACCGGCTGGCCTTCGACAATGAATGGTGGCCGGGTGTGCTTTCCCAAGCCACGGTGGATCTTCCAGCGTTCTATATCGGCAGGTACGAGGTCACGGTGGCTCAGTTCGGGGCGTTCGTCGAGGATACGGGATACAGGGCCATTGACGAGGCGTTCGGGGCCCCTCCGGACCATCCGGTGGCGTTCGTCTCCTGGACGGACGCGCTCGCATATGCCCGCTGGCTCGAAAACACGTTCATGGAATGGCCCCAGACGCCCCCGGAGCTCAGCCGACTGCTGAGCGACGGATGGCGGATCAGCCTACCGTCCGAAGCCGAATGGGAGAAGGCGGCCCGGGGGTCCGACGGGAGGATCTACCCTTGGGGGAATGAGCCGAGACGTGACCGAGCCAACTACGGAGGGCGGAGTACGGCGCCCGTCGGGAGCCTCGACTGTCCAGAGTGCCCCTTCGGCCTCTTCGATATGAGTGGCAACGTTTGGGAGTGGACGCGGAGCCCTTACCAGGCCTATCCGTACGACGAGTCGAACGACCGTGAGGGTCTCGATGCGGACGCTCTCTGGGTCATGCGCGGCGGTGCGTTCAACGATACCGAGAGGAACGTCCGGACCGCGATTCGGGGGGGTGCGGACCCCGGGGTACGCCGGTCCTTCATCGGGTTTCGCCTGGTGATTACCCGCTTCTGATCGGCCTTATGCTCGAAGCCAGGAGTGTTTTGGTCACCCGGTGAGTTGATGCTCCACGCCCCGGATCTCCAGGATCCGCAGCAGCGCCTCCCCGATCTTGTTATTGGGCGTCGATGCGCCGGCCGTTATCCCCAGATCAAACGGCCCCTCTGGCATCCAGTCGGTGACCCTCTCCTCGGGGGTATCGCTCCCGACGTCCGGCTTGTGCCGAATGGTCCCGTTCTCGAGGTCGATACACGCCGCGTCCTCGATGTGATACGTGGTCGTGAACTTTCGGCAGAGATGGGCGAGGTGATCGGTATTCGATGAGTTA
>JADFMD010000151.1 GCA_022564055.1 Gemmatimonadota bacterium
AGTCATCTACCAAGACAACGCGGGGGCGCCCGGGGCCTGGGTGGCCACCGCTCAACCCGTAGCGGTAACCGGCACCCTACAGTGGTATGCATCAGCCTTTTCATCGCCGGTGCCTTTGAGTGCCGGCACGTATTGGCTGGTCGTACATCATGGGTCGAAGATCGATCTTTATGGCGATGCGGGCACCGCCAATCAGCGAGCGTACAATGCAGATACCTATTCCGATGGGCCAACAGACCCATTCGGCGCAGCGACTCAAGATGCTGTAAAACTGGGCATTTACATCACCTATACGCTGAATAGTGCGCCCACGGTGGCGGCGGCGATCGCGGACACGACCGTCGTTGAGAATAGCCCGCCGGTCGTCAACTACCGCGACCTCGAGACGGTGTTCACCGACGTGGAGGAGGGCTCTGGGCTCACCTTCACGATCCAGAGCAACACCAATTCGGGCCTGGTCACGCCGACCATCATCGCGGCGGACAGTACGCTGGATCTGAGTTTCACCGCGAGCACCACTGGCAGCGCAACGATCACGATTCGGGCCACCGATGGCGGTGGATTGTTCGTGGATGATGTCTTCACGGTGACGGTCAACGCCGCTGCGACGTTGGTGGCCCGCTACTGGATCGACGAGGTGCCGAGCGGCCAGGCTCCCACCCAGCTGATCGACGACCAGGCGAGTCCCTTGAACCTGCCCATCACCTATGACGGGGCGAACCCGACCTACACGGTCGCCTCCACAGGACGGGGTTGGGAGTCCACGACCACGGCCAACGGGGGGCGGGCATCTATACTGGTGGACGGTACCAAGCTTCAGACGACCCTCGATGGCGCCACAGCAACCACCATTGAGCTCGTGTTGCGGGTTGATGCCGTTGCCACTACCAACAGTCGCCTCTTCCACATCGGCTCTGGCTCGGAGTCCGGCGACTTGACCCTCTCATCCCCCAATGCCAGTACACTCTACTTCTATATGTCTGGGGAAAACATCCGAGGCCAATGGGACCCCGGATTCGATGGAACCCGAGCGGTTTACCATCTGGTGTACAACTCCACGGAGTCGGTGGCCGGGAACCGAGTGCGGCTGTACAAGAACGGCGTGCTCGTAACCAAGACCGGCGGCACCGATCCGCCGCTCAACCAGACAATCAGCATCCCCAATGGCCAGTACTTCGCCATTGCGAACCGTGAGACCTGCTGCCGCTCGTTCGATGGGGACATCTACTACGCGGCGATCTACGACGGCGCGCTCACCGCCGGGGAGGTCTCCACCAACTACACCGCCCTGCTGGCCAACGACGACAACAACACCTACGCGGTGAGCGTCACGCCCAAGGGGCTAGGAGGCTCACCGGTCGTGCGGCAGGTGGGCACCGGCTACAGCCAGGACTTCACGGTGACCAACAACTCCGACGCCATCGAGGACTTCGACTTGTTGGCCCGGCTGGGACCGAGCGCCGGTTCCTTCCTCACCATCGACTCCATCACCGGCACCGGCGTGACCCAAGGGGCTCTGCCGGACAGCGCCAGGATCACGGGGATGGCGATAAGCGGCGCGAGCACCGTCACCGCCTGGTACACGGTCGCCAATAGCTCCGACGGGCGGGTGGACACGCTGTTCGTCAATGCCCGCTCGATCAGCAACACCGCGGTCTCCGATGAGGGCTGGGCCGAGGTGGAGTTCGACGTCGTGACCGCGACGTTGCTGGGCCGTTACTGGTTCAACGAGGCGCCCTCCGGCCAAGTGCCGGCCACCGTGCTCGACGATCAGGCGAGTCCCGTCAATCTCGCGGTGACCTACGACACGCTGGCCTGGAGGTTGGACGCCGGCCATCGCGGGCTAGGCGTCCCGGTCGCAGGCAGAACAAGCAATCTGCAACACGCGGGTATTGCCTCGGCGCCCGTGGAAGGCACCAAGTACAAGACCAATCTGAACGGAGCGACGGCGGTCACGTTTGTGGTTGTGGCGGAGTGGGAGGCCGGTTTTTCCGACCGTATGGCCGGCTTCACCCGACCCGACGGCTCGCGCGTTCTGCTACTGCTGACCAACGCCAGTGGCGTGTTGGAGTTCCGGTATGATGGGACCCTGTCGAACCCGAGGTTTTCTTGGCCGGGCCCGTGGGACGATGGTGTGCGGCGCGTGTTCCACCTCGTCTACGATGCCGACGATGCCACCGAGGACGATCGGGTCCGGCTGTACGTCGACGGCATCGATCAGGGGACGCCCAACGTCATCAGTGGTGCGATGCCCCCCAATGGCGATGGTCTGGACTTCAGCCCCACCGACATTCAGTTGGTGGCGCTGAACGAGCCGGACTTCAGCAACGGCTTCCCCGGCAGCGTTTTCTACCTCGCCGTCCACGAAGGAGAAATGACCGACGCCGAGATCACCTCTGACGTCGCCGCTCTTCTAGCCGACGACGACAACGTCACCTATGCCGTCTCCGTCACGACTGACGGTGTGGATACTCTGAAGGTGCTCCCGAGCAACGGAACGCCCTATTCTTATCGACTCAGCATTACCAACGGCTCGAGCGTCATCGACGACTTCGACCTCCTGGGCTTCCCCGGCGATGTGGCCACCTTCCTGACCGTCGACTCGATCCTCGGGCCCAGCGTCACACAAGGGGCGACCCCAGACAGCGCCCTGATCGTTGGCGTCCCTGCTAGCACCGCCGACAGCGCCTTCGTTTGGTACAGCGTGGCCGACGTCGCGGCGGGTACTCTGGACTCTCTCTATCTGGAGGCTCGCTCGATCAGTAGTAGCGTGGTGAGCGACTCCGGTTGGGTCTTCATCGAAGTCGTGAAGCCCAACCTCACCACGGGGAAGGCGGTGAGCCCCACTGGCACGCAGGTGCCCGGCACCGAGCTCACGTACACCCTTACCATCACCAACGACGGTACGGATGACGCCACAAGTGTGGTGGTCGTGGACTCGATCGCCGTGGAGCTCGATTTCAAGGTCGGCAGCGTGGTGAACAACCTCCCGTCCGGCGTGACCGCTACGGTGGAGTACTCGAACGACGGGGCCGGTACGTGGACTTACACACCTGTCTCGCTCGGTTGCGGTGCGCCCGCGAACTTCGACTCTTGCGTGACCCACGTTCGTTGGACGCTCGACAACGACCTCAGCTACATCGGCCCGGATAACACCGGCAACGTCGAGTTCGTAGCTCGAATCAAGTAGCGCCCGCGCGCCCGTAGCACCCGTGTGCCCGTAGGACTCATGGCGCCCGCGCGCCCCATAACGACCGAGGACCAGCCCCCCCCACGTCGGTGAGATCCACTCCGGCTCCACCCCCAGCGAGCCGACGCCCACGTCGTATTGAGATACTCGGGATCACCTCCTCGCCGCACCGAAATCAGAAACACATGTTCACCTAAAATTCCATGAAGCAGAGCCAGGCCTCGAGTTCGTCAGGGTGAGGGCACCAGGCATCTGTGGTCACATCGGGTACAACGTCAAAAGGCTTATTCACATTGGGTTATAGATCGGACCTGCACTGATACCTGAGATCGTCCTTCAACGCGTGCTGCGAATAGGCGAGCACTGCAGTCAAAACTAAACACTTGTTTATTACCGTCACCCTCCTCATACTTCGCCGTCGAGAAAATACCTTCGAATCGCCGGGTAAGGACCATGATTCGCAAGACGGCATATACCAGCCTGCTGCTTGCCAGCGCGCTGACGGCAGCGCCAGCTCTGGCGCAAACGGGATTCCCAGCTGTGGCGCAAACGGCTAGGTGGACGTCCGAACGTCCCGACGGGCATGCCCCGGCCGGGGTCATGTCCGACTTTCTCATCCGGAATCGCGACCTCTACATCGGCGTGCGCTACTACCAGGAGCAGTTCAGAGGTACAAATTTCGGTACGGAGCCCATCTCATCCGACGAGGTTCTGGACGTCTTCAGCACCGCTCCCTTGAGCCTCGACAGACAGACCGCCGAACTGGACCTCCGGCTCGGCCTGTTCGGCTGGATGACGCTGGAGGCCTCGATGCCAGTCGTTCAGACCAAGATGTTGAACACCACCGACACGTTCCTCTTCGAGACAACGTCCGAGGCTTGGGGTGATGTCGCGATTCGGGGGCTCTTCAATCTCCTGGAGATGGACCAGTACCGGTTGAGCTTGACCCTGGGTGGCACGATCCCGACGGGCAAGCTCAGAAAGCGGGACGTGGGCGCCTCAGGGGTCAGGGAGATACTTCCTTATGCCATGCAGACTAGCTCCGGAACGTACGACATCTTGGTTGGCGGGACCTTTCTGACCCAGAACGACGTCGCCTCCGTCGGCGGCCAGGTGAACTCGGTCATACGTGTGATGGACAACTGGCGCGGTTATCGCCTCGGGAACGAGTTCAACTTCACCGCCTGGGGCGCCCACAATCTCTCGGACTGGGTGAGCGTCTCGATGCGGGTCCTCTACGAGAACTGGGGTGACGTGAGCGGATCCGACCCGGGGACGGACGGTGCGAGCGATCCCAGCGCCAACTCCTTCTTTCAAGGGGGGGAGCGTGTGCAGATCCCCTTTGGTATCAGCTTCTTTATGCGAGAAGGACCGGCCGCAGGCCACCGGCTCCTGTTCGAGTGGTACTACGCGGTCCATGAAGACCTCAACGGTCCCCAGCTCTCGTCCGACCGGACCCTCACGATCTCCTGGCAAACCTTTTTCTGAGCCTCGTCCGATCGTGAAGGCTGCTCAACAGCCTTCCCCCGAATTCCCGCGTATTTGAAGGGTCCGTCCCATGACCTCGACGCGGCTTCGATAGGCGGGTAGGATCCCTGCACCCTCGTTGAAACATCCCTGTCCGGAGGCCGTACGATAGAGGGATTCCCGTTCGGGGTTCTAACCGGCGTTCTAAAGGGTGGATATGGCACAATTCCGTGCGTTGGGCCGGTCGTTGTTGTGTGTGGCAGTGCTCGCCAGCCCCGTGTGGGCACAGGATGGCGACCGGATTTGGGGTCGGCTCTACACCACGTCAGGCGACGTGCACGAGGGGTTCATCCGCTGGGATCGGAACGAGGGCAGCTGGGTGGACATACTGGACGGCTCCAAGGAGATCCCGGCCGAGAACTACATGGCCTGGCTGGAAGCGAAGGGCGCCGACGGGCCACCGCTCCGTTTCATCGATCTTCAGGGTTTCCGGATCTCGTGGAGAGAGGCCGACCCCGATTTCCCATCCACCGCCGCGTCCGGGATCAGGTTCGGACACCTTCGGTCTCTTCGTGTCGTGGAGGACGACCGGGTGGAGCTGACGTTGCGTTCAGGTGAAGTGGTGGAGCTGGATGATCGCTCCAGGAACCTGGGGAGGTCGAATCGGGGGATCGTGGTGGACGTCCCCGGTCGATCTGAAGTCGATCTGCGCTGGAGGGATCTCGATCGGATCGACTTCTCCGCCGCACCGCCCGGAGTCCGGGCCAGGGCTCACCGGCTTTACGGAACCGTCGAGGACGTCCAGGGAAATCGGTACACCGGCTACGTCTCGTGGGATCTGGACGAGATCATGGAGTCCGACGTGCTGGACGGGGAAGAGATGGAGGGAGGTAGGAACCGGGAGATTCGGTTCGGCGAGATTGCCTCGATCGCGCGGATCGAGGGGGTGACACGTAGGGCGGGGGGAGCTCGGGTCGTGCTCGTCGACGGAGACGAGTTGGACCTCACGGGTGACAGGGACGTCGATCGCAGAAATCGCGGAATTCAGATCTCGGATCCGGGGCTTGGTCTGGTGGAGGTCGAGTGGGAGGAGTTCCGGATCTTGCGGTTCCACGAGGCGGACGCGGTTGTCGGCTACGACGCGTTCGATGGAGGCCACCCCCTGGTCGGCACATTGGTGACGCAGTCCGGTGAGGAGATCGACGGCTTGATTCGTTGGGATGCCGACGAAGGGGGCTCCTGGGAGTTTCTGAACGGTCGTGCGGACGACGTGATCTTCACCGTCGAGTTCGGCCAGGTGAGCCGGATCACGCGGGGTGAGGTCTTCG
>JADFMD010000152.1 GCA_022564055.1 Gemmatimonadota bacterium
CATCTTCGTCTCCTGGAGCTGGAGGGGGGCGCTGCGCGCCGTGAGACTCTCATGCAGGAGCTCAGGGAGGGGCTCCAAGAAGTGGCCGAAGGGGTGAGGCGAATCGCGCGCGGCCTGAGACCTCCCGCACTGGAGGACGCGGGCGTCGTGGCGGCGTTACAGGCTCACATCCGTAATCTGTTCGAGAACCAGGCGATACGAACGTCTTTCGATGCGGGCGCGGTGGACCAACTCCTCAACGAGGACGGGAATTTGGTCTTGTACCGGGTGGTACAGGAGGCCCTTTCGAACGTCGTGCGGCACTCGAGGGCTACAATGGTAAATGTTGCCATCCATGCGGAAGGGAGCGCAGTCGTCGCCGTAGTGGAGGACGACGGGGACGGGTTCGACGGCGGGAGGATCGGCGATGGGGCTGGACTCGGCTTGCTGGGGATGAAGGAACGGGCTGCCAGCGCCGGCGGATCGGTGATAGTCGAGAGCGCACCGGGAAGTGGGACGCGAGTTCAACTCACGATTCCACAACAGCCTGGAGAGGGGATGGATGGCTGAGTCCACAAGGATATTGATCGCGGACGACCACGCCATGTTCCGTGCGGGCATTCGCGCCCTCCTCGAGAGTGAGCCTTTGCTGGAAGTCGTGGGAGAGGTTTCTACTGGAGACGACGCGGTCGATCAGGCGCGAATCCTCAAGCCGAATGTTGTGCTGATGGATCTCTCGATGCCGGGGTCGAGCGGACTCGAGGCGACACGCAGAATCGCCGCCCTGAACTTGGATACCAAAATTCTCGTGTTGACGGCACATGCGGAAGAGGAATACCTCGTGCCGGTCGTGGACGCCGGCGCGAGCGGCTACCTCACCAAGACCAGCGCCGACACCGACTTGATCGAGGCGGTGAAGGTGGTGGCAAGAGGGCAGGTCTATCTACCTCCGAAGGCCGCCACTCTCCTCCTGAAGCGCTACAAGCAGTCCGAGGAGGCGGACGACCCCGGCCTACACAGCCTGAGCTCACGAGAACAGGAAGTTCTAGCGCTTACGGCAGGGGGCTTCAGCTCCCGGGAGATCGGGAAGAAGCTGTTCATCTCTCCGAAGACGGTGGACACCTACCGGGCAAGAATCACGGAAAAGCTGGGCTTGACGCACCGATCCGAATTGGTGCGGTTCGCCCTACGGGTAGGACTTCTCTCGGAGCTGTAGCTCGTCATCCCGGTCGCCCCGATAGCACTACCGAGATGCCCAACGCGATCTGGACCCGGGACTTCAAGGGAGAGACATCATGTGGGGAATTTCCCCACAACGGATCAGCCAAATCCCGACTGGTGCGGGGCTCGTGACCCAATCATCATTTACATGCGGACAACGAGAGTAATGGCTCCGATCACGAGTCATCCACCCGGGAGGTCACATGACGAAATCCAGCAAGAGATGGTCCGGATTGTCATACGGCTCTTGCACCGCGTACCAGCAGTATCTCAACCGCCGGGACCTAGCCGAAAGCGCGCAGTGCTTCCCGTTGACACGTACCACTACTGACACACGACTGACAATAGTCTGACGATAGTAAAGCTTCGAAGGAGAATCCCGTCGTGATTCAGCTGACACTGAGGAGGAGGGACAATGTGCCGATCTTTTTGTTCGTTAACGATGCGAGCCGCTGCTGTACTCGCGATACCAGCACTGGTGGGTGCGCCGGCCCTATCCGCCCAGACCGGCACGATAACCGGGAGGGTCGTCGACGCTGTGAGCGGGGCGCCCATAGATGCGGCCTGGGTGCACATTGCTGAGCTTTCGCTCGGCGCCGACTCGGATTGGAGCTGTCCCGGTTCAGTGGACGGGTGAACACTGAGGTTTTTAGTGCAACGTGAAAACCCACCGTCTTCGACGGTGGTGATGTGCCGTACGGGCTAGTCCCGTCGCCTACCGGCGGGCACGCCGGTATTGTTGGGAATGAGCAAGTACCGCAAGCTGTCGCATGTAGTTTACCGGTGTGACTACCACATCGTATTCGTGCCGAAGTACCGGTTCCGGATCCTGACGGGAGCGGTCGGGGAGCTGGTGGAACGGGACATCCGGGTGCTGTCGGAGTGGCGGGACGTAGCGGTATGGGAGCTTTCGGTGCAGCCGGATCATGTGCACCTGGTGTGTTCGATCCCGCCGAAGGTATCGGTGTCGCAGTTCATGGGGTTGCTGAAGGGGAAGCTGGCGATCAAGGTGTTCAAGAGCTACCCGAAGCTGAGGCAGAAGCCGTACTGGGGGAATCACTTCTGGGCCCGCGGATACTTCGTGAGCACCGTGGGGGTAGATGAGGAAATGATTCGCCGGTACGTACGGTACCAGGAAGAACGTGAGCGGCAAACGGAGCGGCAACGAAAGAGCTATGACCTCTTCGGAGACTCGACCAACCAGTAAGCCCTCCGGGCGAACCCCTCAAGCCACCACCTCTGGTGGTGGTCGTTGACTTCAACTCTTTTTATGCGACACTTCTCGCAGCATAAGGGCCGAAGCGTCGATGTAAATACAGCACAGAGAATACCCGGATCGGTCGACCTTGCGCCAGATCTTCAGGACGAACCCGAGCAGCTCCCACCGCAAGAACACTGGTTGAACCCGGTCGGGAAGCTGCGTGACGCCCTATTTCACGGGCAGGATTACGCCGGCTCTGACGCAGTGTTCGAGCCGAAAATTTAGGACGTTTGACAGCAGGGAATCCGGGGTGTGGTCCCAGTGCCTACCTCCCCCTCGTTTCCTCAAAGGCCTGGATCTCACTTTCGAGCGTGAGCGTAAGGCCGATGTCGTCCAAGCCGTTCAGCAGGCAGTCACGCCGGAATGGGTCGATCGAGAACCCGGCGGTCCAGCCGTTGCCATCCCGGACCTCTTGGGCTTCCAGGTCCACCGTGACCTCGTAGCCGTCCCCTACGAGTGCGGCCGCCATGACGTGGGCCACGTCGGCCTCTGCGAGCACGACGGGCAGGAGACCATTCTGGTAGCAGTTGCTCATGAAGATATCGGCGAAGCTGGATGAGATTACGGCCCGGAAGCCATAGTCCAGCAGCGCCCACGGAGCGTGCTCCCGTGAAGATCCACACCCGAAGTTGCGCCCGGCGACCAGCACGGTGCCTCCCTGGTACTCGGGCCGGTTGAGCACGAATTCAGGGTCGCGCGAGCCGTCTTTCCCGCGGCACCAGTCGAAAAAAAGGAACTCCCCGTACCCGGTTCGCTCGATTCGCTTCAGAAACTGTTTGGGGATGATCTGATCGGTGTCGACGTCGACCCGATCCAGCGGCGTGACCCGGCCCGTATGGGAGGTGAACGGATCCACGGCTACATCCAATCTCTTACGTCGACGAAGTGTCCCGATACCGCAGCCGCGGCAGCCATTGCCGGGCTCACGAGGTGAGTCCGTCCTCCACGTCCCTGCCGCCCTTCGAAGTTCCGGTTCGAGGTGGAAGCGCAGCGCTCGCCGGGGGCCAGGATGTCGGGGTTCATGCCGAGGCACATCGAGCATCCCGCTTCACGCCACTCGAACCCCGCGTCTCGGAAAATCCGGTCCAGGCCCTCTTCCTCTGCCATGCGCTTGACGGTCGCGGAGCCCGGAACGACCATCGCCTTCACCCTTTCGTGCACCCGCTTTCCCTTCAGGACGCTCGCAGCGACGCGCAGGTCTTCGATACGTGAGTTCGTGCATGATCCGACGAACACCCGGTCGATCTCGATCTCCTGGATGGGCGTACCCGCCTCGAGCGCCATGTATTCCAGCGCTCTCTCCACGGCCTCTCGGTCATCGGGGGACGCTTCCTGCTCAGGGCCCGGTACCGCGCCCGTGATCCCCACGGACATCCCCGGGTTGGTGCCCCACGTCACGTAGGGTTCCAGTGCGGCGGCGTCGATCTCCACGGTCTGGTCGAAAACGGCTCCCGCGTCGGTTCCGACCTCTACCCATCGGGTTGCCGCCTCGTCGAATGTCTTTCCTTCGGGAGCACCCGGCCGACCCCGCAGATAGCGCACGGTCTCCTCGTCGGGCGCGATCATCCCCGCCCGCGCACCGGCCTCGATCGACATGTTACACACGGTCATGCGGGCCTCCATGGACAGGGCGCGCACGGCTTCTCCGGTATACTCGATCACGTGTCCGACGCCGCCGGCCACCCCGATCTGGCGGATGATCGCCAGAATCAGGTCTTTGGCGGTGACACCCAAGGGGAGATCACCGTTCACGCGGATCTCCATGGATTTCGGACGGGACATCGGCAGGCACTGCGTCGCCAGCACGTGTTCCACCTGCGACGTTCCGATGCCGAAGGCGAGTGCCCCGAAGGCACCGTGCGTGGAGGTGTGGCTGTCTCCGCAGACGATGGTCATGCCGGGCTGGGTGATCCCCATCTCCGGTCCCATCACGTGGACGATCCCCTGGTGCGGGCTATCGATGTCGTAAAGTGTGATGCCGAACTCCTCGGCATTCTTGCGCAACGTCTCGATCTGGATTCGAGCCAAATCGTCCAGAATCGGAAGCGACCGGTCGGTGGTCGGCACATTGTGGTCCACCGTGGCCACGCACAGGTCGGGCCGCCGCACCCCTCGTCCAGCGAGCCGAAGCCCCTCGAACGCCTGCGGTGAAGTCACCTCGTGGATGAGGTGAAGGTCGATGTACAACAGGTCCGGGCGGTCGGCCTGGCTGTGAACGACGTGCGCATCCCAGATCTTGTCGAGCATGGTTCTAGGCATCGGCGCTCACCTTTTCACTCGAGATGGCAGCGGCGACCGCCGACCCCATCTCTGCCGTTCCTACGGCTGCCTCGCCGTCTCCGGCCAGGTCAGCGGTTCGGAGCCCGTCCTCCAGCACCTGTGCCACCGCGCTCTCGATGGCCGCGGACTCCGCTTCGAGCGAGTAGACGTGGCGGAGCAGGAGGGCGGCCGAGAGGATCATCGCGAGTGGGTTGGCGGTCCCCGTGCCGGCGATGTCCGGTGCGGATCCGTGTACCGGTTCGAAGATGCCGCCATCCCCTCCGATGCTCGCGGAGGCCAGCAGGCCGATGGATCCGATGACCGCGGCAGCCTCATCGCTGAGCACGTCACCAAACAGGTTGGGCGTCAGCATCACGTCGAAGCTCGAAGGGTTCAGCACCAGCTCCATTGCGGCGCGGTCGACCAGCATGTGGTCGCACTCGACGTCCGAATACTCCTCGGCGATCTCGTTCACCACCCTGCGCCAGAGTCGTGAGCTGTGCAGTACGTTGGCCTTGTCCACCGATAACACGCTGTTCCTGCGCCCACGCGCCGTCTCGAAGGCCACCCGAGCGATGCGGGCCACCTCGTCCTGATGGTATTTCATGGTGTCAACCGCGGCTCGCCCGTCGTCGAGGGGGCCACGCGGCTCGCCGTAATAGAGCCCACCGGCCAACTCGCGAACGATCACGAGGTCGGTGCCCTTCACGATCTCCGGGCGTAACGGAGAGACAGACGCCAGGGCGGGGAGGAGCCGAACCGGGCGAAGATTGGCGTAACAACCCATCTCCTTACGAAGGGCCAGGAGTGCCGCCTCCGGGCGCAGCTCGACGGGCACCTCCTCCGAGCGCGGATCCCCGACCGCCCCGAGAAGCACGGCGTCGGCATCGTGACAGGCTGCCAAGGTTTCCTCGGGAAGGGGGTTCCCACTCCGCTCGTATGCGGCGTATCCCACGTCCTGAATGTCGGTGGTCAACTCATGGCCGAAGCGCCCTGCCGCCGCTCTCAGCACCTCCAGAGCCGCCTCCATGACCTCGGGGCCGACACCGTCTCCGCCGAGGACGGCGATCCGCCACCTCAAGGCAGGCTCCCGAGCGAGCTCTCCTTCTCCAACTTCGCCCCCTTGAGGGCCTCGGCCTGTTCGGCCTTGTTGAGCGCGTTGACGTAGGCGCGGGCGGCGGCGTGCACGACGTCGGTGGAGGCGCCCCGCCCGGCGAACGTCC
>JADFMD010000153.1 GCA_022564055.1 Gemmatimonadota bacterium
TGAACCCGTCAACCCGATCGCGTTCACCATGAAGAGCTCGGTCGTGGTCTCCGGATACAGGAAAGCGAAGCGGCTCGCCATCTGTCCGCCCCAGGAGTGGCCTCCGACGGCCGCCTGGGAGATGCCGAGGTGGTCGAGAATCGCCTTGGTGTTGGACGCGTGCAGATTGATGTTGTACGGAAGGATCGGCTTGGACGAGCGGCCCCATCCGAGTCGGTCTTTCACCACCACGCGATACCCCTCGTTGCGGAGCGCCTCGATGGTGTATTTCCAGTACCAGCCGTAGTAGCTCCCACCATGCAACAGCACGACGGTTCGGCCGTTCGGCTCGCCGACGGGCGCCACGTCCATGTACGCGATCCGCACGTCCTGGCCGAACAGATTCCGATCTAGGAATTGAACGGGATGCGGGTACGGGACGTCTTCGAGGTTGATGGAGACCGCGCCCCAGTCGGCCGGGGGCTCGGAAGGGGGTGACGCGGTCTGTCCCTTCAACGCTCCGCCGTGGAGCGACGCGACGAGAGCGAAGGTCGCCAATCGAAACCGCAGCAATGTACCTGGGCGAATCATCGTTCCTCCTAGAATTGAACGCAAAACCAAGACGGCGTGAGCGTTAGTGACGCCGAACTCTACGGTAGGCACCGAGAACCGTAGCCACCTAGACCAGCGGCTACTGTCTCACGTATTTCGTCAGCCCGCCATCCACGGCAGGCCGGGACCCCGGCCCCTCCGCCGCATACACATTTCCATCGCCGTCAACCGCTATGCCTTCCCCGGCGGTGTTCCAGGGCCGGTCTTGATAGGCGTGCCCCGGGATGAACGCGGTGACCACGTCGGCATTGGCGCTCCCGATTCGGATGCCGGTGCTCCAGCCGGGGTGGTTCGTATCTCTCGTCTCGGAGTCGATCGCGTACAGCATGTCATCATCGGTGATGAACAGGCCGCTGATCCGGCTGAACTGGTAGTACGAGTCGAGGTAGTTCCCGTCCTGGTCGAAGATCTGGATCCGATGATTGCCCCGGTCGGCCACGAAGAGGCGACCTCGCGAGTCGAACTCCAACGCGTGAGGGGTCCGGAACTCGCCGGGACCGATCCCGATCTCCCCCCATTCCTTGATGAACTCGCCGTCGGCCGTGTACTTCAGGATGCGTCCGGTGGAGCCCGGGGCGGGGTTCTGACCCTGTCCGCTATGCCCGTCCGCGACGAAGATGTCCCCATTCGGAGCCGTGATCACATCGTTCGGCTGGTTGAGTTGGCCGGGACCACTTCCCGGCACGCCGGCCTCGCCGAGTCGCATCAGGACCTCGCCCTCCGGGCTGAACTTGATCACCTGGTGACCCTTCGTACGGGCCTCGTTTCCGGCGAAGTCGGTCACCCAGACGTTTCCGTCGTCGTCGACGTGAATTCCGTGAGGGGTCACAAACAAGCCCCTACCAAAGCTGGCCAACAGCTCTCCGGTGTCCTTGTCGTATTTGACGATCGGATCGACGAGATTTCTGTCGCAGCCGCCGTCGAGGCCCCCGCCGCACCGGTCGTAGGCCCACACGTGTCCGTCGGGTCCGATATCGGCGCCCGCCGTCGAGCCCCATACCCGACCGTCAGGCAGTACTGCCCAGTGCGTAATCACAGTCGGATTGGGGTTCGGAAGGTTTCTCAGTGCGGGGTCGGTGACGTCGTCCGCCGGTGTGCCCGTGGTGCCGCTCGGCGGGAGCATGAAACCCGATGAAATGGCGGTCGGCGATGGCGTACTCCCCACGGTGTACGCACCGGCACATCCCAGGAGTAGCGTCAGGGCGAGGCCGAAGGGAACCGGACGTTTCGAGCGATCGGAAAGTGACATGACGGCCTCACTGAAAAATGGGGCTGTGACACGCCGGGTGGGTGCCGTGTCGACCACGGCATAGTGGTTTCGCGCAGGAGGCCGCGCAAGAAGAGCGCGGGCCGAACTCCCCCGAACTCACCAAGAAAACCGATGGGGTTCAGGAGAGCCGTGGGTCCCGGTCAGAAGTCTCTTGGACCGGTCATGAGAAGAGCGCCTCGAAGTGCGCGATGCAGGCGCCCCAGCCCTCCTCATGGGCCTCCTTCGCCTCGACCGCCGGGAAGCCGGTGTGGAGGAGCACGACCTCGGTCGCATCACCGCGAGCCTCGAACTCCACCGTAACCAGCGTCTCACCCATGCGATTGTCCTCCTCCTTCCAGTCCCAGGTGTAGACCAGTCGGTTCGGCGCGTCGATTTCCTTGTACGTGCCGATGGCCGTGTGGGCGTTGCCGTCGACCCGCATCGAGATCGTGTAGGAGCCGCCAACCCGGAAGTCACTGGCGATGTCCTGGACCCCCCCGGGTTCGGGACACGACCACTGCTTCATCTGCTCCGGCTGCGTCCAGGCGTCCCAGACCGCCTGCTGTTTGGCCTGGATCACGCGGGTGATCCGTATGGAAGTGGTGGTGTCGACGCTCATTCGAGTTCTCCTCCCTCGTTGGCTGATCGCTCGCTATCTCCACCCGTTCCCGGTCTTTCCAGGAAGGCTGCCAGCGAATCCAGTTGCTGTGTCCAGAATCTGCGGTGTGCTTCGATCCAGTTATTCGCGATCTCAATGGAGCCGGGATCGAAGGAACAACGGCGCACGCGACCATCCTTTTCACGCCGAATCAGGCCCGCCTCTCCCATGACCTTCAGATGCTTCGAGATGGCCATGAGAGAAACGTCGAATGGCTCTGCCAGTTCGCTGACCGAGGCGCTCCCCTCGGTAGCGAGCCTGGTGAGGATCGCCCGTCGTGTGGGGTGCGCCAACGCGGCAAAGGTCAGGTCGAGCTTTTCTTCTGAAAAGGCTACCATGTGCAACTCCAATACTAAACTTAACGGTTTAGTATATGGGGATGACAATCCCCGAACAAGGGGTCGCCGGCCCACGGCCCCTGGACGGTGCCGACAAATGGTCCGACTATGGCTAGGTGGCTGTGGCCAAGCTTCACCGGCCCGATCCGCGGTGGCGGCGAGGGAGCCCAGTATGAAAACAAAATCCGTGCTCGTAGCTGCGGTCTTGGGCCTGCTCCCATGTCCACTGGCGAGTCAGGACACCGAGAGGGTGCACCGTGAACGTTGCGACGACGGAGAACTGCTGAGCTGCAACGTCCTCGGACTCATGTACGAAACGGGAGCAGGCGTAACCCGGGATCTGGCCCGCGCCGTCACCCTCTACCAGCGCGCCTGCGACGGCGGTGTGATGGTGGGCTGCACCCGCCTCCAGCTCACACGTCGGACGGGCCCAGATGTCCCAAACGTTGACGGATTCCTCCGGATCGGCCGAATCGCGGACGCCGAGACCGGCGCGCCGGTCAGCGACGCGAGCGTGGAATTGCCCGGGGTCGGTTTACGGGCGATATCCGACGAGGCGGGTCGGATCGAGCTCGGCCGCCTCCAGCGAGGTCGGTATCGCATCATCGCTCAGCGAGCGGGCTATCGGACCCTCGAGGGGGAGCTGCCGGTTCCCTGGGACGCCGAGTTTCTATTCCTCCTCCATCGACCGGCCGGATCGGAACCGCTGGGACTCGGACGGATCTTCGGCAGGGTTACCGACGAGGGAGGAATCGATGGGCTCTCGGACGTGGAAATCACGGTGATGGCCGACACGCCAGTCCGTACCCTCAGTAACCCGCAGGGTCGCTTTGCTCTGACCGGCCTGCAGCCGAACGAAATGAAGGTCCGGTTCTCGCGCCTGGGCTACGCCCCGCGCACGACGAACGTCCGCGTCGAGCCTGGGAAGACAATGGAGGTCCGCGTCTCCATGTCTACCCGACCGATCGAGCTCGAGCCGATTGTGGTGACGGTCGGCTCCGCCTATCTCGATCGGACCGGCTTCTTCCGGAGAGCACGAACTGCCTGGGGCAGCCGGTTTACACGGCATGACGTCGAGCTCATCGCCCCCAAGGTGGCCTCCGACCTTCTTTCACGCGTTCCGGGTGTGACTGTGGGGGTGACCTCCATGCACGGACGGCCTGCCACGGAGATCGTGAGCAGGCGTCGTATCGACATCGGAGACGGTGGTTCATGTCATCTGCGACCGTACCTGGACGGTGTGCCTATGTTCGATTGGGATTTCGACCTGCTCCGCCCCGAAGACATCGAGGGATTGGAGGTCTACCAGGGGTTGGGCGCCCCCATCGAGTATCGGAACCTCGTCGACCCCGACGGGACGTTTCCGTGCGGCGTGGTGCTCATTTGGACCCGACGCCCGTGAAATTAGACCCCCTGCAAGAGGTTCCCGGCATCGGCCCCAGCATCAGCGCAGATCTTCGCGCCCTGGGCATCGAGCGGGTGGCCGATCTCGAGGGTCGTGATCCAGCGCGGCTCTACCAACGGCTCTGTGTGCTTCAGGGCGGACCGATCGACCCGTGCGTGCTTTACGTGTTCCGGTGCGCAGTCTACTACGCCACCGAAGAGCGGCACGACGCGGAGCTTCTCCTTTGGTGGAACTGGAAGAATCGTACCGAGCTGGACGGGAACGGCACCGGCTGAGGCCGTTAGGGTGCACCACATCCAAGGACGACTCGGCCACGTAGCTGAGCGGCCACCCTTCCTGTCCTTACCAAGCGACGCCTAGTAGCATAGTTGCACCATGGACACCGAACCTGGACTGCTCGCCGAGCTCAAGCGGCGTAAGGTCGTTCGCACCGGCGTGGTATATGCGGCGGCGGCCTTCGCGACGCTCGAGTTCGCCGACATAGCGTTCCCGCGAATCGGGCTCTCGGACGGCGCGGTGGATATCGTTCTTTGGGCCGGTTTGCTGGGCTTCCCCGTCGCGCTCTCGCTCGCTTGGTTCTTCGACATACGCGCCGACGCGACAAACGGGCGATCACATGGCTGGTTTTCCGTCCCGGCCCTAGCAGCGGCGGCGTTATTGGTAGGGCTGGGAGTCGGCGCCGGAATGCTTTGGGGCAGTGGTGACTCGGCGGACAGCACCTTGCCCACGCTAACGATCTCACCGTTAACCACCACCGCAGGCCTTAATTTATCCGGCAGCTGGTCACCGGATGGGAGCCAGATCGCGTACGACTACACGTTAAACGGGACGATGGACATCGCGGTTGCGTCTGTGGCTGGCGGGGAACTTCAAATCGTGGCGGGCGGGCCGAACGACGAGATAATGCCGCGTTGGTCGCCCGATGGTTCCAAGATCGCGTTCATCTCGGACGATGGATCGGGCATGAACGTCTATTGGGTTCCACCAACCGGGGGATCCAGACGGAGGGTGGCTGAAACCCACTTCCAATATCTCGATCGCTTCACCGCGATCGCTGCGATTGGGTCACAACCGTGGTCTCCAGACGGGCGTGAACTCGTGTTTTCACGGGTCGAAGCCACGGGCGTCGCTCTGTGGAAAGTCGAAGTCATGAGTGGGGAGGAAACCCGATTGACGATGCCAACTCCCGGGACGGTCGACCTTCGGGCGGCATGGTCACACGACGGAGAATGGATCGCCTTTTCGCGGGTGCCCCCAGGATCGCTGAGCGCCGTCTATCTGATCCCCGCATCAGGTGGCGAGCCGATTCCTCTTGTCGCCAATCCGAGTTCGAACGGGAGTCCGGCCTGGGGACTCGACGACCACCGGATCCTGTTTGTGACATCAACCACCCTCGGCGGCGGCGGCGACATTTGGGATGTCGAGGTCGACACCAGCGAGCTTCGCCAACTGACGAACGGAGCGGGCGCCAGCGCACCGATATACTCGTCCACCGGGCGGATCGCCTACTCCGTTTGGAGTCATGAGGCCACCTTCTTCCGCATGGAACTCGGATCGTCCGAGGACCACCAACAGATCTCGCAAAGCATCGGAAACAACTTTTCGCAGCGCTTTTCGCCGAATGGAGAGCAGATCGCCTTCCAGTCCAGTCGCGGGGGGCGTTCGGAGATCTGGCTTCACGACGTGGCGACCGGCATTGAGA
>JADFMD010000154.1 GCA_022564055.1 Gemmatimonadota bacterium
TGACCGTCTCTCACACGCTGCGCCCAGTATCCCCCGTCCGGGCGGGTGGCGGTGATCACACCCTCGGGAGTCCCCACATACGAAAGATAGATCACGAACGGCGGGAAGCCGCCCTGCTTCATCAGCAGAGTGGCCCCCACGTCATTGACGGTGCTGAAGTCGTTCGGGGCGGGAGTATCCGTCCCTCCGATTATCACACCGGGCGTACGCTGAAGTCCCTCGTTGCCTGCGTAAGGAGCGGTGTACACCCAGCTGGTCACGCCGATCAGGAGTACCACTCCCGTAGCGATCCCTGCGATCTTCAGCTTGCCGTTCATCCTAGATCCTCCGCGTTGGTCTCAGCGCGGACGGGTTACCAGGCCACGCGGCAGGAGCGTAACCCCGAACCGGAGCGTTGTCAGTATGGGAGCCCGAACGCCGGAAGATCCCCACGATTCGCACTCCGGCGCTATCACCACGCCTTCCACGAACACGTGTAGCCAGGGGATCTGACGGGGGCGCTCGGTGACGCTACCGCACCTGGAACGTGACCGGGAAGCTGACCCAGACGGGACGGCGTTGGTCTCGGTTCAAGGCGGGCGAGAACCTGAACACGTCGGCGACAGCCAGCGCTGCATCGTCCAAAGCCCGGTGTCCCGAAGACCGGTTGACTCGATTGTCCCGCACTGTCCCGTCCACGTCGATGAAAAAGTAGACACCCACCGTGCCGCCGATGCCGTCGGCGCGTAACTCCTGAGGATACGCGTCGACCATCGCCCTTCGGATTTCTTCTACGTTCTGGATACTCGGTGCGACCGTGAACGGCGTGAAGACCGGTTGGCGCGGGATGTCCAGACTGATCGGCTCTGGGGCCTCGTGCTTCAGCTCAATCTTAATCACACCAACGGAAGCTTCTCCACCGTACCACGCGACTGCCTCATCCCCCTTGATGACCTCGACGCGCTCGATGTCCATCGGGTTCATGCCCTCGAACTCTTCTCGCGTAATCCGCGCGCCGTCAACGTAGAGGAGCGGCTCGTTCTGGACGGCTGTCGAGCGAACGCCGCGCAGCAAGGTCTGGCTGCCGGCGCCTACGAGGGTGACGACCAAGCCCCGGACCGGGACCGCGGTCTCGAAGAGCCGGATGTCGAGGGCGGCCGTCTCGCCTGCGACGAACGTGACCGTCTGCGTGACCGACCGGTAGCCGATCAGCTGCGCGACGACCGTGTGCTCACCGGGCGGCACCCCGAGAATCATCATCCGGCCCTCGTTGTTGCTCAGGCCGCCACGACCGGTGCCCTCCACTGAAATCTGCACCTTGGAGAGCCCCTGGTTGCTGCCTTCCGTCCTCACGATTCCAGCGAGCGTACCGGCCTGCGCCGCGATCGGCGACGCCGCGAGCGTGGCCGAGACCACGTCGACAGGCACAGAGTCGGGGCCCAACGAGAGAAAGAGGGTGCCGGAGGCAACCACGCCGACGGCCCCCCCGCCAATGATGGCCAGCACTGGGAGTAGGTCCGTGCCAGAGAGCCTCATGGTCGCCTCCTTGAATCCAACGTTAGGTCTATCTGGATACTCGCGTGCGAGCACAAGAGATCCTCACGTAGCCGTCGCCCCGCGGCGCTGTCATCCCAACGTGTCGTCGGTCGGCACTCGGCCTAGAGCGTTTCTGCCGGCGCTCACTGGCGTCGCCCACGGATGCTTGTAGACTCGTGATGTCGAGGCCCACGGGATTCCGGAGGAAGAGAAGATGCCCAGGAAGCTGATCACGCTATTGGGTCTCGTCGCGCTGTCCGCCTGCAGTGGTAGCGCCCCAGCCGCCGAGGTCGCTGAAGAGACCCCGGTCGTCGACCTCGCCACAGCGGATCTAAAGAGCCAATTCGCCGGCGCGTGGAGGCTGGTCAGGATCGAGCGATTTGCTGCTGGTGGTGAGCTGCTGGAGCCCCCTATTGAGGACCGCCTCGGCTACATCATCTACGACCCGGCCGGCTACATGGGTGTCACGATCATGCAGCCTGACCGGCGGCCGTATGCCGGCAACCAGCGGACGCCCGAAGAGGCGCTCGCTTCCTATTCGAGCTACAGCTCGTACTTCGGCACGTTCACCGTCAACGAGGCCGAGGGGTTTCTGACGCACCACCTGGAGGGCAGTCTCAACACCCGCGGCGCCGGCTCCGACTACAAGCGTTTCTATACGTTGTCGGGGAACCGGCTGACGCTACAGCCACCCGCGGGTGGAAGCGGTAACAAGACGCAGCTCACCTGGGAAAAGCTCCCGGACTTGCCCGAGTCCGAGCTCACGGAGACGCACAAGCGGCTGTTCGGCTTCTACCGGATCGAGTCGGTTTCGCGGCGGATCGTGGACGGCGAGTCGCTCCCGGCCAACCAGTACGAAACCGCGTTCATCATCTACGCTCCCTCCGGGCACATGGCGGTGCATCTGATGCGACCGGGCCGCGAACCGTACGCCGGCACGCGGCCGACGCCAGAGGAGGCGCTGACGGCCGTACAGACGTACGGCAGCTACTTCGGTCCGTTCTCGGTGCATGAGGACGAGGGCTATCTGGTTCATCACCGGATCGGCAACCTGAGGCCGAGGCAGACCTACACCGATGCCCAACGTTTCTACGAGCTGACCGATACGCATCTCACCCTGCGACCGCCCGTCGGGACCGACAGCGAGGGCCGTCAGTTTCAAAACACGCTGAGGTGGGCACGGATCCGCGACTAGCCCCGATTGACGCGGCCGATCGTGCTCAGTTTCGCCCAGTCTGCCTTTCCTGATAACGGGCACCGCTGAGTACGTTGGCAAGAGCGTAGTTCCCCTCGTGGCAGGCGTACTCGTAGAGGTTGGCGTGAAACTTGTTGATCGGGATCTCTCCGCCCCAAGGCTCCGTGAACATCGTCGGATCGTCGACGGTGAACTCATAGACGATCGTTTCTTCGTCGACCCGAGTGAAGCGTTCGATCACAACAGCTTCCTCCGAAAGGGGGACCCCGCGGATACGCTGTTGTGGGCTGATGTCCGTGGTCTCGACCACGAGTGCGTCACCTTCCCACCGACCCCAGGAGTTGCCGAAGTACGGCCGGACGCTCTTGGCTATCGGACCAGGCTCGCCAATCCGGATGATCCGCGTGTCGTGGACCATCTCCGACATGATCATCACATAATCGGCCGTCTGTACGATGGTGTAGTTGGAGTTGTACGCACCGACGGGCTGCATGGGGGGGCCCAAGGGGGATCCGAAAAGGATGCAGCGCTCGGCGAATGGTCTCAACTCCGGGTGGTCGTATTGGCCAAATTGGCTTCTGAAGTCCCGGCGCTCCTGGCCCAGCCGCTGGGCCTCCGGTGTGCGGGCCGGAACGCGGCCGTTCGCAGGATGGGTGACTAGAGAGGTTCTGGGCTCGCCGTTGATGATGGCTATCCGCGTGCCCCGCTCCCAATAGACCTCGTTGTACTCATTGCCCGACAGTCGAGCCTCATTACTGGCCCCTTCCCGGGAGGCCCTCCCGCACTCAACTGTCCCGGGGTTCGGGGGGCACACGCCATCCCCCCGCTCCAGCTCCGCGACCTCCTCCCATGTGAACACCGGTCCCCTACCCTCTTGGCGCTCAAACGGAGTCAGCGTCGAGTTGGTCCAGTTCCCCTGAAGGTCCGGATGGCCTTCGGGTGTGCGCGGCACGACCCACTGCTCGCCGTCTGGGGCCGGGGCCTGAGCTGCCGCCGGGGAGAGAAGCGCCGCCCCAGCGATCGCTATGCACAGCCCAAGAAGCCAACTCGAATGTCGCATGTTCATCTCCCGTCCTCCAAGCCGATGGGATTGTTACGCAAAAACCCGAACAGTGGCTCTTCCACAATAGCCCGTGGTACGGGGTTTCGCTCCTCTGGTTCACGGGCCGCACGGTTTCTGGAAGGGACCACTGCCAGGAACCCGAGTGTCTCCCGCATGGCCTTGCCCGACATAGGTGCCCTCCTGAGTGGATGCTACAGGAGGCTGCGCTGGGGGAGGCGGGTAGGCAATGAGGACGAGGGCACATCGTCACAGCCGCGAATGGCCCACGACCGCCCTTCAGTGGAGGCTACCCTCGATGAGCGTCAGGACAGAGTCGGCGAGCGTCTGAAGCTGGATCAGTTCCCTCAAGTAGATTTCCTGCGTGTACACCTTGTTCCGCACTCTTCCCATTGCTGCGTCGTCACCATGTATGCGGGCCAGCGCACACGCAAAAGGCCCGGAGGCCACTTCTGTGACCACCGGGCCGATCGACTGTAACTCCCTACACTGCAACGACTACGGAGGGGGTGGGATGAGCGGCGCTTTGCGCCGCTGCGTCGCGGGTCGCCGCGTTTGGTGCTAAACGCGTCACGAGCTTGGGCCGCTCGGCTCGAACCCTCCTAGCGAGTTTCCGCGGAAACTCGCCGTGGGTTCGAACGGGAGGGTTTGAGGACCGCTCGTGGACTAGATGGCGCGAAGACTATTGGAAGCGGAGGGGGTGGGATTCGAACCCACGAGTCCTTTCGGACGCCGGTTTTCAAGTTCGTATTTGCGCTTCGGCCTCACGAGGCGCTCGACAACCATCGTGTACTCCTGCAATACTTTGTGGCGTTCCGTCCCCTTACGGTTGTTGCACCGTTCATCAGTGATATCTGTTGGCCACGGCACAATCGCGGCACAATAGCGCCCCTCCCTCCCCTGCCCTCCCGTCGGCTCGCTGCACCATCCGCCGCACTTGCCAAGGCTTGATGCCGGAGTCTGCCGGGGTTCAACAGCGGGAAAACGGTATCGAACAGCGGGAGTTATGGCGGGACTCCCCTCCGTTCTTTACTTGGGGCAACGTCACTAGCACGCAGCGAGCGATTCTCTGAGGCTTGCCCCCTCCTCCTCGTGCGCACATCCTGCGGGATGACTGAGCAACTGGGCTCGTTGCCTTCTCGCGCCGCCCACCTCAGGCTGATGTAACATCCACTCAGGAGGGCACATGCAGAACGATCGGCACCGGCGCGTCCATCGACATACGACGTGGCTATCCAAACTGAGAGGGATCGTCACATGACACGTGAAACGACAGCCGACTCCGCTAGAGGCATCCTCGACAGGATCGTCGCACTAGGCGATTCGCCCCAGGCTAGTGAGGAGCAACTGGCTGCAAATCACTTCCTTATCTACATGGGGTTGCTGATGAGCGTGGGTGGGCTGATGTGGGGATCCCTTTGCCTCGCGTACGGCATATACGTCCGCTCGCTCATCCCCTATGGCTACGCCGTACTCACTGCGATCAACTTCGTGTACTTCCGCTACTCCAAGCGCTTCGAGGTCTGTCGATTCGTCCAAGTTCTCATAAGCATGCTCCTGCCATTCCTATTCCAATGGAGCTTCGGGGGCTTCATTCCGAGTGGCGCGGTCATGGGATGGGCGCTCATCTCTCTCGCAGGCTCCCGAACGTTTCAAGATGCCCGACTGGGAGGAAGGTGGCTCGTAGCGTTTCTCGCTTTGACCGTCGCCTCAGGACTCATTGACGGTAGGCTGGAAGCATTCCAAATCGAGATCTCCGCTCAGTTCACAACGCTCCTCTTCGTCCTGAACATCTCGGCCATAGCGACCATCGTGTTCATCCTGAACGTGTACCTGTTGGCGAAGCGTGATGAGGCCATGGCGAAAGTGGCTGAAATGTCTTCGATCCTGAAGCAGATGTTCGGCCGCTACCTGTCCACTGAGGTAATGAACAGCCTCATTGAAGATCCCTCACGGCTCGAATTGGGAGGCAAGCGCAAAAGAGTCACCATCATGATGACCGACCTGCGTGGGTTCACGGCGATGTCCGAACGCCTCGAGCCCGAACATTCCGCAGATCTCGGGTAGGATCGGGGACCCGCGCACCGATTGCGCTTCCCGATTGAACTTGGCCAAGGCGTGGTTGATGCGCGCTTGGACAGCCAGG
>JADFMD010000045.1 GCA_022564055.1 Gemmatimonadota bacterium
ACCTACGTGAACCCAAGCCAGATACGGAATTTCTGTATTATCGCGCATATCGATCACGGCAAGTCGACGCTCGCCGATCGACTGCTCGAGGCCACCCGAACCCTCGAAAAGCGAGAGATGCGGGACCAGGTCCTGGACACCAATGAGCTGGAGAGGGAGCGGGGGATCACGATCAAGCTCCACGCTGTCCGAATGACATACGACACAGAGGACGGCGAAGCGTACGTCCTGAACCTGATCGATACGCCGGGGCACGTCGACTTCACCTACGAGGTATCGCGTTCACTGGCGGCATGTGAGGGCGCGATTCTCGTGGTGGACGCCACCCAGGGCGTACAGGCCCAAACGCTTTCGAACCTTTTTCTCGCTTTGGATGCCGGCCTCGAGGTCATCCCGGTGATCAACAAGATCGATCTTCCGGGGGCGGAGCCGGAACGCAGGCGGGATGAACTCGCGGACCTCCTCGGAACCGATCCCGAGACGATCCTGTTGGCGAGCGCCAAGGAAGGGACCGGGATCGGGCCGATCCTGCAGGCCGTGGTCCGGGACGTACCGCCGCCGAGCGGCGATCCTGACGCGCCTTTGAGAGCGCTCATCTTCGACTCGTCGTACGATCAGTATCAGGGGGCGGTTCCCAACGTTCGCGTGGTCGATGGCGTGCTGAGGCCCGGCATGCTGATCACCTTCGGCGCGGTCGACCAAAGCTATGAGGTCACGGAGGTGGGGGTGATGCGTCTGGGGCGTGTCCCGCGGACCGAGCTCGGACCCGGGGAGGTCGGCTACGTGATTGCCACGATCAAGGACGTTTCGCACACGCGGGTGGGCGATACCGTATTGGATGCGGCGAACCCCGCTACGGAACTCCTGAAGGGCTACAAGGATGTGCACTCCATGGTGTTCGCCGGACTCTACCCCACCGACGGCGACGACTATGAAGACCTGCGAGACGCCCTCGGCCGCCTCAAGCTCAACGACGCGAGCTTGAACTACGTGCCTGAGACGTCGGTGGCTCTCGGTTTCGGCTTCCGCTGTGGATTTCTGGGACTCCTGCATATGGAAATCATCCAGGAGCGGCTGGACCGGGAGTTCGGCGTCGAGCTCATTACGACGGTGCCCAACGTCGAGTACCACGTCACCCTGACCGACGGAACCCAGGTCGTGCTGGAGAACCCCACTGCGCTTCCGGAACGTGGCCGGATCAAGGACGTTGCGGAGCCGATCGTCAGGGCGCGTATCGTGTGTCCCGCGGAATACATCGGAAACGTGCAGAAGCTCTGTTATGATCGGCGGGGAGTTTTCGGGGGAATGCAATATCTCGACCCGCAACGTGTCGAGATCGAATTTGAATTACCCCTGGCCGAAATCGTCCTCGATTTCTACGACAAGCTCAAGGGTGGCACGCGCGGGTACGCCGCCCTGGACTATGAATTTCTGGAGTTTCGGCCGGGTGACCTGGTCAGGTTGGACATAATGGTGAATGGCGATCCTGTAGACGCGTTCTCGGTCATCATCCACCAAGACAAAGCGATGGAGTATGGGCGTAACCTGGTCCGGCGCCTCAAGAAGCTCATTCCTCGCCAGCAGTTCGAGGTGGCGCTCCAGGCCGCGATCGGAACACAGATCGTGGCACGCAGCACCGTCAAGGCGCTCCGTAAGAACGTGACCGCAAAATGTTATGGGGGCGACATCACGCGGAAACGGAAGCTGCTCGAAAAACAGAAGGCCGGAAAGAAGAGAATGAAGCGGGTGGGTTCGGTGGAAATTCCCCAGGAGGCGTTTCTCGCGGTGCTGAAGCTCGGCGACGATTGATGAGGGTTATCGAGCTCCCGGCATCTTTGGACTTTCAGACGCTCGACGCGCTCCTTGCCGAGGTCGTGGGGGCGGGGGGAGAAAAGGTCATGTTTGATGGACGCCACCTCCGATGGGTCGGTCCCAACGGCATGGTGGGCCTTCTCGCGGCTGGCTCCGTTGGGCGGGACCGAAGCGGTGAGGCACCGATTCTGGAACTGAGCGGCGCGGGTGACGTCAGCAGCTACCTGGGCCGCATGGGCTTTTTCCAGGCGGCCGAAGGCATCTTCGCGCCCGGGGCTCCTTTCCCCCGGCGTTCGCCAGGGGAGTCCGACGTCCTCCTCGAAATCACACCGATCACGACGAACAGGGACGTCCATGATGTGGTGGACCGCGTTCAGAAACGGGCGGGTGCGATCCTTTCAAATACGCTGGGCTATCCGCAGACGGCGGTCGTCCAATTCAGTGTGATCCTGAGCGAGGTCTGCCAGAACATTCTCGAGCATGCCGAGGGACCGGGCTGGGTCGCGGCCCAGTCCTACAACTGGTCGAAGCGTTTGGGCCGGCATGTGGTCATCATTTCGGTTGTCGATCTCGGACGGGGATTTCGGGGGTCTCTTTCCGACGAACACTCAGCACGGTTTGCCGATCGGTGGGGGGATGTGACGGCGCTCGAGGCGGCGTTCATTCATGGCCTCACGCGATTCCCGGACTCCGGGCGGGGGCAGGGCATTCAACAGATTCGCAAGCAGGTTCGTCGTTGGGATGGCCTGATCTCCATTCGTAGCGGTACCGCGCGGATCGCGGACGTCCCAGAGTGGTTCGATGCGCCACCTCTGGAGGAGGGTCTGTCAGATTTTCCAGGTACACAGATAAACATCGTCTTGCCGGAGCGCCTCGACGATGAGGACTGAGGCCCCGGTCGAGCCCATTTCCATCAACGTGGGACGCGTCCTACGTACCTCGGTGGAATCTCTCTATTGTCACCTGGTGACACGGCCGACAGGCCGAGCCGTTCGTCTCGCGATCGAAAAGAAGGTGGCCGGAACTTCACGAACCGCTCTTTCTGTGATCGACCTTTCGGAGGTGACCGTCATGGATTTCTCGTGCGCAGACGAAATCGTGGCGAAGCTTCTGATGCGATTCCTCCAGGAAGACCGGCCTGTGGATGTCCTCTTCGTCTTTCAGGGTGTGTGCTCGAGCCTCCAGGAGCCGATTCAGACCGTATTGGAGCGGCAGGAGCTACTGGCCGTAGCGCGAGACAGCGATGGGCGGTGTGAGCTGATGGGAACGCGGACGGAGGAGCAGGATTACGTTTGGACTGTGCTCGAGGGGCGCGGACGGATTGTCGGCGCGGAGGTGGCCGAGCTGTTTCCCGGCTCTCATCACCGAGAGGCTCTCGAAGAACTCGTGCGCCGGCGCGTCGCATTTGCGCTTCCCGACGGCCGAGCCTATCACGCGCTGAGTAACTTGGTGCTGGGTACCCCGTGAGGGAGGAATGGGCATGAGTAGAAAGACGAGTGGGAAGCGCGGGGGGCCCGGTCCGGCTACGATCGGAATCCATGCCGGTTCGCCGGAACCGGTTTCCGGAGCACCGGTCGTTCTTCCGGTTGTTCAGAGCGCTACGTTTTTCGGAGGGACCGGTGAGCCCGCTTCACAGCTTCTCTATTCCCGCCACGGCAACAATCCGAATCAGGCGCTCGTAGGCGAGAAGATGGCCGCTCTCGAGGGAGCGGAGGAGGGGCTACTCCTTTCGAGCGGGATGTCGGCGATCGCGATGACGATCCTCGCCGCCCTTCCCGAGGGCGGACACGTTGTTTCTTCCCGGCACCTCTACGGGGCAACGAGGGCGCTCCTGGAAGATGAGCTACCGAAACGGGGCATCACGACCACCCTGATCGAGCCCGAGTCCAAGGCGGACTGGGAGGGGGCTTTGACACCGCGGACCGGCGTCCTCTTCCTGGAGGTACCCACCAACCCGACACTCCGAGTTTTCGACCCGCGGGTGCCCGCTGAAATCGCTCGAGACCGTGAGATTCTATTGGCGGTCGACGCTACCTTTGCTTCCCCGGTGAACATCCGCTTCGCCGACCTGGGCGTCGGTGCGGTGATCCACAGCGCTACCAAATATCTAGGAGGGCATTCGGATCTGGTCGCAGGTGTGGTCTCGGGATCGAGCGGGCTCATCGAGCGGGTCCGAGGTATGATGAAGCTCTACGGTCCCGCGCCTGATCCCCACACGGCGTGGTTGTTGGACCGCGGTCTCAAGACCCTGCAGATGAGAGTGGCCCAGCACAACCAGAATGCCATGGAACTGGCTAACTGGTTCCTCGGTCGCCAGGGCGTGGCCGAGGTGCACTACCCGGGATTGCCCGGGCATCCGGACTACGATATAGCGTCGGAGATCATGGCCGGTTTCGGCGGAATGCTCTCCATCGAGCTGGAGGGCGGGGGCCCCGCCGCCGATGCCTTTGCGGCGGGTTTGGAGTTGGCTCTTCTGGCGCCGAGCCTTGGCGGTGTCGAGACGCTCGTCTCGCAACCACGCCACACTTCCCACATCCATTTTTCCGAGACGATGAGGGTGGACCTGGGCATTCCGGATGGCTTCGTACGGATTTCCGTGGGCCTCGAAGACGTGGAGGACCTCATGGCGGACTTCGGTCGAGCCCTCGCGGGGAGCTGACGAGAGCTCGGTCTACGTAGTCCGTTGAAGGGAATGCGCCAGCTTCTGCCATCCCGTGCGCTGCTTCGGGTGGTAGCTGTAGTAGTACTGCATGTAATAGCTCTCTTCCACGGTCGAGGACGCCACTTCGTTGAGCACCGCGCCGAAGACCCGGACCCCCACCCGGCGAACCTGGTCGACCGCTCTCTCAGCCGCTCTCTGTTCGGTCTCCCCTGAGCGGAGTACCAGAACCAGCCCATCGGTGTGCGTCCCCAGGATCGCAGAATCAGTGACCGCGAGAATAGGCGGGCTGTCGAGAATGATGTGGGTGTAGGTCCCCTCGAAATCCCTGAGGAGCTGCTGCATTTTCTTTGAATTCAGCAGTTCTGACGGGTTCGACGGAAAGGGACCGCTTGGCAAAACGTCCAGATTGGGGAGCACGTTCGGCCGAATCGCCGTGCGGACATCGGCGGCCCCGACCAGAAGATCGGTCAACCCGGGCTCCCGCAGTATGTCCATGGCCCGATGGAGCGCCGGGCGCCGAATGTCGGCGTCCACGAGTAGGACCCGCTCGCCTAGCTGTGCGAGCATGACCGCGAAGTTGATCGACGTCGTCGATTTCCCTTCGTTCGGACCGGGGCTCGAGATGAGCAGCGTTCGGATCGGCTTTTCCTCCGTGCTCATGAACATGAGGTTCATTCGGAGGTTGCGGTACGCTTCGGCAGCGGGATCCAGGGGGTCGAGTGCGACCAACAACGGGACGCCGGACTTGCCGTTCTCCATTTCGGACTCCAGGGGAGCCTTGCGGAGCCGGGGGATAATGCCCAGGACGGGGATACTCAGAAGCATCTCCACGTCGGCGCTGGTACGCACGGTTCGGTCGAGATATTCGAGGAAAAACGCTGCGCCGATTCCGAGGATCAACCCGAGTATTGCGCCCAACAGCAGGTTCGTTTGGCCGCCACGAGTCACGGGGTAGGCGGCGCTGGCCGAGTCGACGACCGTGACGTAGGCAGAAGCCGCGGCAGAGGTGATCTGCGCCTGATATTGTTGCGAGGTCAGAAACCGCACGGTTTCCTGATCGAGCCCCAACTGAATGTTCAACTCATCAAGGCGATTCTCGAGCCCCGGGAAGTTGGCCTGATCGGCCCGAATCCGGTTGAGTTGGGTCTGCTCGCCTTCGATTTGGCTACCCAACACCACCAGGGTTTCCCCCACCGAGGACCGAAGTTCACGTTCTCTCGTGGCGAGCTGGGCCCGAACGGCTCTCACCTGAGGATGGTCTTCGGTCTTTCCCTCCGCGGCAATGAGAACCTGAACCTCGTTGTGCCGCTCCCGAATGTCCTCCGCGATGTTTTGGATCTGTGGATTTAAGCCCGTCGGGAGGGCCGCCAAGAAACTCACCAGGTCAACGCCCTCGACACCCGATGCTTCAAGGCTCACGGCAAGGCTTTGGAGCGCGGCTTCCTGTGCGATGTAGGCCTGCATCCGCTGGTCGGTACGTTGAAAGTTGTTGAGGAGCTGCTGCTCTTGAATCGTGAGGTTCGTAAACTCGGCGCTCTCCTTGAAATTCCGGATTTCTTGGGAGGACGCCCGGAGTAGGGTCATGGCGCTGTCCAGGCGTTGCTCGATGAAATCGAGCGCACGTCGGGCTTGGTCTCTGACCTTGTCGCGTCCGAAGCTCTGCAGTGCGGCCGTCGCTCCGTTGAGGATCTTCGGCGCAAGGATCGCGTCGGGCCCCCGGTAGCCCACGCGTACGATATTCGTCGATACGACCGACTCTGCCGACAACCTACCCTGGACCTCCCCTTGTACGTCGCTGGTCGGAGACACCAACAGGCTGAACGTCCGGTCATCACTGGGCGGGGGTTGAGGGGTCAGGCGGAGCAGACCCACGTCGAGAACTGTTCCAACGGGGCCGCGGGCGAGTTCCGTACCGGCGGAATTCAAGATCCAGGCCTCAACGCCCTGGTTGTCGTAGACGAGCTGCAAAGAAACGTTCGGCATTGCCTGATCGACCCAGGGATCCAAAAACAGGTCAGAGCGGGTCAGGTTGGAATCTTCGGGACGCACCCGCATGCCGAGGTCGTTGACCACCCGCCGGGCGACCTGGGCCGACGCCAAGACCTGAATCTCCGACTCGATGGGGTCTACGAAAAGGCTGATGCCGGTCAGGCTCCGGGACTGCGAGGTTATCTGCCGAGTGACCTCGAGTGGATCGTCGATCTGAATGGAGCTACGGGACTCGTAGATCGTGCGCTGCTGCGATACCGCCCAGATGGCCGAGGCCGTCGTTACTCCAAAAATCAGGACGACCAGCCAGATGCGGCGTGAGATCACCTGCAGGTAGTCTGCGATGTGCGGTGACGCGCCGCGCAGCGCAGGTTCGTTGGGGCGGGCAGATCCCGATTCTTCGTGCACGTGCCTTCCCTTTCGTCACGACGCCGGAACCCTCACCGGAGTCAGAAACGTATGTTTCCGCAAAGCTCGCCTGTTCTCCCCAGCGCGCAAGCGTTTCACGGGCTTTCGCAGCATCCAATATATCCTTGTCCGGTTGACTCGCGTAACAAAAATCTCAAGATTTTTCAGGGGCTCGAAGCATTCGATCACGGACGCGTTCTAATGCCGAACACCACGGAAACCAGGATCGAGGAGATCCTGGAGTCGATACGGCCCGCGCTCAAGGCGGATGGCGGGGATGTCGAGTTTCTGCGCTTCACTGAGGAGGACGGTGTGGTCGAGCTTCGCTTGCTTGGTGCGTGTGAGGATTGCCCGATTTCGATGATGACGCTGAAGGAGGGGATCGAACGCCGCCTCAAGAGCGGTGTTCCCGGCGTCACCGAGGTGCAGGCGGTATAGACCCCTGGCGGACCGGCAGGCCCTGTGAAGCGAGCCGCGGAGCTCATCCTTCCAGCCGGCGCGACCCCATGCGGAACCCTTTTTTTGTCGCTCGTGGTCACCTGCGCAGATGGGCTCCGGTCCGATAGCGCGAGTCAGTAATTCATGAAGGAGTCGAAATGAGTGAAGGGGATCTCCGGGGGCGTGTGCTCAAAGCTCTGGCTGGCGTACGGCATCCTAAGACCGGGCGTGACGTCGTAGAAAGTGGGCATGTACAGGGGCTGGAGGTCAGCGAGACCGGGGACGTCCGCTTTTCGTTCGGCATTCAAGCGGACGATCCTGGGGGGCTCGTACGGGAAGCTCGGGGAGCCGTGGAGGCCCTGGAAGGCATCGGCGCCGTGAAGATCAATGTCACTCTCCCGCAATCTGGGCAGGGCGGGGCGGCGCCACGGACCGCAGGGGCTCCTCCCTCCGCCGTCTCCGGGCGAGGCCCGGGGCGAGGCCCCGGGGTCGTACCGGCACCGACTCCCAAGTCTGACATCCTAGGCGAAAATACGCGCATCGTGGCGGTCAGCTCAGGAAAGGGAGGGGTTGGGAAGTCCATGGTGGCAACCAACTTGGCCGCTGCTTTCGCTGCTGATGGAAAAAAAGTGGGCCTCCTCGACGCCGACATCTACGGGCCGAATATTCCGGTGATGTTCGGAGCCGAAGGCCGACCAGGCGTGTCGGGGGCCAAGGGCCAGGAAAGGATTGAGCCAATGGAGGCGCATGGCGTTCGCCTGATGAGCATCGGTTTTCTTCTCGAGAAGGAGCAGCCTGCGATCATGCGCGGTCCCCTCATAACAGGGATCATCAAGCAATTTCTGGAGCAGGTCACCTGGGGGGATCTCGACGTGTTGGTGGTGGACATGCCTCCCGGCACGGGCGATGCTCAGCTCTCCCTGGTGCAGACCGTCGACGTCGATGGAGTCGTGATGGTCACGACGCCGCAAGACGTTGCCACCGGTGACGTACGCCGCGGGATCAAGATGTTCGAGCGGGTCAACACCAGGGTTCTGGGCATCGTTGAGAATATGTCGGGGTTCGTGTGTCCCCACTGTGACGAAGAGATCGACATCTTCGGAAGCGGGGGAGGGGAGCGCCTTGCCGAGGAGATGGGGCTCCCCTTGCTCGGGCGGGTGCCCCTGGATCCGGACGTGCGGTCAGCCGGAGACGAAGGGGCGCCGACCGTGCTGTCCGCGCCTGACTCGGGCGCAGGGAGAGCTCTGAGGGCAATCGCGGAACGGGTGGCGGAGATGGTGTCCGCGGTAGCGACCCCCACCCCCTGAGGCTCGATCCTTCTACTTCTCCCCTTCCAGCCATCGGCGGTCCGACGCAGAGAGGCTGTCACCACCCGATCGTCTGTCGATCACTTTCAAGACAACCCATCCGACCAGCAGCACCGGGGCCACCTTGAACAGTAGGAAGGCCGCGAGGCCGAATCCGAGGGAGAGAACGGTGCCGAGGATCGATAACACGATCCCGGCCACAATCAGGGTCGCAAGACCTACGGCGAAAAAGGTCAGCAGCGTACCGATCATCTCAAATCCTCCTAATCAATCCACCCAGGCCACCCGGATACTTCCGAAGGCGGCGTCGATATCGACCGTAATCTGGTACTCGGCCTCATCATAGTCCAACGAGTAATAGATGTCCCCTCTCTTGACGAGGCCCTCGGAATCCAGCGACGTGAGGAACGTATCCTTGATGAGCCGAACTCCGAGACCTCTCGGAAAGCGCAGCACCAACGAACCCAGACCCATGTCCACGGACACTCGCGCGTTCTGGCGCCACTCGCCGGTGAAGCCCAGTTCGATGTGTCCCACTCCGGCGTGGATCTCGATCACCGAGGTATTCAAATTCCCCAGGTTTCGCACTGTGAATTCGGCGGCGCCCAAGTCGATGGTGGCCTTGGACATCCGTTCACGGTTCGGCTCCGAGATGTCAATGACGGTTTGCGACGCTCCGGTATTGATCTCCAGGCGTGTGAGGGGGATACCCCCGAGATCGATATCGGCCCGTACCGCGCCGAAGTCCATGTTCAGGTCTATCGCCACCTCCCGAGAGAGCATCAGCTCCATCGAGCCAGCCTTCCGATTCCTTCCGAGCCGGATTCGCCGGCCCAGACCCTTCGCTCCGATCCGAAGCGAAGAGCCCCGATATTCGGCGACCGGCTCGAAGACGTTTTCGTCGTACTCGAGCTGCATGTGGTAAAGGACTCCGGCCTCCGCGGGCCCGACCGAGAACCGGCCCGCCCCGTACTCGACGTTGACCTCCAGGTTTTGCTCGTCCTCCACCTGCCTGGACATGGTGACCGTCCGCCGATTCTGCCCGTGGGCAGCACCTGCCACACTCAGGCCGATTACCAACGCCAACCCCATCGATCTCGATATGCTTTTACGCATTATCCGAATCTCCCGTCTTCGTCCCGGTTTCGGTGGTTTCATCAGAAGACTCCTCTGCGTCGAGGACCTCCTCCGTCAAATTTTCGTCGCTCCAACCCTCGCCCCCGAACGGGTCATCGCCACCGTAGAAGTCCGCCTGGCGTCCACCTCGGGTGAGCAGCACCGCTCCGAATCCGATCAAAAGCGTGGCCATGATGGCCATGCTCCCGAGCATGGCGAGCAGCCCGCTGAAGAATCCGAAGAACGGCACGATGTCGAGGATGCTGGCCGAGACTCGGAACGCGAGCAGAGTCCCGATCCCCGCGGTCACCGCGTAGAACGTGTTGGTCGGGCGGAGCCATTCGAGGCTGCGGATGTTCCTGGAGGCCACCCACTCGCCGATGTTTCTCGCAACGGCCAAGTAGCCGAGCCCGGCTCCCAACGCTACGGCTACGGGGAAAAGCAGTGCCCAGAAAGGAAGAGCGACAATGCCTACCACCGAGGCAACGAGTGCCACACAGCCCAGTATCCAGGTCGGTAGAACCAGGAAGGCACCCGCGAGTCCGACCATGCCGGCTCGCAAGGGGTTCCTCTGCGCGGTGTCGGCCACCACTACGAGGTTATCCTTGGCGAAGTACACCGCTCCCAACGCGAGCAGAGAAAGAACGAGAAACGTGATCACGTTTCCCAGGACCTCGGTAACGCCACGGCCGACGGCGCGTAGTGGCCGGTAACCTCGGTTCGCTTCTCCTAGGTTTCTGAATTCCCGGCGAAGTTCGTCACGGAGTTCACCTCGGAGTTCCTCACGCATTTCCAGTCTGATGCGGCCCGATAGGTCTGCCAGTTCCTGGAGGCTCAGACCGAGATCGGTGTCCGTTGCGTCAATCACGACCACCGGTTCCGGGTCGGCGGAAGCCGAGAGGTTGTCGAACTCCAGGGCATCTTCCAATGTGCGATCGAGCAGTTGAGCCAAATCCAAAGCTCCGTCATCCAGCGAGGATGGTACCTCCCAACTCCGGAGTGCCTCACCCAACGGGCCGTCGGACAGTGATACGATTTCGCCCAGAAGGCTTCGCCACGCGGTGTCGAGGGCGTCGCCTCTCTCGAAGCTCCCCCGCTCTTCGCTGTCGATCATCACGGAGCCGTCCCTCAAGGCGATCTCGAGCGTTCCGCCGTCGGCGAACTCGAGATGCAAGGCAGCCTCGCTTTGAGAGATCGCCATCTGATTGGAAACGACGGGCCGGTCCTGTGCGGCCGTCGCCGCCGGCAGAATCGCGATCAGCAGTGCCGATCCGGTAAGCCGTAGCGCCTTAAAGAGATGCTCTTGCATATTCTCCATCCACTGTGTGTGTTGGGCGTGTGATCATCAAATTCCGGTACAGAACCCATCCGGCCAGGCCCGAGGCCGCGGCGAAGGAGACGGCCACCATCCCGGTGAGCGCCGGCGCGCCGGCCAAGGCATCCAAGACCGAATAGGCGAAGAAGGCTAATGGGCTCTCGACAATTGCGTCTGCCAAGAAACCGATCGACGCGGTGGCGCCACCACTGATTCTCCACCAGAGGAAAGACGCAAGACCCGCCGGTGTCACAAGCGGATTCGAGAACACCGCATACGCGAGTAGGGCCACGATCGTAGTGGGCGTGAGGGCTATGCCGGAAATGACGGCCCAGGCTCTCTGCGTCCGCGGGATCAGCCGGCGTGCCCAGGCCAAAGCGCGCCCGCCAGCAGTGGTCCTGGCCGCCACCGGCCGGACCAGGCGGCCGATCCGCACCCGGCTCATGACCTGGCCGGCGAAGGCCCTCGACGGAGCCATCAAAGGCAGACTCTCGATGCCCTGAATGAGGTCCCGCCACTCCGCCTCATCACTTCGGCAAACGCCGCAGGCATCGAGGTGGGCGGAAACGCTGGCCATCTGCGGCGCAGGCAAAAGACCCTCTACGTAGTCCTGGAGCCGCTCGGGGTCGAGGTGTTCCGCCGCCCGAACGGCCCAGCGCGGTAACCATGCGAACCGTCGCTTCTCGGCGGATGCGGCCGGTACGGCCATATCGAGGCCGGCGAGCACGCGGTCCCGGAAGTTCGGTGAAGGACTCAGCTGGGGAAGCTCCCCTAGCTCGGAATAGAGAAGCTGCCAGGTCTCCATGTCCGCCTGGCAATGTCCGCAAAACGTAGCGTGGTCCTGGATTTCAGCCCTCTCTTCACGAGAAAGGGCATCATCCAGGAAAGCCTGGATCCGCTCCGCGGTCAGGTGTGTCTTCGAATGCTTCTTTGCCACGTTATGGACTCCTCATGATTTCCCTAAAGACCTTACGGGTACTTGTTTTCCAAAGTTTCACAAAAGCCCTCACGAAGTCAGGTGCGCGAGCATCTCCTTCAGCTCGCCCCGGGCGCGGTGCAAATACGTCTTTACCGTGCCCAAAGGCAGGTCCATGATTTCCGCGATTTCATCGTAGGCGTACCCTTCGACGTGGCGCAGAAGAACGGCGGTCCGGTACTCTGGACGGAGCTGCCCGATCGCATGCTCGATCTGATCTCCAAGCTCCCGATTCTCCACATATTCCTGCGGATTCTCGCCCGTTGATTCCAGGACCAGCCGTGTCTGTTCTTCTTCCTGGGCCGTTCGTGCGTGAGGCGAGCCGTCGATCGACACGGTGTCGAGCTTGCGGCGTCGTAAGTGATCGATCGTATGATTGTTGGCAATTTTGAAGATCCAGCTGCTGAATTTATAACGGGGGTCGTAGGACGAGACGGCGTTGAAGGCGCGGATAAACGCCTCCTGTGCGAGGTCCTCGGCGAGAGCCCGATCGCGCACCATCCGGTAGATCAGCGAAAAGATCGGCCGCTCATAACGCCGGAGCAGCTCCCCGAATGCGCCCTCGTTCCCGGTAGCCGCCAGCGCCGCCAGCTCTTTGTCGGTCTGGGTGTCGAAATCCAAGTCGAGTGGCTCCGCCCTCATGAGTCCGCCGCGCGGTGGCACTCTCCGACCCACGGAGTTGGCGCCGCGGGGAAACTTCATATGCTTCCCGGGTACGCGGCTCCCGGCCCGCGCTGGCTCCGTCACGCTTTCAGGTGGAAAAAGTAACCAAAAGGTCGAGCGAATGGCGACAAATCCGAAAGCCAAGCCCTCCCAGGGCGCCGAGAGAGAGAATCAGGTCCGGACGCTCTTTTCGGAAATCGCTCCGCGGTACGACCTGTTGAATCATGTGCTCAGTATGAACATCGACCGGGGCTGGCGGCGACGTGCGATCCGGTTGCTCCGGTGGCAGGAGCGGGAAACGGGGCGGTATTTGGATGCGTGTGCCGGCACGTACGATCTGAGCCTGGAGCTGGCGAAACAGGCCGGTTTTCGAGGCTCCGTGATCGCGACTGATTTCGCTTTACCGATGCTGGTCCAAGGGCGCGGCAAGCTCGCCCCCTCCGTGACACCCATCTGCGCCGATACCCTGCGGCTGCCCTTCGCAAAGGCCTGCTTCGACGGCGCGACGGTGGGCTTCGGCGTGCGCAACCTCTCCGACCTATCCGCTGGGTTTTCGGCCCTCGCGCGCGTGCTTCGCCCGGGCGCTCGGCTCGTGATTCTGGAATTCTCGCAACCGCCCAACCTCGTGCTGCGAGGTCTCTATAACTTCTATTTCCATCACATTCTCCCGGTCGTGGGGCGCATCGTTTCCGGGCACCCCTGGGCGTACAGCTACCTGCCCGAATCGGTTAAGGAGTTCCCGGGGCCCACCCAGTTGGCTGCCCTCCTGGCTGAATCCGGCTTCAAGGATGTGGAGTGGCGATGGGTGACGGGCGGGATCGCGGCGATCCACGTGGCGATCCGGAGCTAGACCTGCGTGAACCGGGCTCGATCGGGGTGTGATCCGGGCGCGATCCGGCCCTGATCCGGAGGTGTAAAGGCATAGTCCAGAGGTGACGCGGCGTGACCGGCATCAGGGACGAGCCGCGGCTTCGTCCTCCTCCAGGAACCGAATGGGACCCAAGTCTTCCAAGCCGGGATCGAAGCGTTCCGGGTCACCCACGATCACGATTACCATGTCATCGAGCCCGTTCGGAGCCAGGTTCCTGCGGAAGACTTCGTGGACGGCGCCCGGGGTCACTCCCTGGACCCCCTCGAGAAACCGAGGCAACCAATCGAGGGGAAGATTCTGGCTCAGATAGAGCATCTGGCGGGATACGATCAGGGCCGGGGTTTCAAAATTGAAGACGAACCCGTTCGCGATCCGGTCGACGGCGTCCCGTACCTCCGCGTCATCCGGGGGGTCCGACGCCATTTCCCCGAGCGTCTCGGCGATGAGGCGGATCACCTCGACGGTCGACTCACTCTTGGTTTGGGTGGTCGCGGCAATGATTCCCCCCGAGCGTCTTGGCGTAGTCCATACCGATGCCACGGCATAGGCGAGCCCCTCCTCCGTGCGGACCCTGCGCGCGAGGCGGCTCGTGAGCCCCGAGCCTCCTAGGATCACGTTGCCGATCTGCGCGGCGAAGTAGTCCTCGTCATCCGCCAAACGCACGTCACTGGATTTTCCGATGATGATCGTGCTCTGGTCGAGGTCCCTCCGCACCACATAAACGCCGGGCTCGACGGAAAATGTCGGGGGCGGGGGGGGCTCGAGATCCTGCTCACAGGAAGGCCATCCGTCGAGCAATCGCTCCAATTTCGGACGTATTTCGTTCCAGGTGACATCTCCCGTCACGCCCAGCGTGAGGTTTCCCCAACAGAAGATCCTCCGATGTACGGAGCGCAGGATCTCCGGGGACAGGTCTTCCGGATCGAGATCCTCGGCCCGCAGCTCCCACCCCACGGGGTGATCGTCAAATAGAAGATCATTGAACTTCGAGATCGCCACCCGAGCGGGGATGTCCGACTGCCTCCTGACGTTGTCGAGTCGCTGGCCACGCCACACCTCGACGCGGGTCGGGTCGAAGGCCGGGTCCCTCAGCATCCCACCCCAGATCTCGAGCACTTCGTCCAGGTAACGTGTAAGCATGTTCACGGAACTGAACGAAGACGGCCCGCCCCCCCCGAAAGAGGTCGCGGCGGCGTAGAACTCGAGGAGCTCGTCGACGGAGTCCGGGGAAAGTTCGAGCGTTCCCCCCGAGCGAAGAAGTAGTGGAACAGCGGTGGTTGCCCCATGCTCGTCACGCGAAAAATAGGAGGGTCCACCACGGAACCGGGCGAAAACGGACACCAGGGGTAGCGAGTGGTCTTCGACGAAGAAGACCTCCACTCCAGGATCGACGCGATGCTGAACGGTAGCCGGTAGCCGGAATTCCAACGGTGCGAACTCCAAGGAGGCGATTGCCGAGGGAGTGGTCTGTTGCGCGAACAGGCCCGCCGGAAGGCCGGCCCACACCAGTATGATGGCCACCCCCACTAACCTGTGCCTCGATGGCGAGAAAAGACTCCTCGACCGCGTGAAACTCATCGACCGGCCCCCGATTCGGGGCGAACCAGGGTGGCTACGGTCCGACGCTCGCGATTGAAGAATCGCTGTGCCACCCGGAGCACGTCTTCGGGCCGCACCGCCGCCAGGCGATCGGTAAAACTGAACGTCGTACGCCAATCTCCGAAGGCGGAGGCGGACCCCGCTAGCTGAAGGGCGAGGCCCAGGTTCGATGTCAGCCGGCGAAACTCACCCGCCTCGAGCTGATTTTGAATTCGCTGCATCTCGCGCTCGGACGGAGGCGTGCGCCGAAGAGAGTCGAGCTCGGCGTACACGGCGGCCTCGACGTCGTCGGTACTGTTGGGAAAACGGGGCGTGGCATCGATCGTAAAGATCGCGGGAAACTGAATGCCCGGCCCCGTCGACGAGTAGATTGCGGTCGCCACACGATCCTCGATCACGAGGCGCCGATATAACCTCGACGTCCGTCCGCCGGTGAGTAGCCAGGAGAGGATGGTAAGGGCCGGTGCGTCGGGGTGGGAAGTCTCGACCACCGGCCACCCGATACGCACCTGAGGCTCGGCGTCGAAGGTGACTTCCACTCTTCGCTCTTCCGTCTGGGTGGGCTCCCTCAAGAGGACCGGCGCGGGAGTCTCGCTGGCGGGAAGATCTCCAAAATATTCTTCGGCCCAGGCGAGAATTTGATCGGGGTCGACGTCCCCAACCACGGTTACGACGGCGTTGCTGGGCCCGTAGTAGCGACGAAAATAGGCCTCCACGTCCGGCCGACGGAGACGCTGGATATCGGCCATGTAGCCCACGACCGGTTGTCCGTAGGGATGCGTGGTGAACGCCGCGGCCATGTGGGCTTCGAAGAGCAGCCCGCCGGGATTCGTCTCCACCCTCAGCCGGCGTTCCTCGGCGACAATGTCCCTCTCGGCGTAGAACTCCCGGAACACTGGGTTCGCCATCCGGTCCGACTCGAGGAGAAACCAGAGCTGAGCACGGTTCGCCGGCAGCTCCACGGAGTAGGTCGTGGACTCCCAGTCCGTGGTGGCGTTGATACTGCGGGCGCCGTTTGTGGAAAGGACCCTCTCGAACTCGTTGGGGAGCACATGCGCTCCCGCCTCGTTCTCCAGCGAGTCGATCCTCTCTCTGATCTCGGGTATAGCGGCCGTATCCCCTCGGGCCTCCAGCGCCAGTATCGAATCCTGAAGGGCATCCATGAGCACGAAGAGCGCATGTTCGGCGGTGGCGTTCCGGGTCCCGAGGGTCTCGGTCCCCTTGAACAGCAGGTGCTCGAGCAGGTGGGCCATGCCCGTCTGCCCTCGAACCTCGTTGACCGCGCCGACCCCGTATTTCACGATGAAGGAAACCGTGGGTGGGCCCGCTCGAGGGAGTACCAGCCAGCGCATCCCGTTGGCGAGCTCGTGCTCGACGACCGGAAGCTCCACCCCGGTGAGCACCTGGGCGCTCCCTGCCTCTGGCCGCGCGCCGACCCATCCGGTCAGCACCGCCAGGACTAGGATCCAGCGGGGGGGCGGGCAGAAGGCGGGGCGGAACGGCCAGCGGATGGTCTGGCAGAAGGCCCAGCGGAGGGGCCACCGGAACGCCTGGCGCAATGCCTGGCCGCCCATGTCGTGCCCACCCGTCACGTGATTCCTCCCGCTCCGCCGGGCTGGCACCTGGGGCAAAAGAACGCCGTGCGATTTCCGAATACCAATCGACATATCCTCGTAGAGCAGCGGGGGCAGGGCTTCTGATCCCTTCCGTAGACTCTCAAATGGGCCGCGTTGTCACCAGGATTTCCGGAGGCGTCCCGGTAGTCCCTGAGCGTCGTTCCACGGTTTTCCACGGCGCGGCGCAGGGTCCACCGAATGGCCCTGTGGAGCCGGCGGGCCTCGCCCTCGGTCACGGACCTGGCCGGCCGTTGCGGGTGAATTCCAGCCAGATGAAGCGCCTCGTTCGCGTAGATGTTGCCTACCCCCGCCACCCGGCGCTGGTCCAGGAGCCACGACCGGATCGGTGAGACGGACCTGGCGAGGTCGGCGTACAACCGCCTGGCGGTAAAGCTGGAAGAGAGCGGCTCGGGCCCAAGGCGTCGATCGCGCTCGGCCCACTCCGCCTCGTCCATCACCTCCACGGCTCCAAAGCGGCGCACGTCGTCGTAGACGAGCGCGGGCCCCGCACTCAGGGAAAAGCGTACAGCGGGGTGGGTCGTAAGGGTCTCATCCCGGGCCAGCACGAGGCGGCCGGTCATACCCAGGTTCACGACCAGGACCGTATCCCCCGTGAGGTGCGCGACGATGTTCTTCCCTCGCCGGCAGACGGACTCGAAAGTGTGACCCTGCAGCCGGTCGGAAAACTCCCCCGACGGTTGTCGTAGGACGTCCGCGTGCAGGATCTGGAGCTCCTGGATCGTCTTTCCCGGGAGGAGGGGACGAAGGCCCCGAACGATGGTCTCGACCTCCGGTAGCTCAGGCATGGTTGCGTCTGTCCGCGAATCGGCGTTGACGAGGGGTGCGCTTGGCGAGGAGCTCGCTCAGCGGGGGGCTCGTTCGGCCCGTGCGAGCTCTCTCCAGCCGATGTCCTTCCGGAATTGTTTCCCGGAGAATTCGATGGCGGCGGCGGCCGCTCGGCTCTTCGAGGCTGCCTGACTCAGCGTCGGGCCCAATCCGGTGGCAGCGATTACCCGTCCTCCGGAGGTCTCGAGCCCATCGGAGCCCGAGGTCGTACCCGCGTGAAAAAGAAGCACATCCGGATCGGTCGCCACCGACTCCGGAATGTGGATCGCACGGCCCGTCGGGTATGTTCCTGGATATCCCTCCGAAGCGAGCACGGTGGTGAGCGCTGCGCCTTCACTCCACTCCAGGGTGGTGCCGCCGAGCCGCCCCCCCCGGGCGACTTCCAGCAGAGGGTCCAATAAGGATGACTCCAACAACGGAAGCACCACCTGGGCCTCAGGGTCGCCAAAGCGGCAGTTGAACTCCACGACCCGGGGTCCGGATTCGGTGAGCATGATCCCCGCGTAAAGGACGCCTCGGAATTCAGAATCGTCTTCGGCGAGCGCGGCCAGGGTCGGTGCAATAATCTCGTCCTGGACCCGTGACAGGAGCGCATCCGAGGAGAGAGATAGAGGCGCGTAAGCGCCCATGCCTCCGGTGTTGGGTCCCACATCTCCCTCGCCGACGCGCTTATGATCCTGGGAGGGGAGCATCAGCACGGCATCACGGCCGTCGGCCAACGCGAAGACCGACATCTCCTCCCCGCCCATGAACTCCTCGACCACAACCTCCCTCCCTGCTTCCCCGAAGGTCCGGTCGGCCATCATGCTCTCCAGTGCCTGAAGGGCCTCTTCGACGGTATCACATACGACGGCACCCTTCCCGGCGGCCAACCCGGAAGCCTTCACGACGATGGGTGCGCCGTGTTCCCGTACGTAGGCGGAGGCTTCGCCGAGATCCGTGAACGCCGCGAAATCCGCGGTGGGCACGCCGGCTCGTTGCATCAACGTCTTCGCATAGCTCTTGCTGGACTCGATGCGAGCGGCCGCCTTCGTGGGTCCGAATGCGGGAATACCGCTCTGCTCGAGGCGGTCCACCAATCCGGCTGCGAGCGGCGCCTCCGGTCCGACCACCACCAGGTCGATGCTCTGTGCCGCGGCCCAACCCGCGAGCGCCACCACGTCTCCGGGTGCAATCGCGACGGGCTCCACACTCGAGGTCATCCCCCCATTCGGCTGCGTAGCGAAGACTGTGGCTTCAGGCGCATCTCTGAGAAGCTTCCAAGCCAGCGTATGCTCTCGGCCTCCGTTTCCGACGATGAGGATTCGCATGGCCCCCAGTCTACCGCTTCATGCTTCCCATGATGTCATCGGCCACACGCTTGGCGGCATCCGCGACCTGGCCGAAAAGCTCCTTGGCCCCCTCGGCGTACGACTTGGCGGCGTCCGAAAGATCTTCCTTGTACGCCGGGTTTGGGTCTCCCCGGTGCTGGTATTCGCCCCGAAGGATCCGGTCGTATTCACCGTCCTCGATCCACGAGCGAATTTCGGCCAAGCGCAGCACGTAGAACGGATGGCTCTGGCCCATGAGGTTGAGGACCTTGAAGACCTGGTCCGCAACGTCGCCGGACTCCCGGTACTCCTCCGCCTGGATGATGAACTCGTCCAGACTCATCTCGTCGTCGTCCCCACCGCCGGCCATCTTCAGCATCGTGCCCATGACCCTCTGCGGATTTTGGATGGACAGCAAGCCGGCCCGGTCGCTCGACAGCTCACTCTTTCTCGACCACTCGAGGAGCCCCACGAGGATGGCTCGTGCGGCGAGTCCGACGATGGGGAAACCCATGCTGGCGAGTTGAATCAGGAGGACCGTCATGGTCCGGTAGAGAACATGGTCACTCATGATGTGGCCGAGCTCATGACCCATGACGTAGGAGAGCTGGTCGTCGTCCAGAAGCTTTACCGTGCCCGAGTTCAGGATGATGAACGGCTCGTCCATCCCGTAGGCTCCGGCGTTGACGATGGGCGTCTGCGAAATGAAGAGCGGGTACTCCTTCGGTGCGTCCAGCGTCCGGAGAACGTCCTGATAGAGGCTCCATACGCGTGGGAACTGTCGCTCCGAAACCCGTACGGAGCTCGCCAGAAAAGCCAGGCGAATCGGTTTTTCACCAAAGAAGCCGAAGAGCTTGCGGAGCACGTCGTCGAAGACGGGAATCTTTCTGAGCGCCGAAAGTGCGGCCCGGTCCGCCGGGTGCTCCCAAGCCCGTGGAGCGATGTCCGTCAGGATGCGCGTGGCTCTCGCGTCCTGACCGTCCTGACCGTTCCCGTTGCCTTGGTCGTCCCCGTTGTCTCGACCGTTTCCGTTGTCCTGGTCGTTCTCAGCCATCGCTGTCCATCTCCTTTGATGCAGGCGGTACGGGCGAGTAGCCCTCCGCTCTATCCGCCTGTACGCTCCCCTCCGCGGGGAAGTTTCAGTACGCCACGGCCGGGAGGCCCGTTTTCAAGCCAGCGCCTGGTCCAGGTCCTGGGTCAGATCTTCGATGTCCTCGATACCGACCGAAAGCCGTACCAGTCCCTCGGTCACGCCCATGGTCTCCCGCAACTTCTGGGGCACCGACGCGTGGGTCTGGAGCGCCGGGACGCTGATCAAAGATTGGACACCGCCCAAACTCTCCGCAAGCTGGAACACCCGAGTTTCGGTGGCCAGGGCTCGGGCTCGTGCCGGGTCGCCCAGGTCGAGGGCCACCATTCCGCTGAAACCCGACATCTGGAGCGCTGCCAACTCATGCTGGGGGTGGGACTCCAGGCCCGGGTAAAGGACCCGTTCGATGGCGCTGTGCGCCTCCAGAAATTGGGCCACGGCCAAACCGTTCTCGTTGTGGCGTTCCATACGGAGGTGCAGCGTCTCGGTGCCTCGCAGGCATAACCACGCGTCCATCGGCCCCGGGACGGCTCCGGAGGACTTTCGGACAAAAAAGATCTCTTCGGCGAGGTCGTCATCGTTGACCACGAGCACGCCCCCGATGATGTCGGAATGACCGTTCAGATACTTGGTGGAGGAATGCATGCTCACGTCTGCACCCAGAGCGAGCGGCCGCTGGTTGCAGGGTGACGCGAATGTGCTGTCCACCATGAGAAGGGCGTCTCCCTCGTGCGCGATGTCGGCTGCCGCCCGGATGTCGCAGATCCTCATCATCGGATTCGTAGGAGTTTCGACGTGGACCAGCCGGGTACTGGGCCGCATCGCGTCCCGAATCCGCTGCGGGTCTCTCGTGTCCACGAACGAGAATTCCAGCCCCAGCTTCGCGAGCACCCGTGTGTACATGCGCGTAACGCCGCCGTACGTATTTTCTTCGCACACCACATGGTCGCCCGCGGAGAGGCGCTTGACCACCGCTTCGATCGCCGCCAGCCCGCTCGAGAACGCGATTCCGTGGGTGCCGTCCTCGAGGGCCGCAACCTTACGTTCGAGCGCCTCCACCGTGGGGTTCTTCACGCGGGCGTAATCGTACCCCTGCTTGGGTACGGCGACGTCCGGTTGGACGTAAGTGGAGGTCTGGAAGATTGGCGCCACGATCGCACCGGTCATCGGTTCGGGCTCCTGTCCGGCGTGGACGGCGAGGGTACCGAAGCGGGTTGGGTCCGGTGATGGCTTCTTCATTCAATCCCTCTCGACCGGTCGGTTGACTGTCCTCCCGGACCCTCGGTAGTGTTCGTGGGGCCGTCCCAACCGGATGGCCCAAGTCCGAAATGGCGTTGGCCGTGCTCCCGAAGGGCTTAACAATATATGCCTCTAATGATTCCAGACGGGCTCGTCGTGAGTGTTTCGGGGTTTCGGGGTAGGGTAGGTGACCCGTTGACCCCCGAGCTCGTGTGTGCCCTTGCGGCCGCTTTTGGAGCGTTCGTAAGACGCTCGGGGGGGTTCAAGGGCGCCCGGGGCGGT
>JADFMD010000155.1 GCA_022564055.1 Gemmatimonadota bacterium
GTGGAGGCGGTTGTACAATACCGCTCGACCCCACAGCGCCTGCGGCGGTCTTCCCCCCGCTCCAGAGGCGTTGAAACCATCACCTTGGTTCCTTAGAATGCCTCAGCTCCAGGGACCGCCGATGGTGCTCCAACCCCCGAAACCTGATCCAGGGCGACTAACATAAAGGCGAGCTAGAATGAGGGCCCCAGAGAACCGCGCGGAGCGGGGAGAGGAGCCTGATGAGGAAGTCGAGATTTACGGTGGAACAGATCGCGATGGCGTTGCGCCAGGGGGAGGCGGGGACGCCCGTGGCGGAGATCATACGCAAGCTCGAGATCAGCGAGCAGACGTACTACCGATGGAAGAAGAAGTACGGGGGGCTGGGCGTCTCGGAGCTGCGGGAGCTGAGGGTGATCCGGGATGAGAACCGACGGCTGAAGACGCTGGTGGCGGATCTATCGTTGGACAAGACGATCCTGCAGGAGGCGCTCAGAAAAAAATGGTGAGCCCGACGCAGCGAAGATCGGGGGTGGTGTGGGCTCGGGAGGCCTACCGGCTACCCGAGCGTCGGGCCTGCAGGGCGATGGGCATCTCCCGATCGACGGTGCGCTACAAGAGCGTGCGGCCCCCGAGGGAGCCACTGAGGGCTCGTCTCAGGGAGTTGGCAGCGGTGCGCGTGAGCTACGGCTACCGGCGGCTGCATATCCTGCTACGGCGTGAGGGCTGGGGGGTGAACCGGAAGCTCATCGAGCGCATGTACCGCGAAGAAGGCCTAACGCTGAAGCGGAAAAAGCCCAAGCGACGGCGCAGTGCCGTGAGACGAGAGCGTGGTGCTGCGCCGACGGCAGTCAACGAGCGCTGGGCGATGGATTTCGTGCACGATACGCTGTCGAACGGGCGGACGGTGCGAGTGCTGACGGTTCTGGACGTATACAGCCGTGAATGCGTGGCGCTCGAGGCCGGCGTGGGCTTTCGCGGCGAAGACGTAGCTCGCATTCTGAGTGCGGCAGCAAAGAAGCGCGGAAATCGACCAACGGTGATTTCAGTCGACAATGGTACGGAGTTCACCTCGAAGGCCTTGGACCACTGGGCCTACTGGAATCATGTGAAGCTGGACTTCAGCCGGCCGGGCAAACCGACCGATAATCCCTTCATCGAGGCGTTCAACGGCAGCCTCAGACGAGAGTGCCTATCGCAACACTGGTTCATCGATCTCAAGGACGCTCAGCGGACCCTGAATCACTGGAAGGACGAGTACAATAACGTGAGGCCCCACAGTAGTTTGGCCGACCAGGTCCCTGCCCACTTCGGCGGCAGTGGCCCCTTCATCCCAGGCCCCATCCGGCTCGGTTTTTCACCCTAGAAGTGGACCAGTTTTGGGGGGCGGAGCAATGGTGGTAGGTCTAACATAGGATGTGGTACCGCACCTGGGGGCACGTCAGTCGGCGTCAGGCGGACGACAGAACCGTAGGTTCGAGCCGAGGCGGCAAGGTGTATTCCGCGTAGGCGGTCAGCCAGCGAGCCGCCGAGACGAGCGAGGATTGCCGAAGGCAACCGCAGCTCCATCCGGGCGCCCCGACTGATCGACGCCCATACTGACAACGCTCCAGTTCGGAGTTACCCTTCCGCCGCGGCCTGGCAACGCGTCCGCGCCGAGACCAACGCGGAGGATGTAAGGTGAACGGAAAGCTGAAAATCGCGGGGATCGCTGCGGGAGTGGTACTCCTGATCGGCGCGACCACCTATGTGTACACCGCTCCTTATGCAGGCAACCAGGGGATTCAGCGTACGCCCGGTGTGAGAATCGGAGGGACGGATACTCCCGCCCCGAACGACTTTAGCACCGTCAATGAAGTGGGGACCAATCTGCTGATGAAGCAGAGCGGCTTCCCGCCGTTCGTGATCTATCTTTCGTTTGTGGGGACTCCCGAGGGTGTGATCACCGCCACCCGCCCGGACGGGGGATACTGGGCGCGGCGTGTGAGAGACGGTAAGACCGACGGGTGGCTACGTATCGGTGACGCGAGGTATGCGATGCGGGCCACAGAGATCCTGGGTGACGCGCGCCTGCCGATGCTCGAGCTGTACTCGGCCAAGACCGGCCTTCCCATGGACAGGGCGGTGGGTGGGCCTGACCCACTTCGTGAATGGGAGGTCTTCCTCTGGACGCCTCGGTAGTCCGTCTGGTGGGATTTTTAAACAGAGTCCTCACGCAACCCGAGATCCAGGCGATCTTTGACGCCCGGAGCGCGGGCAAGCAGGTCCTTCAAGCGACCGGCGCTTAGGGGCCGAACATGATCCCGCCCTTGATGACGATCGGGTTGTTGTCGAAGTCCGGCAACGTCGGAAATTCATCGTTGAACTCGTAGACCCCCTCGAGGAACAAGGAAACGCCGAGGTTCAGCTGGACGCCGACGCCAATCAGGGCTCCGCTCTCGGTGTTGCTGGTTCCCCCCGTGCTCGTCCGACGCCACTGCCACCCGCCGAGGGCGTAGGGGCTGACCATGGGTGTCGATATCCGGAACTGGGCCGCGAGCGAGTAGGTGAGGTAGTCGTAGTCGACAGCGTCGGTGAAATAGTAGACACCCTGGCCGATCACACCGATCGGTAGGGCCGGGGGCTGGAAGACCGTACGGGCGCCTAGGCCGAACGTGCCGCTCAGCTTAGCCGCATCAGAGACAACGGCACTCAGGTCGTCGACGCCGGTGATGATGGCACCCTGGGCGCCGAACTTGAACTGCGCGTGAGCGGGCGCGGCGAGCGCCACGAACGCGAACACTGCCGAAAAGGTCAGAAGCATGCGGCGCATAGTCGATATCTCCAAAGAGGGTCGCAAGGTGCACTCTCACCGTTCGCTCATGCAAGGATCGGACCGATTTGCTCCATCCGGGCGCCCCGCTCGGCCGAACCCCATCCGCAAGGATGCCTGGGGGGCCGGTCCCATCATGGGGCCGCCCCTCGCTCTGGCGAGCTTTACAGGACCGACGTACGACGGTATCATAATGATATTATAACGATATCGTACGAGGTCAGAAAATGCCTAACCTGGCGTTACGTGGACTTTCCGAAGACATGTATGACTCGTTGAAACGTGCCGCGGTGCGGAACCATCGAAGCCTGAACGGGGAGGTTCTTGCACGTCTCGAAGCATCGATCCGACCTGCGTCAATGGGAGTCGAAGGCGTCCTGGCCAGGGTCGCGAACCGGAGCGCAAATCTCCGACTTCCTGCCTTGGAGGGGGACCTGCTCAAGGCCCTGAAGGATCGCGGCCGTCCGTGATCGTTGTCGATACCAACGTCATGGTACACCTCGTGACCGGATCTGCTGAGTACGGCGCGAAGGCCTCGGCTCTTCTTCGGTCCGACCCCGAGTGGGCTGCACCTCCGATCTTGCTCAGCGAACTGCGCAACGTTGTCATCGGATTTGTCCGGCAGGGCTGGGTGGAAATCACACAGGCGGTGGCGATGCACGACGACGCTGTTACGCTTCTCGGCGATCGGATTACGGCGGTGAACGGTGCGGCAGTGTTGGAGGTTGCCGAGTCGCTGGAGTTGAGCGCCTACGATGCCGAATTTATTGTCGCAGCCAAGGCATTGAGGTGCGGACTGTACTCCTTGGATCGAGAGATTCTGGCCGCCGTTCCGGAGTTGGCCCGCAGTCTCTGACTGGGTGGGGTCAGCTCCACCGATTGCTCGAGACGAATCTTGTATTTCATACCATCTCCTCACATCGCACTCGCGCCCCTCGCCCTCGGTCGACATTTTACTCGCCCAACGGATTCGCAGATCAAAACCACAGGATTTCCAAGCATGAAGCTGCCAACTAAAAGCACTCTTCCCCTTTTCTCGATCTTCGCCTCATTGATCCTGCTCCCCGGGCTGGTCAGCGCCCAGGGCAGGGTGGTGGAATCGGACAGCCATCGCTTCACCGAGATCGCGGAAGGCGTATGGCACGTGGTCGGAACCGGAACCGTATTTACCATGAGCAATGCGATGGTGCTCGTTGGAGCGCGCGACGTGCTGGTGGTGGATTCCCATGTGACCCCTGCTGCCGCCGAGGCTTTGTTGGCTTCGCTGCCTGTCATCACCGACAAGCCCGTGCGCTACCTGGTCAACAGTCATTACCACTTCGATCACGCGCATGGCAATCAGGCCTTTCCCGAAAGCGTGGAGATCATTGGCCATCGCTTCACTCGGGCCAAGTTGGCCGGTGAGCTCGGGAATGTCCTGGAAGAAAACACGTTCAGAAGTTTTTCAGAGGGCGTACCCACTTTGGTGGCCAATCTCGAGCGACAGGTCGCCGAGGAGAGCGATCCGACTCGCAAGGCGGCACTACAGGAGCGCCACCGCGTGCAACGCGACTACATGAATTCGATAGGGGACGTGGTGCCCACACCGCCAAACATCACGCTGGAAACTGAAATGACCCTGTTCCAGCTCGTGGAGCGGGGAAGCCGCGAAATTCGGCTACTACACCTGGGCAGAGCTCACACGGGTGGAGACGTGGTGATCTTCCTGCCGCGCGAGCGGGTGATCTTTACTGGTGACATGATGTTGCCCGGGCTCGCCTACATGGGCGACGGTCATGTCGACGAGTGGCCCGCGGCGTTGGAAGCCCTCAAGGCGCTGGATTTTGACGTCATGTTACCGGGTCATGGGCCGCCGGTGCTCAGCAAGGATGTCATAACTCATTTTCAGGCCTATCTCACGGATCTGTGGCAGAAGACCACTGACATGCATCGTCGCGGCGTGAGTGCCGAGCAGGCCGCCGAACAGATCGACATGACGAACCACAGCGCCAACTATCGACAAATTCGGGCCCCGGGCGTGGATCCGAGGGCGATCCGAAGAATCTATGAGTTGTTGGACAACTAGGCGGAGTTCCGAGGAAGATGGGCCACCGCCCCGCCTGAGGCTCGCACGCCCGTTCGGTAATCGCCACCCCGTGACGCGTTGTGCGGCGGCGGTGGTGGTCGTGTGTCTGGGAGCGGCTGGTGCATCCGCTCAGTCGGGCGCGGCAAATGGGGAGTGGGGCGTGTTCGGGGCGGACGCGGGTGCTACCCGCTACTCGCCGCTCGACCAGATTCATTCCGGCAACGTCGGGGATCTGGAGGTGGTCTGGCGATGGAGCGCACGCAATTACGGCACCCCCCCTCCGTCCGGCAGGATGCAAGTCAGTCCCCTGGTGATCGACGGGATCCTCTATACGACCGCCGGTAACCAACGCAGCGTGGTTGCCATCGAGGCCGCTACGGGCGAGACGCTCTGGATCTGGCGGCCGGGCGAGAACGAACGGAGGTGGGGCGACATCATCGAGCCCGTGGCACGGAGCTCCGGACGCGGCGTGAGCTACTGGACGGATGGGGCTGGGGATGACCGCATCTTCGTGGTGACGCCGAGTTATCAGTTGGTGGCCCTGGAGGCTCGGACGGGGAAACCGGTGGAGGAATTCGGGGTGGCCGGGGTGGTGGACATGATGGACGATCTGCGTTGGGATCAGCGGCCGGCCGCGGAGAGAGCAGGGAGGGTGGCCAACACGTCACCGCCGGCGATTCTCGGGAATGTGATCGTGTCCTCGATTTCAATGCATACCGGCAGCGTGCCGACCCGGGCATCTCCCAATGAGGTTTGGCCCATGAACGTCCCCGGCGACGTGGTGGCGTACGATGCGCGCTCGGGCCGGGCCCTATGGCGCTTTAACACGGTCCCGGAGGACGGAGAATACGGAGTCGAGACCTGGCAGAGAGCGGACGAGCTCCTCTGGGACGTACCGACCGGCACGCACGACTGGGTGCGAGAGTATCCGGAGCTCCTCGACGCGTCCTGGAAGTACACGGGCAACGTCGGGCACTGGGCCCCCGTCACGGCGGACGAGGAGCTCGGCTTGTTCTACGTGCCCACCGAGACGCCCA
>JADFMD010000156.1 GCA_022564055.1 Gemmatimonadota bacterium
CAGTCCCCAACATTACGATTCTCGCGCTGCTGGCAGCCCTCCCCTTGATCGGCCTGGGCTCTGCCCAGGCTGCGACCGGCGTCCTCTCCACGTCGCCGGCTCAAGGAGCGCCGTCTCAGGACCGCGACCAGCCAGTCGTTCGGCGGGTGCTGCAAGAGAACACTGGAAGGGTATTCGGACCCCCGTCGTCCGACGGGCGATTCATTGGGTTTATAAACTACCAAACGATGCAGATCGGCGTGCTCGAGCTCGCGACGGGTGAGTCCCGGTATCTCACCGACCCGCCGGCTGCCGGGTCCGTGGACTTCGTGGACTCTCCGCCGTTGATCTCTCCCGACGGCGAAGTCCTGGTCTTTACATCCTTCGAAGGGGATGAAGAAGGCGGCTTCCAGCTGAGCCTGGTCGGGATCGATGGTTCCCCTCCCCGTGTGCTGTACAAAAATCCGGGTCGAGGCTATGTGATTCCGACCGGGTGGAGCCCGGACGGCAAGACGATCCTTGCGGTCGTTTTGAGCGAGGGGACGAGCGCCGTGACCCTCATCTCGGTCGATGACCGCTCGTTTCGCGTCCTGAAGAGCCTCGACTGGGGGGGGATAGCTGCGCCCCGGTTCTCACCCGACGGCCGGTGGGTAGCGTTCAACTTCCCGCCAGACGACGACTCACCGAACCGCGACATCTTCATCCTGGCCAGCGACGGTAGCCGCCAGAGGACGCTGATCGAGCATCCGGCCGACGACTACCTCTTCGGTTGGACGCCCGACGGGTCGGCGATCCTGTTCGGGAGCGACCGATCGGGCACACCGAGCTGGTACGCTGTGGGAGTGGCCGACGGGAACGGCCAGGGGGACCCCGTACTGGTACGTCCGGACATGTGGGGTGCGGAGCGGGGGGGGATGGGATTCACCAAAGGTGGCACCTTCTATTACCGCGTTCGGGCGGGGCTGAACGAAGTGTACACCGCAACGATGGACCCGGAAACGGGAGCGTTGATCACGCCTCCTGTTGCCGTCAGCGGACGGCACAGTGTGGCCGGCAACAACTACCCTCAATGGTCGCCGGATGGACAGTACTTGGCCTTCGTCGCAAGTCGCAGCCCCATGGAGCCCCCTCGGTCCGGCGACCTGAGCATCGTCATTCAGTCTATGGCCACGGGCGAGAGTCACGTGATAACCCCGAACCTGACGTACTTCAACAGACCCCTCTGGTCTCACGACGGCCAGTCGTTCTTGATCAGCGGTACGGACGAAAACGGACGCGATGGGTTCTATCGGGTCGACAGGCTCACAGGTGCGGTCACGACCATCGCGCGGGACTCCCGGCCGAGCTCGCTCCAGCGAGCCGCCGATGGGAAGACGGTTTTCTATGTCGATCGCTATCAGTCAGAAATGGGCGTCTTCAAACACGACCTCGAGAGCGGAGAAGTGACCGGGCTCTACATAGCACCTGGTGGCGCGACATCCGAGCCTAGGGCTTTTGTTCCGGAGTTCGCGTTTCAGGGCATGGCCCTCTCCCCCAATGGCCGGCAGCTGGCGCTGATCTCGTACTTCGCTGACGCCGTGCTGGTGATGGACACCAGTGGGGGAGCCCCTCGCGAGCTGATCAGGGAGACCCGCCACGAAGACCAGTTCGGATCCTTCGGCCAGGTGATGTGGTCCCCGGACGGTCAGCACATCCTGTTCATAAAGGCCACCACGAGTGGAGAGGGCGCGGAGCTTTGGGGTGTGCCGGAGGAAGGCGGTGACGCGGTTCTGCTCGGGTCGGAACTCCCCGCCATCCGTAGCTGGGCCACTCACCCCGATGGACGACAGATGGTCTACATGACAGGCCGGCGGGAGAGTGAGGTCTGGGTGATGGAGAACTTCCTCCCGATCGACGGGCTGCAGACCTCCTCGGCCCGGCGGTAAGCGGCACCGCGCATCTCGACGCGAGGGGGTTCACTCATGTTCAGCCCTGCTCTCGAGGATATCGACCGCATGGCCGAACCGCGAAGGACGACGAGGGGGTCCCGGCACTTCATCCTCATCCTGGGCCTGGGAATAGCTTCGATGACTGCCGGCCCAGATCTAGCCGGGGCGCAAGGGACCCCCGATTACCTCAGGCCCGGTCTTCAGCCGACCCCCCTAGGTCTGGACCTATACTTCTTGGTTCCGGAGTCGAACCCTCTCACCGCCCCGAAGGTCGCCCTCGGCCAGCGCCTCTTCTTCGATCCGATGCTCTCCGCCGACCGTAGTGTGGCCTGCGCGTCCTGCCACCTACCCGAGAAGGCCTTCGCCGACAGTGTGCCGTTCTCGGCGGGCGCACGGGGCGGAACGGCGGCGCGGAACACACCGAGCCTCCTGAACCGTGCGTACGGCCGAGCGTTCTTCCTGGATGGCCGCACGAGCTCGTTGGAGGAGACCGTCCTCCAGCCGATCCAGAACCCCGCCGAGATGGCGATGGAGCTGGACGAGACCGTGGCGCGGCTAGGCGCGGACTCGTCCTATTCGAGGGAGTTCCTCACCGTGTTCGACGACGGCGTGACTGAGGACAATCTCGCCTTTGCACTCGCCAGCTACGTGCGGACCCTGCGCTCAGGGGACGCATCAATCGACCGATTCCGCCAGGGAGATCGTACGTCTCTTTCGGCGGACGCGAGAGCCGGCCTGAGACTCTTCACCGGCGGTGGCAACTGCATCGCTTGTCACGTGGGCCCGACGTTTACCGATGAGGAATTCCACAACACCGGCATTTTCGTGGGCTCAGGTGACGTCGGGCGGCAAGGGGTTACCGGCGAGAGCCGTGACCGAGGTGCGTTCAAGACACCGAGCCTCCGAAGCGTGGCCCTCACCGCCCCCTATATGCACGACGGGAGCCTGCCAACACTCGAAGCCGTGATCGACTTCTATGACCGCGGCGGTGACGACAACCTTGCTCTGGATGACCAGATACAGCCGCTCGGCCTGAGCGAGGTCGAGAAGCGCCAGCTCATCGCTTTTTTGCGAGCACTCGGGGGAGTGGCGCCTGGGAGCCGTTGATCGACCTGACTCGCTGAGCGGATTTCTACTGAGGCGACCAACGCCCTATGCAATGGAGGAGAGTGTGAAAACGCATCTCACCAACGTATCCCTCCCGGACTCCTGTCTGCTGTGTTTCTATTCGGCTGTCAGGAGCCGGGATCGGGCCCGGTGGGGCCGGAGGGTCTTGGGCCGCAGTTCTCGGTAAATTGCGTTGCGAAGCCGGATCATCCGAAGTGTGGCGACGGCGGTGACCCCGGTAGCGGCGGGGGCGATGCCTTTACCGATGTCGTAAACGTCCGCATCGGCGACGGGCAACCCGACCCCAGCAAGATCATATCGGGCGACGGTATCGGTAACTCCCGGCTCCATATCAAGCTACTCATGGGTAAGGGTGCCGAAGACTGCGCGAGCGGCGAGGCTACGGGTCTCTTCGGCGTCTCAGCTGAGAGCAAGGAGGCCCGGTACGACTTCGTCATTGGAAGATCCCGCCCCCCAGAATGGAGGCTCACCCTTTCTGGGGGAGACTTCACGAACTGGCCGCAAGTTGTGGACAGCGTCGTCGGAGCGCTGACGTTCAGCGGTTGGAGCCTGCGGGCGCTGACCAAGAAAGGCCCGAATCCCTGCAGCGACAGCGGAGAAGACGACATCACAATCACCGTCAACTATCGAGTGAGTCGACCTGAGCGCTGCCACAAGGCAAGCTAAGAGCTTCTAAGCGAGCCGTAGCTGGACCACGCCTGCGACCTCCAGGAGCGTGGGGCGAGAGTGGCCTTGCCCTCACCGCCCATCTTTTCAAGGTTCAAGCCACTCGTGAATGTTGCATGCCGGCAAAGGAACTCCCTATGAAGACTATCACCGTCGTCGCCCTCGGTGCCGTCGTCCTGAGCGGCTCGATGCTGGCCGCCTCGCGCGCATCCGTAGCACCCGATTCCTCTTCACTTCCGGCGGCGACGCAGAGCGCTCCCGCAGCGATCGCCTTCACCCACGTCAACGTCGTTCCTATGGACTCGGAGCGAGTTCTGAGGGACCAGACCGTTCTCGTGGAGCAGGGCAGGATCCGCCGTTTGGGACCTGCGGACGAGGTCCAGGTTCCTGCTGGCGTCACGACGGTGGACGGATCGGGTAAGTACCTCATGCCCGGCCTGGCCGAGATGCACGGCCACATGCCCGGTGGAGACGTGGAGGAGATGGTGATGTTCCTCTACGTGGCCAATGGTGTGACGACGGTCCGGGGCATGCTCGGTCAGGATGGTCACATGGAGTTGCGTCGCAAGGCGAACGCAGGTGAGATCGTGGCGCCGAATCTCTACATGGCCGGACCTAGCTTCAGCGGGGGCTCGGTGTCCTCTCCGGAGCAGGCCGCCCAGAGGGTCCGCACCCAGAAGGAGCAGGGTTGGGATCTCCTCAAGATCCACCCGGGGCTGACGGTGCCCGAGTACGATGCCATGGCCATCACGGCCCACGAGGTGGGTATCCGGTTTGGTGGACACGTTCCGGCCGATGTGGGACTGGAGCACGCCATCGAAATGGGCCAGGAGACCTTCGACCACCTGGACGGCTTCATCGAGTACCTCGATGCGTTCGACGAGCCCATCGATCGAGGCAGCCTCGAGGAGCTGGTCACCATGGTCAAGGACGCCGGCGCCTGGGTCGTGCCTACTTTGGTACTCTGGGACGTGGGTATCATCGGCCGCGGAGACGGCCAGGCCCTGGCAGCCCGTCCCGAGATGCGTTACTGGCCCAAACGGAGCATCCCGGGGGCGGAGGGGGTCGAGGGCTGGACCCGCAGACACGCCGCCAGCGCGCGGCGGGCACAAGCCGATCCCGATGCGGCCGACCTCTGGGCCAACAACAGGCTCGAGGTGCTCAAGGCCCTGGCCGACGGCGGGGTGGGTATTCTCATGGGGACCGACTCACCGCAGATCTTTTCGGTGCCGGGCTTCTCGTTGCACCGCGAGATGCAGGCGATGGCCGAATCAGGTATGTCGCCCTACGAGATCCTGGTCTCCGGTACGCGGGCCGTGGGCGAGTACTTCCGGCGGAGCGACACGTTCGGCACCGTGGCCGTAGGGCGGCGCGCCGATCTCATCCTCCTCAACGCAAATCCACTGGACGACGTCGGCAACGTGGCTGATCGAGCCGGGGTGATGGTGAGGGGCCGCTGGTTCTCGGAGAGCTACATCCAGGAGCGCCTCGACGGGATCGCCCGAAGGTTCGCCACGAACTGACGGCCCGCCGGCCTGGTCCCTTCGTCAGTTTCCCGTCCAAACGTGGTTCGTGCGATCGATATCCGGGCAGTTCGTCATCCCGCGAGCTCCACCCTCTCGCAAGCCCTACCCAGACGGTCCAGTCCCTCGGCCAACTCGGCCTCGGTGATCAAGAGGGACGGACCGATGCGGATCACCTGGCCATCTAGGCCCCCGATCCCAACGAGCAGGCCTTCGTCCTTGGCAGCCTCGAGAAGCGCCTTCGCCCTCTGCGGCGCGGGCTCCTTGGTGCTCCGATCCTGAACGAGCTCGAGGGCCTGCATGAGTCCCATTCCTCGGACGTCGCCAATCCAATCGTAGCCGTCCTTCAACTCCCCTAAACCTCGTGCCAGCTGGGCCCCTCTCGCTTCAGCGCGGGAGGGTACGTCCTCCTCCACCATCACATCGAGCGTGGCGCACGCGGCCGCCATGGAGACCGGATTCCCACCGAACGTGGAGATGGACTTGGCCTTCCAGGAGGTCGCGATATCGGGCCTGGTGATGGTCGCTCCCACAGGCGCGCCGTTCGCGATGCCCTTCGCCATGACCATGATGTCCGGCTCTACCCCCCAGTGCTCGATGGCGAACCATCGGCCTCCACTGCGCCCG
>JADFMD010000157.1 GCA_022564055.1 Gemmatimonadota bacterium
GCGGTCAAGCCGAAGGTCGTTCGCCCGGTATCGCACACGGAGGACGAGGTCCGAGGCGTCTGCGCCGAGAACCAGGATTTCTCGTTCGGACTCATCGAAGATGCTTACGATCGGCGCCAGGGCAGGGGGGGCAGGCCCGGCAACCGCTCGAGCGTTCAGAGGGGCTCCAGAGCGAAGAAGCTCCACGGCCAGCTCGGGGTCCGAGGTCCTCTCCGATCCCAAGAACATGGATCCCAGCGAGGCCTCGAGCACCTGACCCTCGTACGCCTCCATGTAATGAAGGTCGGCCGTCCATTGTCCGTAGTAGACCGTGGACAGGAAGGACGGGGCCATTAGGACACCGCCCGCGAAGAGGATCGCCGCGCTCGCCGTTCCAGCGCCTACCGTCAGAAATCCAGCCATACGCCGGCTCGGCTGGAGCAACCGCTTTGCGCTCATCGCGAGAGTGATCCCGGTGGCCCCTCCGACGGTGTTGTACACGACGTCGCCTAGAGTCGGGTACCGGCCCGGAATCATCCCCTGTAGTATCTCGATTCCGATCGAAAGCGTCATAGCGAGAACCACCACTCGTCGGGCGTTACCGGTGGCGGCCATCAGGGCTATCCCAAGAGGCACGAAGAGAAGGACGTTGAGAATCCCGTCGGCGGCGCCCCTCTGCCCGCAGATTAGACAAAGGATCGAAAACAGCTCCTCCGGTGAGCCCGTGACCTCAGGGCCGGGAACCAGGGTCAAAAGAAGGATCAGCCCCGCCCATGCCCATGCCAAGTGCTTGCTCCACCTCACGGACGACACGCAGGGGGTCTCCCTTCGCCGTGGAGAGGCTCTACTCGACAGTCGATCCGCCTACCGCCCGTGCGCGCTCGGCGACCGGAGACGTCACCGTGGGTGAGGACGAACTGACCTGGGCAACCTCTTGCCGGGTTCTGGCGGCGGTCCACCCGAGTTCATGGCCCATCAGATGAGCGGCCTCCTCGAGGGCCGGCTCAGGGAGCCTCCCCAGTCCGAGATCGGTCCTGCGGTAGACGACATCCTCCAGGCTCCGGGCCATCTCCATCCGGACCGCGTGCACGACCTCGGCCCTGAGAACCCGTGTCCCGGGCAAGGAGCCCGCTAGGCTCGAGTCCTTGTGGACGAGATCGAAGACCTCCCCATATCGGGTGCCATGGTTGCGGGCCAGGGCCCACGCCTGGTCCTTCGTTAACCCCCAGGCCCGAGCGGCCTCGTGAACCTCTTCCACCAAGTTCTCGAGCGAATCGAGGTCACCACCATACACCGGTACCGCCGAGGTGCGGGAGGGCGGTGCGGTCGTCCCGATTCGGTTGAACACCTCATCCACGACGCGGACGGCGTCCAGGCGGGCGGTCCCCCATGTCACTCCCACCAAAGAGATGATTCCACGGGTACCATGGACCACCAGGTGATCGACGAGTCGCGCTCGCGTGGCGTCTCGCATGCGCCGGGTTCCGCCTTTGTAGCGCTCGAGGAGGCCGAGCGCGGCGTTTCGCTGTACGACTTCACGCGGGTGGAGATGCAGGCCGGGATATCTCTCGTTGATGTCATCGACGCAGATCTCGACCTCCTCGTCGGTGACGCCGATCTCGTCCGGCGTGCCGGTGTAGGGCCGGTGCCAATCTCCCAGGACCGTGTGGTCTCGCCAGGGCAGGATAAAGAGGTGGTGCTTGCTCCGACTGAATGGTGTCCGCGAGTCGCGACTCTCGTCGAGTAGGGCAAGCCCGATCCTGTAGGTTGGGCGCCGATCCACTACGAACGAGAGCCGGCGAGAGAAGGCGAGAGGGGGATCGAACGTGACTCCCAAACCCTCCTCCAGGATGCGTGCCGCCCATGCCCCGGCGGTGTTCACCACCATTCGGCCCTGAATCACGAACGAGTCGCCGCTCTTCGTGGCTCGAACCCCGATTCCCGTAACGGTGATTCCCTTTCGGACGATCCCCGTGGCTTCCAACGCATTCGCGGCGTGGGCGCCGGCGTCCACCGCAGAGCGTAGCATGGCCAGGGCGAGGCGGGCGGGGTGGTGCATCTGGGTATCAGCGAAGATGGCCGCCCCCGTTAGGCCGGCCTCAGGCAAACCGGGAAACATTTGCAGAACCGGCTTGCGGCCGATGGTTCTCGAGGGTGGAACGCGACGGGACGAGTCCGTTATCCCATCGTTACGGTGGCTCGTCAAGAAGTCATAGAGACCCAAACCGGCATGAAGAGCGGACTTTCCGTCGCGGCCGTGGCCGTAGGTGGGAACCGCGATGGGAACGGCATGCAGGAGATGAGGAGCATTCCTGAGGAGAGTGTTTCGCTCTTTGGACAGTGCTCGAAGCCGACCGAGATCGAGGCGCTGAAGGCAGCGCAAGCCCCCTGGGATCATGTCCAAGGTATGGCCGGTACTGCCGGAGGCGAAGTCGCTCTGTTCCACCAAGGCCACCGCAAGACCCCGAAGCGCGGCGTCGCGTGCCACGGAGATCCCCGCAATTCCGCCCCCGACCACGATCAGATCGAACTTTTGGGACGCCAACGCCTGAAGATCTCTCTTCACCTTATTCCCCTAGCGGCGTTATCAGCCTTTAGCGTTTCGTGTCTCGACTCGGGGCGAAACCGCGCCTCAAACGTAGTACCGGCAAGATGCGGACCGCGTTGTTGGCCTGAATGTGGCTACATGGGTGTTTCCCGGACGCATCAGACCCACCGGATCTGTTGCAGAGAGCCAACACATGGGGCTCCAAGCCAGCAGGGACTCAGCGGCATGAGCCTTGCCTTGCGGTACATATAATGGCTTCGCGATGACTGGCTTCGCAATGGGAATAGGAACGTATATATGCTCGTACTTGGTTTGGGCGATTACACTGACTGCGGAAGCGCTCTGCTCGACGGTGGTAGGGTGGTGGCCGCGATCAATGATGAGAGGCTCGTCCGTCAGCCGTCCGTCCTCGGGATTCCGCGGGAGTCCATCCGGGAGGTTCTGGCGCTCGCCGGGGTTCAACCCGATGCGGTGCAAGTCGTAGCCGTGGGCACCATCAACAGGCGCCTGGTCTCGGGCTATACCGAGTTCCTGGGTGGATGGTTCGGGTCGAACGGGAGGCGGCTCGATCAGCGCGTCGTCGATCCGGCAACCCGGTCGAGCCGTCAACGCGCGACGCGTCCCTGGAGCCAGGCGGTCACCTCGCTTCTAGGCGTTCCTGCTTTCAGGCACCGTCGTAATACAGTGCGGCGTGTGCTGCTGAGCGAGTTTGGAATCAAGGCTCCGGTCCGCTTCGTCGACCACCACTACTGTCATGCGACGGCGGCGTACTTTACGAGCGCCTTCGGGCCCGATGCCACTGTCTTCACGATCGACCAAGGTGGCGACAACGTGTCAGCGAAGGTGTTCGACGTCACAGAGGGTCGCATGACGGAGATCATGACCGTGTCCAGTTTCGACTCACTGGGGGCGTTCTATACGTGTGTCGCCGAGCTCTGCGGCTTCGACCCGGGAAGGGATGAGCGGAAAGTCAGTGGGCTTGCGGCCCACGGGCAGCCGGCACATGTGGACCTTCTCGACTCGTTGATCACCTTCGAGGACGGCGGGTTCGTCAACAGGGGCCGCATCCCCTTCGAGGCGTCGGTCGAGACGGTGCGCCGAGCCCTCCCGGACGGATGGGAGAAGGCGGACCTGGCGGCCAGCGTCCAGGCACACACGGAGCGACTGGTCCAGGAGTTCGTTCGTTATTGGGTGGAGCAGACGGAGCACCGAGACGTGGCCCTGGGCGGTGGACTCTTCGAAAACGCTCGACTCAACCAAAGGATCCACGAAATCGACGAGGTGGAGCGTTGCTTCGTGCAACCCGGCATGTCGGACTCGGGCATTGGGATCGGCGCCGCATTGGCCGTCAGTTATGAACGTGTGCCCCGTCCGGAGACCAACACACGGGCCTTCGAGAGCGTGTACTTGGGGCCGGAATATGCCCCGGACGAGATGGAAGCCGAGCTCGAACCGGCGGGGATTCAGGCTCAGCGCCCGGAGGATCTGGACGCGGAGGTGGCAGAGCTTCTCTCGCGGGGAGCGCTCGTATCACGTTTCAGTGGCCGCATGGAGTATGGACCACGGGCGCTGGGTAACCGCGTCATCCTTTTCCAGCCGACGGATCCCACGGTTCACGAATGGTTGAATCGGAGGCTGGGTCGGAGTCGCTTCTCACCCTTCGGGCTCGTCGTGCTCGAGGAATACGCGGATCAGTGCTTCCACGGCCGCGAGGGGGCGGAACGGGCCGCCCGCTTCATGACCATGGCGTTCGAGTGCACGGATTGGATGAGGGAGCACTGCCCGGGAGTCGTCCAGCTCGACGGAACGGCTCGCCCCCAGATCGTTCGCCGGCAGGACAATCCTGGTTTGTACCGAATCCTCGAGGAGTATCACGGCATTACGGGGCTTCCTGTTCTCCTCAGCACCAGCTTCAGCTTCCACGGGGAGCCCGGCGTTTGCACGCCCGCGGACGCCGTTCGCGTGTTCGGCCTGGGTCATCTCGACTACATGGCTCTGGGGCCGTTCCTGGCCGTGAATCCGACCTCCATCTCGCTCCAGAGCCCATCAAACGGATTATCGCGGATGTCGGTGGGAGGGGTGTCGGCATCGGCATAGCCCACCACTTCACCGTCGACGTCGAGGAGTACTTCCACTCCTCCGCCCTCGAGCAGTTGATCCCGTCGGAGAGATGGGATGGGCTGAATCGGCGGGCCCCCTTTTTGGTGCGGCGTCTGCTGGACCGAATGGACGATCATGGCGTCCGGGGGACGTTCTTCGTACTGGGCTGGCTGGCTCGGCGCGAGCCGGATCTGGTCAAGGAGATCGCCAAGCGGGGCCATGAGGTGGCCTCGCACGGGTGGGATCACCAACGTGTGACCCAACAGAGCACGGAGGAATTTCGGGGCTCCGTCCGCCGTACGAAACACTTCCTCGAGGACTTGGTGGGGCAGGAGGTGCTCGGTTTTCGGGCGCCCAGCTTTTCCATCGTGCCGGGGAAGGAGTGGGCCCTCGACGCTCTCCTCGACGAGGGCTATCGCTACGACTCGAGCCTGTTTCCGATCAAGCAACACCCCAGTTACGGGTATCCGGAGGGGAAGCGGGATCCGTATTGGATCACACGCCCGGCCGGCCGCATCGCCGAAATCCCGCCTGCGACCTTGAGACTCGCCGGGACGAACCTGCCCGCGGCGGGTGGCGCCTACTTTAGGCTGCTTCCGTACGCCTTGATTCGGGGTGCTCTGCGCAGCGCGCAGGATCGTGGGGTGCCCGGGACCTTCTTCATCCACCCGTGGGAACTGGACCAGGAGCGCCCCCCAGATCGTGCCCTTCCGCGACTGGTGCAGCTGCGCCTCTTCGGCGGGAGGAGAAAGCTTTGGTCCCGCCTGGATCGGCTGTTCAGCGAGTTTCGTTTTGGCCCGATCGCGGATACCCTTTCTACCATGGAATCCCAGGCGCTGGTCGGTTGAGAGAGGTGGCGGTGGACTCGACGATGAAGGTCACCACGGAGGCCGGTGCGCCCGAGGATTGGGGCGAGATTCTGGCTGGAGCCGAAGGAGCCACCTTTTGCCACCTTCCGGGCTGGCGGCGGGTCATGGAGGAGATCATGGGCCACGAGTATCTCTTCTTGTCGGCCCGATCGAGAGACGGAAAGCTGCTGGGCGGGCTGCCCTTGGTGCGGATGCGCAGCCGGATCTTCGGGCATCATCTCGTTTCCGTCCCGTTCTTGAACTACGGCGGCCCGCTGGGGCCCGATACGGTGCGGACGGCGCTTGCCGAGGCAGCGCAACGGCTGGC
>JADFMD010000046.1 GCA_022564055.1 Gemmatimonadota bacterium
AGGAGTCCAGCTCGGACATCCTGGTTCAGAACTGCGACGAGTACTACTCGTACACGAGCCTCACAGGTCTTCGAAAGACGACCGAGATCGGCGGGAAGGCCGACGATCCGTGGGCCCTCGTGGAGAAGGCGGTGGACCGCATGATCACGCGGGGCGACGTAATGCGATCCGACCGGCTCAAGCAGGTGATGTTGGAACTCGATGCCAGGTTCAGCGAGGGGAATTTCGGCTTCAGCAAGTTTTCGAAGTTTGTCGCCGAAGCTGCCAATCGGGGCCTGATACGGCTCCACAAGCTCGAAAACGGGCAGTATGAAGTCAAACCCGGCTCGGGTCGGGCATCGGCCGAAGATTCGGCTGGCACCAAGGACACCAGGGCACGTAGTCGGCCGCCCGCTCGGCGGGGGAGACAGACGAGGATCCAGCGCGGCGAGAGGGTCGCGGGCGAAGTGAAGGATGTGGGGCCGGTGGAGGCCAGGGAAGAACCTGTGGCTTCGAGCCCAGCGAGAAAGCTGGACCCCGAGCCGCTCAGGGCGGCCTACGATCTGATGGTGCGTTGTCTGCAGAAACTGAAGGAAAAGGGGAAGGGCTCCACGCGCGACTCGGATGTCAAACGGAAGATGTTGGAGGCGGACAGGGGCTTCGATGAAGGGGAATTGGGCTTTGGCAAGTTCAGTCGGTTCCTCCTTCAGGCGCAGGAAGACGGGGTGATCTCGTTGGAGAAGACGGAGAGGGGTAACTACAGCGTATCCCTCGCGGACCCCCCTGGGAGCCACGGGACCTCCGTAGCCGTACAATCTTCGGAGGCCGCCTCTGAGAGTGGGGCCGGAGCGTCGCCGCCGGCCGCGCCCGAGCGTGCCGCATCAGGTGTGGGAGACCTCTCCCCCAGTCGCCTCGGGCCCCGAGGAGGCTCGGTGGGTCGAAAAGAAACGGATGGCCCGGTGCTGCTCGAGGGTCAGATCGTGGGGAAGGCAATGGGCACGCCGGATGGCTCTGGATCCGGCGCCCGGATCGATGCGGGCAGTCTCGGTTTGCCCACGAGCGAAGGAGCGATCGTCAGCTATCTGACAAACTCGTACGGAGGGGTAGGAAAGAAGACCGCCGAATCCCTGGTGGAGGCCTTTGGGGCCGACATTTTCACCGTGTTCGAAACCGAGCCTGGGCGGGTGGCCGAGATCGTCCCGCGCCGGGCGCCTCAGGTTTTGGCCGAGTGGAAGGCCGATTTCGAGCGCCGATCCGCGAAAGCTCCGGATGAACAAGAGGTTATCTCAGAGCCGGTAGGTGTTGCAGATCCCGCTCCGGCACCCAGATCCGGCGGAGCTCGGCGGGGGACACGACGGAGTCCGGGGCGTCTGCCCTCCTCGGGGTCGGACGGATAGGTCCTGCACGGCCACCTGAAATGGGGACTTCACCGGGGGTGCTGGCGCCCACCTTCTGGAGTGGAAGCCCGAAGGGGGGCACGTTTGACCGCGCGTTTTTTGATCGTCCGGCAAAGAGCGTAGCCCCCGATCTGCTCGGTGCCCGACTTGTGTCGACGGTTGACGGGCCACGAACGGCAGGCGTCATCGTGGAAGTCGAGGCCTACATCGGCCCGGATGATCCCGCCTCCCACGCGGCGGCCCGTATCGGTCGAACGCGGCGCAACGCTCCCATGTTCGGGCTACCGGGCACCGCTTATGTCTACTTGAGTTATGGGGTTCACTGGTGCCTCAACGTGGTGACCGGCGCGATCGATGACCCCTGTGCCGTGCTCATACGCGGGGTCGATCCCATCGAGGGCTTAGGAGTGATGGCCGCTCGGAGAGGCCGTGAGAGCGATTTGGCCTCGGGCCCCGGCCGTGTGGGGCAGGCGTTCGGGATCACTGACGCCTTGAATATGCATGACCTTTCGTCCCCTCCGCTGAGGCTGCTCCCCGGGTGGCCGACTCCACCGGGGTCGGTCGACGTGTCTCCCCGGGTCGGTGTAAGCCGAGCTCGGGACTGGCACCTCCGCTTTTCCGTTCGAGGGAACGCCTCGGTGTCCCGGGTGCGCCGATCCTCGCGGCTGCAGCGGCCCATGTCAGCGGGACCGAATTCGTCGCTGAGCGGTTGTACGGCAACCGAATGGAGCGAATGAGCTTGGATATCATCGTTTGCGTGAAGAGGGTGCCGGATACCGAGACCCGCGTGCGCTTTTCCGATGGGGCCAGGATGATCGATTCCGAAGGGGTCAAGTATATCGTGAGTCCCTATGACGAGTTCGCGCTCGAAGCCGCTTTCCGCACGACCGAGGCGGGGGGTGAGGGGAAGGTCACGGTGATCACGCTCGGCGGCGAGGAATCCCTGGAGACGCTCCGAGTGGCGCTTGCGGCTGGGGCCGATGCGGCTGTGCTGCTGCGGGTGCGCGGGTCCGTTACCATGGACGGACTCGCTACGGCCAAGACCCTGGCGGCGGAGCTGAAGACCCGAGAGGAGCCGCTCGTTCTCTTCGGCGTAAAGGCCGGAGACGACGATCAGCAGCAGGTCGGCCCGATGGTGGCGACGCTTCTCGGTCGCCCGTGCGCCTCGAGCGTTACGAGCTTTGAGGTGCACGAGGGAACGGTACGGTGTGAACGAGAGGTCGAGGGAGGAACGGAGGTGGTGGAGCTGGACCTTCCGGCCGTAGTGACCCTCACGAAGGGAGCGTTCGAGTTACGGTACGCCTCCCTCAAGGGAATCATGGCCGCGAAGCGGAAACCGCTCGAAGTGAAGGATGCCGACCTTCCGGAGGCTCGGCTGACCGTCGAGCGGCTCGACTATCCGCCGGAGCGTGCCGAGGGGCGCATCGTCGGCGAGGGGGTGGAGGCCGTGCCCGAGTTGGTTCGGCTCCTTCGTGACGAAGCCAACGTGCTCTGAGGCTAGGAGAGGATTGATATGGGCGACGTGCTCGCGATTGCGGAGCAAAAAGATGGAAAGATCCGTTCGGTGGCGAACGAGGTGGTCACCGTGGCCGCCGCGGTGGCTGAGGGGCTCGGAGGTTCGGCCCATGCCCTGGTCCTGGGAGGAGACGGAGTCGGGGAACACGCCGGTGAGTTGGGGACCTTCGGAGCAGAGGTGGTTCGTGTCGGCGAGGAGGCTGCTCTGGAGAGTCATGTACCCGAAATTCATGCCGCGGTGATCGCGGAGGTAGTCGCTTCACACGACTACACGGCCGTTCTTTTTGCTGCGACGGCGGTCGGAAAGGACCTGGCGCCCCGTGTGGCGGCTCTGGTCGACGCGCCCCTCGCCTCGGATGTAACCCATCTGGAGGTGAACGGTGGCAGGCTCGTGGGTATACGGCCTATCTACGGGGGAAAATTGATGGCTCGCATCGGGTTCGAGACATCTCCAGCCGTCGTTTCCCTGCGGCCGAACGCGTTCGGTGCGGACGGATCTCCTGCGAGCGGGCGGGTCGAACCCTTCACCCCGGCCATTCCCGATGAAGTTCGGACGCGGGTCGTGGACTTTCGGTCGGCTGAGGCGGGGGCGGTCGACGTTTCGGAGGCGACCGTCATCGTGTCCGGTGGACGGGGCATGAGGGGGGCGGAAAACTGGGGCCTGCTCGAGGATCTGCGGAACGCCCTCGGCCCGGGCACCGCGCTGGGCGCTTCGAGGGCCGTCGTGGATGCGGGGTGGAGGCCCCACAGTGAACAGGTGGGTCAGACGGGTAAAACGGTGGCACCCCGGCTCTACTTCGCGGTCGGGATTTCGGGTGCCGTCCAACACCTCGCAGGAATGAGAACTTCTCAAACGATCGTGGCCATCAACAAGGATCCAGACGCGCCGATCTTCTCGGTAGCGGATTACGGTATCGTGGGCGACGTGTTCGAGGTCCTTCCGAGGCTCACTTCAGAAATCGCGGCGTTACGCGCCGAGGGGTAGCCCCGGAGGGCGGGGTCCGTCCTTTGCCCGTCCCCCTCGATGCCTCATCGCCCTGGAGGGCCTCCAAGCATGGCCACGGGGTCCAGTTGGTGGCCGCGGCCCCGGACCTCGAAATGCAGGTGCGGTCCCGTAGCGTTCCCCGATGCCCCGCTGAGCCCAAGGCTCTCATCTCTCGTTACGGCCTGGCCCTCGACCACTAGAATCTGGGAGAGGTGCGCGTAGAGGGTGGATATACCGTCTCTGTGGTCCACCAGCACCACGAGCCCGAAGTCGGTCATCGTGCCGGCAAAGCTTACCTTCCCACTCGACATGGCGTACACGGGTGTGCCGGTGGGAACGACGATATCGACGCCCCTATGGATGGTGGGGCCATCGGCCTCCCATCGGACACCGAAGGGGGCAATGATGGGTCCCTCGACCGGCCATCGGGGCAGCCCGCATCCAAGCATTCCGAGCACCGTCGTCGCGGCGAGCATTCGGGTGGAAGATCGCTTCATACCGAGGTCCGCGAGCCCGGCTCGACCGGGGTGGAGGAGGTCCCGCGGGGATCGTCTAGGAGCATCACCGAAATCGGGTCTCCACGGGGAATCCTCTTCACTCCCTCCGGAATGACCGCCAGGCCGTCCGCGGCTCCAAGACTCCCCACCAGCCCGGAGCCCTGCGGACCCGTGAGCGAGGCCTCGAGCCCCGCACCGGAACCGCTGAGGCGAACACGCAGAAAGCCGGTGAGATCCTCTGCCGTGGTGAAGTCTTCAGCCGCCACCGCCGAGATCGTGGGCCGGTCGAGCCGAGCGTGGCCCGCCAACGCCAGCAAGAATGGTCGGACGAATAGCTCGAAGGTCACGAACGCCGAAGCTGGGTTTCCCGGGAGTCCAAAGACCGCCTGGCTGCTTCCGCCCTCTCTGGGCAAGCGTCCGAAGCTCATCGGACTTCCGGGCCGGATCTGGACTCGCCAGAACTCGAGTTGAAGGCCGAGGTCTTCGAGAACCGTCTTGAAGAGATCTCCCTCCCCCATGGAGGCCCCACCGATAGTCACCAGCACGTCGGCGTCGGCAGCTCTGGCGAGGTGCTCCCGTATGTCGGCCCTCTCATCCCTCGCGATGCCCAGGCGCGTGGGCGTCCCGCCGGCTGCTCGAACGCCCGCGGACGCGAAGTGACTGTTGCTTTCCGGGATTCGGTGGGGATCGACCGACGCATGATCGAGGTCGACGAGTTCATCGCCGCTCGCCAGAATGGCGACCGTGGGTCGGCGGTGGACCGAGACCATCGCCACACGGGTCGCAGCCAGTACCGCGATGGCGCCCGGACCGATGCTGGTGCCGGAGGTCAGGGTGATGGCACCCTCGGACCAATCCTGACCGGCCGGTCGAACATGGCGACCTCGATCCCGTTCGGAGTAGATCCGAATGTTCCCCCCATCCGTCTCTTCGCGATCCGTGTCCTCCACGCGAATCACGGTATCCGCACCCCCGGGGATCTCCGAGCCGGTCATGATTCTGACGGCCTCCCCCGGGCCGACGGCTCCTTCGAAGCGGGTTCCCGCATGGATCACGCCGGTGACCGTGAGGATCACGGGTTTTTCCTTCGCGGCTCCGGCTACGTCGCTGCCTCGGACGGCATATCCGTCCATGGCGCTGTTGTCCCAGGGAGGAAGTTGGGTGGGTGCAACGACGTCGTGACTCAGCGCGCGACCGAGCGCCTGCTCGAGCGGTACGATCTCGGCGGGAAGGGGGGCTAGATCGGTGAGAACACGGTGACGGGCCTCGTCGAATGAGAGCCAGTCCTCGCCTCTGGACTCGAAATCCGGCATTCGTCTCAAAGGCGCCACGCGGCCCCGAGTTTGAAGGATTTTATCCCCACCCACTCACCGTCCGGGTTCGTGCCGTCAGGGTCGTTGGCGACGGTGCGCCATCCCAGTGGCGTTGAGATTTTCCACAGATTCATCAAACCGTCCAGACGGAGGGAGATCCTATCGGAGACGTGATAATTCAGGCCTCCGCCAAACGAGGCGGTGAACTTGGTGCCGAACTCATACCATTCGTCCCTGGACATGTCCGTAGCGAGCTCCAGGGTGCGGTCCGTATATGCGGCCAGCGCCAGACCGCCCCCAAAAATGACAAAGGGCTGGAACCCATGCCACGTCCGTTGCCCTGTCAGGTTGAGTCGAAGCTTGAAGTCGGTCAGGAGGATGTTGAACTTCGTCCTACCGATGGAGCGGTCATCGACCGGCCTCGATACATCGAGGACGTCCCGATCGGCCAGGAACATCGTCGCGTCGACATCAAAACTCATCGCGCCGCCGAAAGCGACGCCAAAATGCCCACTGGCCGTGGTGGCATCCCGCGGCCCGAGCCCGAGTTGGCCGGGATTGAGGTCGCTCTTTCCTACGGAGATCGCCCATTCTTTTGAGTGTTCGACGAACGAATAGGGTGAGGATATGGTCTGGCCCTCTGCAGGGGCGCGAGCCAACGCGATGAAAAATATGATCGATGGAACGCAAAGTTTCGGGTGGGGCATGAAGGCGCGTGGAAAATCCGGTTGTGGGGAATTGACGTCCGGCACCCGCCTGAACACATTCGTCAAGGCGAGTGGCCGGGTACTCTACAGGCCGCCAAGTTCGTCCTTTCAACACCGTCTGTCGAGGATCGTTTCAGTAACATGATCGTCTATTCCCGGCGCCCGCGTGTTCGTTGGGTCCTGTGCATTCTCTTTCCCCTATTTGCCTTCGTCGACTTCGTCGAGGGCCAGTCCGCGACGTTGACGAAAGAGGAAAATTTCCGTGCGGAGCAAAACGGGACTCTCCTGGGGCAGCTTCGGGCCGGAACGAGTCTGGAGGTGCTCGAGGCAACAGAGAATTGGCTGAGGTTCGATCTCGAGGGATGGGTATGGACTCGATCGCTTCGGGCGATCGATCGCGGGAACCTCGATCTGATTGTCTCGGTCGCGGGTGGCGAAAACCTCAGGGGTACACCTGGCGGTGAGATTATCGGCCGCCTGGAGGAGGGTATGCTTCTCGAGACCCTCGAGCGTGTTCCCGACTGGGTGCGGGTTCGTCGCGAGGTCTGGGTGTGGCGAAGATCGGTGGTCTTGTTCGGAGCAAACCTTCCGGTGGATTCCGCGGAACGGCCCAGCCTCACGGTGTCCTCCGGTCTGGTCGATGGCGGGGAATGGGCTATAGGTGGTTCGGCGGAGGCACCCATTCTCAGTGCCCCTGATGGAGACACGCTTGCCATCTCGGCTCCGAGCACGAACCTCCGAGTGCTGGCCAGGGAGGGGAACTGGGCCAGAGTTCGCTTGGAGGGGTGGATATGGCTCCCTCAAAGCGAAGACGGGCGCGTTCGAGCGTCCATCCGCACGGATGTAACGCTGGAAAGCGTGATGAGCTCGCCGGACGAATTTCGTGGCGAGGTGATCCAGTGGGACCTGCAGTTCATTTCACTGGAGCGTGCTGAGGTGATTCGGACGGATTTCTATGCGAACGAGCCCTTTCTTCTTACGAGGATGGGGGCCGGCGATCAGGGATTCGTCTATGTGGCGATACCCCCGGAACGGCTCCAGGAGGCTCAGGGTCTCAGCCCACTGGAACGCATTCGTGTGGTAGGGCGCGTGCGTACCGGGTCTGCCCGGCTCACGGGCAGCCCGATTCTCGAATTGCTCTCTCTCGATAGAATTCGCGAGTGAGGCTGCGGGTCCGTCGGCGTGTCCTTCCGGGACTCGCCGTTCTCATTGCCCTTACGCCCATCACCTGCCTCAGACGTGGGCCCGCGGAGCCTGCCCCGACCGAAGTCACCCTGGCGGGGGTAACAGGGGATGGCCAGTTCGGCCCGCCCTCGCAGTTTCTGATCGACTCGTTGACGGTGGCGGTTCGGACGGAGGATGGAGACCTTCCTGCCGACGGGATTTTCATTGACTGGGAGATCGTTTCCGGACCCGTGGGCGCACAGCTCACGCCCCCGACCAGCGTGAGCGACTCTACGGGGCTGGCCAGGGCACGCCTTCGGCTCGGAGGTGACCTGGGGCGGTACGTCATCCGGGCCTCAATTCGCGATCAGTCCGAAAAATCCGTCGACTTCGAGGCGTGGGCCGTGCTTCCCCCAACCCTGCTGGCGCTTTCCGCGGCGGCGGTGCAGGCGGGCGAGGTCATCACACTCGATGGCACGAACTTCAGCTCGATCGCTGGCCATAATGTGGTTCTCTTCTCCGGGATCCCTGGCTGGGTGATCGCTGGAGACGCCATCCGGCTCGACGTGATGGTGCCTGCGTGCCTACCGACCCGCTCCGTAGACGTGTCGGTGCAGCTTGGTGGAGAGACCAGCACTTCCCTCCCTCTGAGCGTTACCGCGTCAGCGGGTGTCCTGAATCTGGCTCTGGGAGCCGATACCACGCTTTCGGCCCAGGACGTTCCATCCTGTCTGAGGGTGGGCTCTGGCGCCCCTCAGGAATTTCTCGCCGTGGTGCAGTCCGCCGGTACCATCGGGGCGGCTCGGTTCGATTACACTTTCACGGGACTCCGGCCGGGGGTCCCCGGTCCGGTCGCCGTGGGGTCGAATCGCGCTCGCCGGGGCCTCGGTGAGGCCCGCGTCAAACGTCGGGTCGCCGGGCCTCGAGCCGCCAGGGGGCGGCAAGGCGATGCGATTGCCGTCGCCACAGGCTCCCTCCAGAAGGCGCAGGCGGAGTGGGAGCTTTTTCTACGGGAGCGGGAGGAGGTACTCCGGGTCGCTGCTTCCCCGGGCCGGAAAACGAACCGACGGGCTCCCGGAGCCGTCCCAGCCGTCGGCGATCTCAGCGATTTCGAGGTGCTTCGAGCCGATGGCGAATTCGACCGAGTCACGGCCAGAGTCCGTATGATCTCCGAGCGTGCCATCCTTTATGAAGACACCACCGCGGCGTTCGGTCTTTCCCAGGCGGATGTCGAGCTCTTTACGGGGCTTTTCGACGATCCCATTTACCCGGTGGACACCGGGGCCTTCGGATCCCCTTCGGATCTGGACGGGAACGGTCGTATCATCATCCTCTTCACGCCGAGCGTGAACCGGTTGTCGCCGCCCGGTTCGAGCGACTTCATTGGAGGGTTCTTTTTCGGGCTCGATCTGATGCCGGAATTGGAGCACAGCAATGGGGGCGAGGTCTTCTACGTTTTGGTTCCCGATCCAACGGGCGCGTTCGGAAACGTACGGGATGCCGAAATGGTCCGAAGCACCGTGCCTCCGGTCCTTGCTCACGAATTCCAGCACATGATCCATCATAATGAGAGGATCATTCAGCGAGGGGCCGCGAATAGGGAAGCCCTTTGGCTCTCGGAGGGGCTCGCTCACATGGCCGAAGACCTTGTGGGGGAAGAACTTCGGAGGCGTGGGAGAGTGGCCGAGGCGGACGATTACCAGAGCGGGAACCGGAAACGCGCCAGCCTCTTTCTCACAGAGCCATCCGAGGTAAGCCTCATCATCGCCGCAGGGCAGGGTAGCCTGGCGGAGCGAGGTTCCGCTTGGCTCTTCGTCGAATATCTCCGGGGACAGACTGGGACCGACGGGGTGTTGCGTCTATTGACTGGCACCACAGCAACGGGAACCGCCAATGTCGAGGCGGTCATGGGACGAGCTTGGCCCGAGCTCTTCTCGGATTGGAGCACCGCGCTCGAGCTCGAGCGGCAGGTCTCCCTGCGGGGGCACTTGCCCGTCCGCATTGAGCTTCTTTTCCTCGATTTCGATCTGATGGAGGCGCTCGAAACGGGTGGGGGGGGATTCCCTTCGACACCCACGGTGCATGACTCCGGGGATTTCATGAGCCAGGGGCGGCTCTGGTCGGCTTCCGGTGCCTATTTCTTGATCGAGACCACAGACGGGGGGTTGGCCCTCGATCTTTCGGGCCTCGGCGGAGGCCCGGTGTCGCCCAATAGTGAGCTGCGATTGAGGTTGGTGCGGTTGTTCTGAGGCGAGGCCTCCCCTGGTAAAGAGGGGACGGAGAGGTGAATCTTCTCCGGAACGAACGCGTAGTGTGGAGTGTCTACCTCCGGGAGGACCCATTCGTCGAGGGAAAATGCGCTGTACGACCTGCGGTGAGTATTTGACGGACCACGAAGGCACCTGTCCCACTTGTGGGGCGGTGGCTCTTGTGCAGCCGAACATGAGGGCCATGGGCGTCGACGTCCGTAGTTGCCCGCGATGCGGCCAGGTAGGGACCGGCGTAGCGTACTTTCAGCGACTTGGTCACATGGGGTTACTCATCGGCATCTCCATGTTCACCTATGGGTTTGGCGGCTTGGCGTATTTTTTCGCTCGGCGTAAGCGGTTGATCTGTGGCCAGTGTGGATTGGGGTGGGAGAAGGCCCGGATTCCGAGCCCTGGGTTTGCCGGTCACCCGGCATTCGCCGACTCGGCCGGCGCAGGCCTGGTCGGCCGTGGCACACGGGCGGGAACCGAGCGAGGTCTCCCGAGACGGGGCGTGGGGCGCCGGGTAGTGGGCGTCGCGATGGTGCTTTTCGCGGGGCTCCTCATCTCGGTCGGCGTGGTCGAGTTCGAGGTGGCTGCAATCGCCTTCGGAAGTGTGATGGGAGCTGCCGGTACCGGAACGATCTGGTGGGGACTCAAGGCACGGCAGGATCGGCGCCAGGCGCTCATAAACCGGCTTCAACGGCGCGTGCTCCTTCTCGCCACTGAAAGCGAGGGCACGTTGACGGTGACGGAGGTCGCCGCCTCGCTGGATCTGTCACTCTCGTCGGCCGAGGAGGTATTGGATCGCATGGACGACGGTCTGCGCGTCCGCTCAGAGGTCACCGATCAGGGAATCATCGTCTATGAATTTCCGGAGCTGCGTCATCACCCGCGGCTCGAATCGGGATCCGCCTGATAGCGCGTTCGCATCTTCAGTAGCTCGGCTCCGGCTCCGTTCCGCCGGCCATCCGGGCGACCCACACGCCCGCGATGATGATAATCGCGCCCACCACCTGTGTGGGACTCGTATCCTCACCGAGCCAGAGGGAGGCGGTGACCAGCGCCACCACCGGTACCAGATTCGAGAACGCTGCCGTACGTGGTCCTCCGATGTGTTCGAGTCCGTGGTTCCAGATCAGATAGGCCACGGCGAGCGCAAATACGCCCGAGTATACGGCGCCAAGCCAAGCCCCCGGTGAAATGGCGTTCACCTCCAGGGCCCAGATGGATGGGCCGCCAAGGGCGACCAGGGCGATGGTGCCGACCCACAGCGTCCACGAGGTCACGGCCAGGGCTCCGTACTCACGAGTGAGATCTTGCGTGCCGACGGTATAGGCGGCCCATGTGATTGCGGCAAGCACGAGCATCAGATCACCGATCAACAGGCCCGTCCCCAACCCTCCCCCACCATCCCTGCCGAGGACGACGAGCACCATTCCTCCGAGGGTGGCCAGTACACCGCCCCAGACGGGAAACCCGTGGTGCTCTTGGCCCGAAACCGATGCGAGAATCAAGGTCCACACGGGCGTTGTCGCGAGGACCAAACCCGCGTTGCCGGCGAGGGTCCGGTCGACGCCGTAGATGAAAAGGAGTTGATAGACGACGTTCGCGAGCAAACCCAACAGAACGACGCGGCCCCAATGCCGTCGTGCGGGAAACGTGACCCCCCCGCTCAGTCTCAGAAATATGAAGAGGGTCGACGACGCCAGCACGAATCGGATGGCGTTGAAAGCCAGAGGATCAAACTCTCTCAGGGCCATTTTGACGACTGAAAAATTTACGCCCCAGATCACACTCAGCCCGATGAGCGCCAGATCCGTGCGTAGGTGCGGCGGCCGCGCGGCAACCGCGTGAGGGTCGAGGAGCCGCGTTGGGATCGGACCATTGTCGGGGGGCTGGGGCACCCATGACTCCTTGTGCTCGGAGTTTCTATGCGGCTGAACGCCACTTTGTTGTATTACCGTTTCGGCAAAACTAGCTTTGGTACCTCTGTCGGACACCATTCGACCCATTCAGGTTGTCGAATTTCGGGACGTGAACCCCGTGAGCTGCACATGAGAGAATTTTTGGATTCGGATGACGATCCCTGGGTGGCCACCGTGCGCTCGAAGGAGGGCCTCGATTTTAAGGGGCGCCACTACCTCTACTTCCATCCGGCGGGTGCTGAAGACGACGGCCTGGAGCTTCTCGACGTGAGGTGGAACAGTCCGGAGACCGCCGAGAGAACCTTGGCGACGATGTCCGGCGTGGAGCTTCGGAGAAGACTTCGGTCCGCGCTAGGGAGGAGAGCCTCCCTCGGACGTGGGAGTCGTGGTGGTGGCCACGTAGCGACGGAAATCGGCTAAACGAGCGCCGATCCGGTCCTCGAGCCGCTTGGCGGGGCCTGTGGATCGGAGTTCATTGGAGAGAATACTGAAGAGTAGCGTCTCGCCGTCCCGGGTCGTTACGAGTCCCGTGAGAGCGGAGACGCCATCGATGGTCCCCGTCTTGGCCCGGAGGTTACGGGCTGCACGGGTCCCATACATTCTGCGGAGGGATCGACCCGCCTGGGGTAGAGTCGAAACGAAAGCGTCCCAATTATCGGAGGTCGCCACCTGCCGTAGGAACCCGACCAGCGCGCCGGCGCTTGTCCGGTTGCTCTTGGACAACCCGGAACCGTCCACGGCCGTGATCTGCCCGGCTTCGATACCGGCTTCCTTCGTGGCAAACGATTGAACCGCACGGGCGCCTCCTTCGAAGGATCCCTCTCCCGTCACTACCCTTCCGATGGTCTTGATGATCGTCTCGGCGAACAGATTATGGCTTTCATGGTTGACCACCTTCAGGTACTCCAGCAACTCCGGGGACGTGTGGTGGGCGATCAGCCATGGCTCGTCACCGCCGGGAAGCCCCGGGGCCCACGACTTCCGTCCGGTGATCCTGGATTCGGCCTCGTCATGCACCGCTCTCTCGGGGGCCCTGACCCCGATACCGTTGGAGATCAGCACCTCTCTCAGGATACGGGCGGCGAAAACCGCGGGATCCGGCACGGTAAGGCGGCGCCAAATAACGGGCCCCCCCTGCCGAATTTCTCCGTCGACACGGATGCGGGCCGTGGGTTCCACGCGGTCCAACCAGAGGTTCGGACGGGGACGGCCCACCACCGTCTCCGCGCGGTTGCTCATGTCCAGCGGAAATCCGAAGGGGATGGTCTCAATGCGGGGCGGGGAGCCGAGGCGAGGCGACGGATGGATTTGGAGGGTGACGATGTTTTCGTTGAAAGAGAGAGCCGAGACGGATGCGGCAAACCATTCGTTCAGGTCCCTCGGGTCCCATTCCGGCCCAAGCTCGGGTCCGGAAAAGTACGTCGCGTCGCCGACCACGGTGCCCTCGATGCGGGTGATGCCGGCTTCGGCGACGCGATCCGCGAACTTTTCGAACACGTCGGTGCGATCGCGAAAAAACCGCTCGGAGATCCCCGGATCGCCCGTTCCGTACAGGATCAGATCTCCCCGGAGAGCTCCGTTTTCAATAGGCCCGTCCGCATAGAGAAACGTTTCGTACCGAAACGCTGGACCGAGAAAGTGCAGGGCCGCGGCGGTCGTGGCGATTTTCATGTTCGAAGCAGGCGCCAGGAACCGGCTCTCGTCCTGAGCGAACAACGTGTCTCCCTTTTCGAGCGAGACCACGAGGACGCTCCACTCGGCCCTCCGCAGTGTGGGGGTATTCAGGAGGGCTGAAAGGTCTCTCCGTAACGAGAGGACGTTTCGGCCGACGGGGGGTGGTGGCCGTACCGGGGGGGGACCGGGTTCCAGAACTGCGAGTGGCTGCGGAGGCATGGACGACTCGTCATCCCAGGCCGCCACGGTCCAAAGCGAAAGAACCAGCACACCAACGAGCCCCAGGAAGACCGCCTTCGCGCGGACCACCTCGAGGAGGGCGCCGGACTTCAGCATGGCGGGGCGGCGGATCACGGGGAAGCGGATCACGCCGAACCCCCATACTGGGGCCAAAGGCCCTCCAGCGGGTCCTGGTTCGGGCACGGAATGATCACGCCCGGATTGAGGATTCCGGCCGGATCGAGGGTGGCCTTGGTCTTCTCGAAGCAGGCGGTCAGCTTCGGTCCCCAAATCCGCTCGACGAACGGTGCTCGAAGCCGCCCATCTCCGTGCTCTCCGGAAAGTGTGCCTCCCAGATCGGCCACCAGATCCACGGTATCCATGAGGATAGCGCGGGCAGCGTCTCGCCAGCTCGAGCGTCGAACGTCGAGCAGAGGGTTTACGTGGATATTGGCGTCGCCGGCGTGGCCGAAAATCACAGCGTCCGTATCGGCCGCGCGCAAAATTTCCTCGAGCCCCGAAAGGTAGGCTCCGAGCGCATCGGGTGGCACCACCGAGTCCTCGATGATCTGGGTGGAAACGAGTCCGCTTCGGGCGGACTCCATGATCAAAGGGCTGGCGGCATGGCGAACACCCCAAAGCCTCTCCCGATCGATTTTCTCCGTGCCTAGGGTGGCTTTCAGGCCCAGTTCGCGGGCCAGTCGCTGAAGCGACTCCATTCCCCTGGAAACCGAGTCCGGGTCACCATCCAATTCCAGGAGCAACGCGGCCTCGGCACCCTCCAAAGCCCCGGCATCCTTGGCCGACGCGCCTGTGAACGTGTAGCCAGTGAGCGACGCGATCTCGAGAAAGCGGCGGCCGAAGAATTCGCAGGCAGACGCTTCATTGTCACGAGCCCACTGAAGCAGGATCGGAAGGTCCAGAAGGTTTCGGACAGGAATGAAGGCTACCGCCTGCGACTCGGGCACCGGCGCGAGCTTCAGCGTGACCGAGGTCACCACCGCAATCGTCCCCTCGCTGCCGACCAGGAGTTGAACGGCGTCCGCCTCTGGCAGGAACCGGTCGAGCGCGTAGCCACTGGAGTTCTTTCGGACCTTGGGCCACCCCGGGGGTTCGTCCCCCAATTCCGCCCGAAGCTCGGCGTGGAGGGTACTGAACTCGGGAGGGAGGGTCTGCCCCGCCTCGAGCGTATACTGGCTCCCGTCTGCGGTGACCACATCGAGTGCCTGGACCCAGTCCCGTGTGGCCCCGTACTTGAAGGTCCTCGCTCCGGCGGCGTTGTTCGCAACCATTCCTCCGACCGTGCACCGGTCGGCACTCGATGGCAAAGGAGGAAGGAACAACCCTGCCTGTCGGGCTACCCGGTCCACATCCCCGGCCAAGACACCCGGCTCTACCCGCAGGGTGCGGGCGGATACGTCCAAGGGCCCTAGAGCCGTGAAACAGGCAGCGATGTCAAGTGCGATGCCTCGGCCGACGTTGCCACCAGGCATGCCCGTGCCCGCTCCTCTGGGGATGACGGGCTCCCCCTGCTGAGAGGCCCAATGCAGCATCGTGGAGACATCGTCGGCGTCCAACGGGCGGGCCACGGCGGCGGGCCGGATGGACAGGGGTCCCGCCGCAGTTGCGTAGGGCAGTACCTCGGACGCGTCGGACGTGGTTTGGCCTTTGAGACGCGGGAGTTGAAGTGGCGCGCCCAGGGTGATGCCGTCAGTTGGAGGAGGCGCCGGCCCCGGTACCCATCGGCGGCGCGCAGTCCGAGCAATACCCCGTCAGCTCGAGCTCGTATCCCACCAGGTAAAACCCATTGGCCTGCGCACGGAGCGCGGCGATCTCCAAGTTGCCGAGCTCACCGGCGACGTCTGACACGCCCCCACAGGCCAGGCATCGTGCATGATGGTGAGGCTCCATCCGGCCACAATACCGGGCCGAGCCATCAGGCGGAGTGAGCTTCTTTGCCAGACCGCAACCGACCAACATTTCGAGGCTCTTATAAACCGTGGCGAGCGAGATTCCGGGAACTTCGGTACGTACGCCCAGGAACACGTCCTCCGCGGTGGGGTGGACTCTGCTGCGGGCAATGAGCCGGAAAACGGCGGCGCGTTGCTCTGTATAACGGTGCCCGCTCGCCTGAAGAGTCTGGCGTAACAGCGTTTCCTGCGGTTTTGTACCCGATGATTTCATGATTCCACAATATACTCCCCGGCCGCGGCCTTTGCCATGACTGACAACGCCCAGCCCCTGCTGACTTTGGAGCCGTTAATCGAGGCGGTCCAGGACGGTATCACAAGTTCCGGCTGGGTGCTGTCCGGGCTCCAAAAGACGACCAGCCACCAATTCGAGGGCCGCTGGGAGGGGGAGAGCTCACGTAGCGCCTATCTTTTTTTTCACCACGATTCCCGGCCGGATCACGTGAGCATCGACGTGTTCTTGGACGAGACCACCAAGGGCCTCAAGGGAAATTTTGCCCTGGTCGTAGCCGGCCCTGAGTTGGGGCTACTGAGGCCGATGCCTGATCTTCTGGAAGCTCTCGCGAGGGTCGCCGCCGACTGTCTCACTGAACACTCTGATACCCCGTTCGTCGTGCGTTTGAGAATGGATGATCCGGCGGACGATCCGCGAACCGCCGAAACGGAGTTGCGCATGAAACTCGTCATGCCACGGGAAGCCTTTGAGGCGGGGGCGAGCGCCGTATCCGCGTTGGCGTCAGCCGCCACCGCGGCCTTCGAGCGCGCCCTTGCGCACGAGGGCCTCCGGTCCTCGCTGACGGAGGTGGGCTAGGGCTTCCACTCCACGGGGTGCGTTTCTTGCCGGCGCTTGCCGTCCGCCGCCCGGCCGCCGTACTCTGGCGGGCCCACGCCGAACGCCCCTACCTCGGTCCTTCGGGCGGGTTCGGCACGCGGATGGTCCACCATGACGTACGGAGGAGGTCACATGGGTGAGGGAAACCGAAGCGGGGGACTCGTATGAGCGCAGGGGGTCAGGGCCTGGACGTTCTCCTCACCGAGACTCGCCGATTTTCGCCACCCGAAGATTTCGGAAAGGGGGCCGTGGTACCGGATCGCCGCCTTTACGAGAGTGCAGCTGCGGACCGCCTCGCCTTTTGGGAATCGTGGGCGGAGAAGCTGGATTGGTTCGAGCGTTGGCATACGGTGCTCGAATGGGAACCCCCTCACGCCAAGTGGTTCCTCGGTGGAAAGCTCAACGTGTCGCATAACTGCCTGGACCGGCACCTCGATGGGCCGCGCCGGAACAAGGCGGCGTTGATTTGGGAGGGAGAGCCGGGCGATGTCCGCGTGTATACCTACTGGAGTCTCCATAGGGAGGTGTGTCAGTTCGCGAATGCGCTCAAGGGGCTGGGGGTGGGAAAGGGTGATCGCGTGGCCATTTACCTGCCCATGATTCCCGAAGCCGCGATCGCCATGCTCGCCTGCACGCGCATTGGGGCTCCCCACTCGGTGATTTTCGGCGGATTCAGTCCGGAATCGCTCGCCGATCGCATCAACGATACTGCCGCGAAGATGCTGATCACCGCGGATGGCGGATATCGGCGAGGCGGGGTCGTCCCGCTCAAGGTGAATTCCGACAAGGCCTTGGAGTCCTGCACGACGATCGAAAGCGTTGTGGTGGTGGCGAGAGGGGGGAGCCTCACCACCGAGATCGACGCGGACATGACGGCGGGCCGCGATCACTGGTATCACGATCTGATCGCGGGTGCGAGTGCGGATTGCCCACCTGAGGTCATGGATGCCGAAGATCTGTTGTTCATCCTCTACACGTCCGGGACGACCGGAAAACCCAAGGGGGTGGTGCACACCACCGGTGGGTATTTGACCCAGGTGGCCGCGACCACGCAGTGCGTGTTCGATCTACGGGAGGACGACGTCTTTTGGTGCACCGCCGACGTGGGATGGGTCACGGGGCACAGCTACGTCGTCTACGGTCCTCTGGCCAACGGCGCGACCACCCTGATGTACGAAGGGGCGCCCGACTGGCCTGAAAAGGACCGATTCTGGGACCTCTGTGAGAAGCATGGCGTGACGGTATTTTACACGGCACCCACCGCGATCCGGGCGTTCATGAAGTGGGGCGAGGAGTGGCCGGATAAACACGATCTGTCGAAGCTCCGCCTCCTCGGGAGCGTCGGCGAGCCGATCAATCCCGAGGCGTGGATGTGGTACCATCGCACCGTCGGTAAGGAGCGCTGCCCGATTGTGGACACGTGGTGGCAGACCGAAACCGGTGCCATCATGATCACGCCGCTTCCGGCGGTCACCGAGACGCGTCCTGGAAGCGCGACGCATCCTTTTCCCGGAATCTCAGTGGCCCTTCTCGACGAAAATGGAGATGACGTCGAGGCCGGATTCTTGGCGATCACAGAGCCGTGGCCGTCGATGCTCCGCACCATCTACGGAGATGACGAGCGGTACCGTGAGACGTATTGGTCCAAGTGGGACGGGATCTACTTCGCCGGGGACGGTGCGAAGCGGGACGAGGACGGCTATCTGTGGCTTTTGGGCCGGGTGGACGACGTACTCAGCGTGGCCGGGCATCGCATCGGCACGATGGAGGTGGAGAGCGCGCTGGTGGATCACCCCGCGGTGGTCGAGGCGGCCGTGGTAGGTAAGTCACACGACGTGAAGGGGGAGGCCATCGCCGCGTTCGTGACGCTGAAGGGAGGAAAGGCCGGAGACGAAGATCTCGTGGTGGAATTGAAGCAGCATGTCGTCGAGAAGATCGGGGCGATCGCTCGCCCCGAGACGGTGATCTTCACGGCCGATCTTCCCAAGACCCGCTCCGGCAAGATCATGAGACGGCTCCTGAAGGACATTGCAGAGGGGAAGGCCCTGGGCGATACGACGACCCTGGCCGATCCGGCCGTTGTGGAGCGGCTGAAGGCTCAGTACGAAGGCCAGGAGGGGTGAGCCACCCCTCTATTTACCCTGTCATCCCTCTCGGTCTGCCAGCGGGTCGGGTGTAGGGGCCCGCTTGGACCGAGGTGGCTTGTCCTTGATCTTTCTCGCCGGGATGCCGGCGTATATGCCGTGGGGCTCGGTGTCCTTCGTCGCGACCGCGAACGCCCCGAGCATGGTCCCCTCGGCGAGACGTACTCCAGACATGACCGTGGCATGGTAGGTGACCCGCACTCCGGCCTCGATGACCGTCGTGGGCGTCGTGATGTCGCGGCCCTCCACGACATCGTGGGAATGGCTGTATACATTCGCGAAGTCGGAGACCGATGCACCGTCCCCGAGGGATATGCCCCCGCGGTCATCCAGTAACACGTGGCGGTGAACCACCACGTTGTCTCCTACCTCAAGATTGTAGCCGAACGAGAGCTTGACGTGATGGAACGCTTTGAAATTACGGCCGCACTTCCGGAAAATTCGCTTCGCCAGAATCCTCCGGAACCCCACTCCCAGATGCACATTTTCAGCCAAGGAACTCCGGTCGAACATCTCCCAAAGCCAGATTAGCGGTTTTACCGGTTCGTACAGGCTGAGGTCGATCTCGGCGTAGTATTCGGGCTCCAACGTCACGTTTCTGGCGTCCATCTGTGCGAGCGCGACCTGCGTCGCGACGGGAAGCGAGGCCGGATCTTCCCCGATGAGATGGGGGAAGTGAATCTCGGTCAGGACCGTCCGGCAGAGTTCGTAGCGGTCGCAATCCTGAGCATCCAGGCGTTCATCGATGGATCCGAGCCAGCGACCATAAAGTTGCTGGGCTCCCTCTGAGATTCCAACGACTCGATTCGGTAGAAAGGCCATGGTTTGAAGGCTGTCGAAGAAGTACCGTGGGTCCGGGTGCTTGCTAGGCCACGTGTACTGTGGATGCCTAGAGAGCCCAAGATGACAGCAAACGTTAGGTCCTTTGCACGACCGGGCAAGCCGTCGCCCCTACCCGCCGGGCGGTGTTACCTTGCGGTTGGCACTTGCACCGTGCCCACACCCGATACGGATTGGTGTTCATGCACGACATACTTCGCCAGCGTCTCATGCGAAAGATCGAGAGCCTGCCCGAGGAGCAGGTCTACCAGATCCTGGATTACATCGAGTTTCTGGAGAGCAAGTATGGGACGGACGTAGCTGAGGAAACGTCCGGACTCCAGCGTTTTGCCGAAGCGATGGAGGACAAGCTGCGGAAAACAGCCATGAGCCCGGCGACGCTTCGCGAAGCCTTTCAACTGATTTCCGCCGCGGATCGGGTCCTCTCCAATGTCTCGTCCGCCGGAAAGAAGCTCATGGAAGAGCTCGCGCCGGGTGTGGAAGATGGCCCCCAAGAGGCCGGGTCCCTCTCCGTGAATGAGCCTGGCGCCGATCCGGAATCTCGAACGGCGGGCCAGCTTCCCGCTGATCAGGATTCTCAATCTGAGAACGAGCCCGCCAGCGACTAGATTTGTGCGGGGTGAGGCTCAGAAACTTGCGAGAGGGGTGGTGTGGAAGGAGGGAGAGACGGGACGGGCGACCCTCAGGCTTGACACTTTGAGACGGGCCTCGGTATGATCGTCCATGGTAGTGCCAAACGCGCCTGTTCATCGAGGGTCTCGGGAAGAGATTCTGGGTGGGTGGGCGCCTCGTATATGGGGGATGCGATAGCTTCATGCCGCTGACTCTCAAGGAATCTCTCACGTTCGATGATGTACTGCTCGTGCCAGGGCATTCGACCGTGCATCCGAAGGATACGCTCGTCCGTTCCTCCCTTACGGCCGGGATCGATTTGCAGATCCCCCTCCTCACGGCCGCGATGGATACGGTCACCGAGTCCGGGATGGCCATCGCGATGGCCCGCCAGGGCGGGCTCGGCGTCATCCACAAGAACCTGTCGATCGAGACCCAGGCGGAGCAGGTGGACCGGGTCAAGCGCTCCGAGAGCGGAATGATTCTGGATCCCATCACGTTGTCGCCGGATAAGACGCTCCGTGACGCACACGAGCTCATGGCTCAATTTTCCATCTCCGGCGTCCCAATCGTTGAGAGCGACGGCCGTCTGGTAGGGATCGTCACCAACCGGGACCTTCAGTTCGAGACCAGCTTGGATCGTACGATCCGCGAGGTGATGACGTCCGATAATCTGATTACGGCTCCGGAGGGCACGACGCTCGAAGCCGCCGAGAGGATCCTTCATGAGCACCGGATCGAAAAGCTTCCCGTGGTGGACAAGAGTGGAACGCTGCAGGGCTTGATCACGGTCAAAGACATATTCAAACGGCGGCTTTTCCCACGGGCCTGTAAAGATGAGCACGGGAGGCTGCGCGTGGGGGCGGCGATCGGCGCCTCGAAGGAATCACTCGACCGAGTCGCCGCCCTCATGGACGCCGGTGTGGACGTGCTCGTCCTGGACACCGCACATGGCCACGCGGAGGGCGTACTCCAGGCCGTGGCTCGTACGAGAGAGGCCTATCCTGAAGCACAGATCGTCGCGGGGAATATCGGTACGAAGGAAGGTGCCGCGGCTCTCATGGAGCGAGGTGCCGACGCGATCAAGGTCGGTGTGGGGCCGGGTTCGATCTGT
>JADFMD010000158.1 GCA_022564055.1 Gemmatimonadota bacterium
CACCTGCCAGCGCTTCGTACCGCCATCCAACGAGAACTCGGAATCCATCGTCCCGATCGCATCATACCCACCGCTGCCTGAGAATCCGGATGGTCACTCAACTTCAACTAGCTTTGGGATTGACTCCGGTCCTCGACAACTTCTTGCTGAGACGAAGGTGCAGAAGCTCGGTAAGCGACAAGGGAGAGAGATCATGGCGAGGGTGATGGTATTCCTAATGACACTGATGTTCGTGTTTCCGCCTGACGGCTCATCGCAAGCTATCGCTGTCGGGAGTCCGGGCGACCGGATACGCATCAAACGTTGGGACGGGACGATTCTCATCGGGACGCTCTCCACAAGGTCAGCGGAGACGATTCAGCTATTCGTTGGTTCGGACGGCCCAATGGTGGAGGTTCCTATATCAACAATCGAGGCCCTGGAGAACAGCCTGGGCAGGCGACGCAGATTCGGCAAATACTTCGGACTGACGGTAGCCTCGACCTCTATTGTGGGAGCAGCGTTCTGGGGCATCACTTGGAATGGGTGCTCCGGCCCTGGGGTTGGGGTTTGTTTGGGCACAACGCGGACCGGACTCACCCTAGCGGGCTTCGTCGCTGGAGCGATCATGGGACTGCCCCTGGCAACGATCATCGGCGCTTCAGTAAGAGAGGAGTGGTGGAGCCCACTTGCACTCCCCGCTCCCGCTGAGTCGGGGTTAACGATCCGTCCCGTGATAGGTAGTGGAGTGGGGTTCGCGGCCTCCATTCGCTTCGGAGGGCTCTGAACGCCGCCCAGAACCAGTTCGATGGTGCCGCATAGCGCAACAACCCCGCAGCCAACACTTCGTGACGGCGGAGTAGAGTCTGCCGGAGGGTTGCACGGTCATGCGGCAGGATGGACGCGGGAGGAGGAGGGGGCAAGCATGTCATGTCCTCACATGTCGGTCACCTCCAGCACCTCGTATCCGTCATCCTCCGGCACAACCGTAAACGCCCGCACACCGGCTTCGCCTTCTAGCACGACAGCATAGACACCGCCGCTGGCCCACACCGCGAGCACGGTCCACTCGTTCGGGTTCTCGCCGTCTTCGATGAGACGATGGACTAGAGCAGACTCAGCGCCGATGCCCGAGAGACGCTTCAGCGCGAGGTGGCGGGGTTACCAAGCGAGATCGAAACGGATGAGATCGAATCTCGTCTGTTCGACTTGAAGGCCCTGCGGATGCAGCTCGCCTTGGCTGAGGACGATCCGGTCGCCTTCGAGAACCACCGGAAGCGCGTAGTGGAGATCGCCATGCTTCTTGAGGAGAAGGCCGCGATCCCTGCCGTGAAGGCGCAACTTGCCTACTTGGCGTCAATGCAGGAGACCGTCTTCTGGGAGGGGATCGATCTAAGCAGCCTGGAGGAGATGCGGCGTCGGCTGCGCGGGCTCACGCCCCTCCTCGACAGGTAACAACGCAAGCTCGTCTACACTGATTTCGAGGACGAGATCGTGCGCGTTCGCGAGGCGCAGATCGGCTACATGCCGAAGATGACCGGCGCCCAGTATCAGAAGAAGGTCGAGGCATACCTCACGAACCATCTCGACCACCTCGTGATCCACAAATTGCGGACGAACCAGCCTCTCACAGATGCCGACTTGAAGGGACTCGAATCGACCTTGGTGGAGATCGGGGAGGGTGACGGGGAGACCCTTCTATCCAGTCTGCTTGCTCGAAGCGAATCGCCCTCTCTAGCCCACTTCGTTCGCAGGCTCGTGGGTCTGGATCGCGCAGCCGCTCAGGCAGCCTTCTCGGAGTTCCTGAGTGATCGTAGCCTCACGACACCGCAGATCCGCTTCGTCAAGATGGTCATCGAGCAGCTTACGTCTCGCGGAATCATGCAAGCGTCTGACTTATATGAGCCTCCTTTCACGAGCCTCCACGCCGGAGGACCGGATTCGCTGTTTGACGGGAAAGAGAAGGTGATCGAAGGCATCTTCAAGAAGCTCGAAGCCATTCACGTTGGGGAGATCGCGGACGCGGGCTGATCTGCGTCGAAAAAGTGGCTGCGCTCACTAACGAGAGCTTCACCTACGACGCACGTCGCCGATCCTCGGTCGTAACCCCAACGTCCGAGCCGATCGCCGCGCAGGTCATACGCTCGGAGGCTCCCCGCTGGAAGCGGCTTACGGTCGGCTTCGCGACGACTACTGCTCTCCTTGCAGCCCGCCGGGGGGTACACGCGGCAAGCAGTTTCTTAGGATGGTTCTCCGTCAGCGCGTTCGAGGCGGCGTGCGAACTCCATTGCCACGGGATGCCGCTCGTCCTCTAGCCTGCCATCGGCGAACTCGGCCATCTCCCCGCCGAGCTCACGAAGATGACCGATAGATTCGAGGAGCCCGTCCGCATACCCGTCCAAGACCTCGGCGAGCTGAAGGCAGTCGCGAGCACTCGCTTCACGCTTGCGGACCAAGCTGTACGGGCCAAAGACATTGGGAGCCTTGTAGAGAGCCATCGCCCGACGATAGTGGAGCAGGAGCCGACTCTTACGTGGACTCCTGGGCTTTGGGAGGCGCTTGGCAACCGAGCGAAGGCGAGAGGCATAGTGCCCCATGCGATACGCGTGCTGCTCCATGTTGCTTGCGAGTCCCTCTAGATCCGCAGCCGTAGGGCGGTTTCGCAAAGGGAACTTGGGAAGACCCTCAGCGGGTGTCGCCGACGCCTCTTGAATGGCCTGAAGGCAAAGTTCCTTCGGTGTCAGCATCGGCGGTTCCAGTCACGGCAGTCGGCGCATGCCCAGAAAAGGTATAATGAGTGAGCTTTCTATGGAGACACCGCCCGAGTCCAGGCTCGTCAACCAGGTTGTAACGCCCGTCCAAGTCAGGACGCAGGACGGGGTCGCAGGCGCAAAGGGCGAGGACTGAAACGTAGGCGCACACGAGCGGCATCGCGTTGGCGACCAGGTTAGAGCAAAGGCCGGGCACCTCGACCTTTGAGGGCAACGGTTGTCCACCTCCCGCGTCGATAGGCGGTTGGACGGACAAGCGGTCGTGGACGCTAGGCGTCAGCCCTTCCGCTCGATGGGCTTCGTGAGCGTGATCATCGTGAGCGCGCTGTTCGCGCTGGGGCTGCCGTTGGTGTTGCTGATCTGCTCGCGCTCTGCTGACCTGCGCCGCATCTTGAGCGCATGAGCGAAGCCATCACCCGCCTGAACGCAGCCCTCGAAGGCCGCTACCGCATCGAGGCCGAACTCGGTGAGGGCGGTATGGCGACCGTCTACCTGGCGGACGACATCAAGCACGAGCGGAAAGTCGCTCTGAAGGTCTTGAAGCCTGAACTCGCGGCGGTCGTCGGTGCCGAGCGGTTCCTGGCCGAGATCAAGACGACGGCGAACCTGACTCACCCCCATATCCTGCCGCTCTTCGACTCGGGTGAGGCAGACGGGTTCGTGTTCTATGTGATGCCGCATGTGGAGGGCGAGAGCCTACGAGAGAAACTGGATCGCGAACACCAGCTTCCAGTGGATGACGCGGTGCGGATCGCGTCGGATGTTGCCGAGGCGTTGGACTACGCGCACGGGCGTGGCGTGATCCATCGGGACATCAAGCCTGCCAACATCCTCATCCAGGCCGGGCGACCCGTCATTGCGGACTTCGGCATCGCCTTGGCCGTGAGCGCCGGAGGTGCAGACAGGCTGACCGAGACGGGGCTTTCGGTCGGCACACCCCAGTACATGAGCCCCGAGCAGGCCACGGGCGACCAGACGACAGGTCCACCAACAGACACCTACGCACTAGGCTGCGTGCTGTACGAGATGCTCGTAGGCGAGCCACCCTACACCGGCGCAACCGCCCAAGCCATCCTGGGTCGCATTATCACGGGCGGTCCCGCCTCGGCGACCGAGCAGCGGTCGGCGGTCCCCGCTCATGTGGACGGGGCGATTCGGAAGGCGCTGGAGAAATTGCCCGCAGACCGGTTCACGAGTGCACGGGGCTTTGCCGACGCGCTAGCCGATGAGCATTTCAGGCATGGAGAGCTAGCGAAAGTAGCTGCCCCGAGCCGAGTCGGTCCATGGAAGCGCCTCACCATCGGCATGTCCGCAGTAGCCACCGCGTTCGCTCTCGCGTTCGGCTGGTCATTCCTCGGCCCCGAACCGCCCGCGCCGGTCGTCCGTTTCGCTTTCACGTTCGAGGAAGGGCAGGAGTGGACCACTCAGCGTGGGGCGATAGGGCTCCCGGACGGCTCCGGGATCGTCTACGTCGGCCCCGGCGAGACCGGCGCAGGGTCCCGGCAGCTTTGGATCCGCAGGTGGACGGATTTGGACGCACAACCCATCCGCGGCACAGAGGGTGCCTGGGGGTTCGCATTCTCGCCCGACGGGAGGGAGATCGCCTTTTCTGGAGACCCGTTTGCCTGGGATCCATTGCAGGTGGTGCCCCTCGAGGGTGGCTTGAGCCGGACCCTGGTCGACGCGGTCAACCTCGTGTGGGATTGGACCACTGACGGGGTGTATTTCAGCGGGGTCACCTTTGGGCTCGAACGCGTTCCTGCCACTGGTGGTGGCATCGGGGCGGTCGAGGTCGTCACAGAGCTCCGCCAGGGGGAAATTTGGCACAACTTCTTCAATGCCCTCCCGGGCGGGACCATGGCCATGTTCGTGTCAGTCGGCGACTTCCAGGGTAAAGACGCTGAGATATGGGCGTTGGACCTCGTGACGGGGGACAGGCGACCTCTCACCTTGGGGTTGACCCCCAGGTATGCCTCGTCGGGGCACTTGCTTTTCAACACGCTCGAGGGATTCCTCATGGCCGCCCCCTTCGACCCTGTCACGGCCGAGCTTTCTGGCCCCCCTGTCCCAGTGGTTGAGGGGCTCACAGTCGATCACTGGGGCTTTACATACTACGCGGTGGACGAGGACGGGACCCTTATCTATCAAGTCGACGTCGAGGCCGCCGACGTCGGAAGTGATAGCGAGATGGTTTGGGTATCGCGCTCAGGTGTAGAGACACCCGTCGATCCTGACTGGCAGTTCCGGAACCCGATCCTCTACGCGGGATGGAGCCTCTCACCGGACGGATCGCGGGTGGCCTACACGGTTGTACACGAAGAGGGCGTCCAGAGCATTTGGGTCAAGCAGCTCCCCGACGGTCCCGCCGAGCGGCTCACCTTCAGTGAGGGCCAGGAAATGAGCCCCGCGTGGTCCGGAGACGGTGAGTTTCTGGCCTATATCAGAGCAGAAGCGAACGTCGACTACAACGTCTGGCAGACGCGGGCCGACGGTACCGGCGTGCCGCGGCTCTTGCTTGATCCCGACGTCAATGTCCTCCAGCTTCGGCGAAGCCCCGACGGTGAGTGGCTGCTGCTTCGCACGGCAGTGACAGGTGGGACACAGGGACGGCGGGATGTCATGGGCTTCCGCCCGGGAACGGATGAAGCCCTCATTCCGCTGGTTGTGTCCGGGGATTCTGAGCAGATGGCCCCAGCTCTCTCTCCCGGTGGTCGATGGCTCACGTATTCGTCCGACGAAACCGGGCGGAGGGAAATCTACGTCCGGCCATTCCCGATCGACGATTCGCCCCCGATCCTGGTCTCGAGAGTAGGTGGATCGAATCCAGTGTGGGCCCATAGCAGTGAGGAGTTGTTCTACATCGACGCCGATTTCGGCATGGTCGCCGTGCAGGTGGAGACCGGTGCTGATTTCCGGGTGCTTCAGAGGGAGACGCTCTTTACGATACCAACGGGATCTCGCGGGCTGCCACGTCGCACCGCGTACGACCTCTCGCCCGACGATCAGCGGTTTCTGATGGTGCGTTCGCTGCCCTCGAC
>JADFMD010000047.1 GCA_022564055.1 Gemmatimonadota bacterium
GACCACATCGGTCCCTTGAAGCTGCGTCGGCATAACCTCAGATCCCTCCCTTGAAGCCCAGGTCGAACACCATCATGTCGGTCATTCGAACATGCTGAAGTCGTAGGCGGACCGACGTACCGGATCCAACTGGTCCGCCTCGAGAAGCTTCTGGTCCTCGGCGCTCACCCCCAAGCGCACGCCAGGGTAATCAATGAGATCCCACCCCGCGAAGCCGACGTTGCCCCCGTACTTCGGGTCGCCGAACATCCCCTGCCAGGTGTGGCTCTTCACCATGTTGAAGAACGAGCCGGAACTGCCCACGAAGCCGACTCCTGCGCCGGTCGCGGCCCCTATCTGCACGTCGATGAGCACCGAGTCCTGATCGATCGTGGAGAGGTCGATGAACGGACTTTCCCGCGTGTAACGGCTGTAGGTGTCGAGGGCCGCCAGCCCGGACCGATACGCCTCGGCCGAATCGGACTCCGCTTCGCTAAGGGCGCGATCGATGTACTGGAGCACGCCGGCGTCGAGCGCGCCCGGGCCCAACTCGTCGGTGGGGATCAGGCGATCAACCATCGCGCTGAGAATCTCGGTCTCGCTGGCCGTCAAATTCGTAAGTGGACCGGCGAGTAACGGCGAAGCGTCAGAGGGCGCCGTACTGCCAGCCAGTTCCTTGCCAGCCACGGTGGATGAAGCGCTCGCTGACGCCTCCTCCGTCACGGCGCCCACAGCGTCGGGAATCAGAGCCGCCGCTCCGGCTGCGCCGGCGGTCTTGAGCAGGTCTCTCCGCGAGATGGCCGGACGCCGGCCTTTCGATTCAGTCATGAATTCTCCAAGAAAATGTTCATATGATCATCGAGGGAACGCGTTCATGGGCTGCCGCTCATACAGGGTCACCATATCTCCTTGGCCGATCACATGGCCTTCGATCGCCTCAAGCAGTTCGCCTCGATTCAGCCCCGGGGGCAAGTCGAGCTCCTCATCGAGGGCAAAGACGGCGAAGTGGTAGTGGTGCACGCTTCCGACCGGCGGTGCCGGGCCGCGGTAGGCCGCCAGGCCCCAACCATTGTTTCCCTGGACCGCCCCCGCGATCTCCGCTGGCATCGGGTCGTCCGGATCGAAGGGAATACCCTCAGGGAGACCACCCGCACTGCCCGGGATGTTATAGATGATCCAATGCACCCAGGGCGGTGGACGGCCCGCGCCGTAGTCCTGGGAGATCACGGCGAGCTGGCGCGTCCCTTCCGGAAGCCCACTCCAACGGAGGGGAGGAGAAACGTTTCTGCCGTCCGGAGAGTAGTCCCGGGGCATGAATCTGCCGGTGGTCATCGTCGGGCTCTCGACGATGAAGGCCGTGGGCGTTTGGCCTCGAAGAGCAGTCGCGGAACCCACGGTCAGGAGTAGTGCCGCCCCCCAAACAACCGGTACGTTCACCTTCACGGCACGCTCCTCAAGGCTGGATGCACGAAAGCGGGGTCCTCCACAGGAAGCACCCACGGGAAGCACCGAGAATACCGGGTCCCTTGGCGAACGTGCAAGTCTCCTGGACCCTGGCGTGAGCCCCGGGGGTTAAAACCGCACGAGCCTGTTGATCTTCAGCACGAAGGCCCTGGTTTCGAGCTCCGGAATACCGCTCCTCAAGGTGGACCGCTCATCGGTGTAGACCGCGAAGAATTCGCTGCCGGGAGCATACTCCCACCGGAAACGCAGGTTGGTGCTGAACGAGTCGCTATCGGAGTCGTACTGAACCAGCCCTCCGACGAACATCAGTGGCGCAAACGCGAAGTCGGCACGCAGACCGAGCACCGTGGTCGTGAAGTCACCCGCCGGCAGCTTCACGTCGTTGAACGAAACACTGGGCTCGAACGAGAGCTGATTGGTCAACGATACGCGCCCGCGGTTGAACCGTACGGTCCGGATCGTGCCGTCATAGAACTCACCGAGCTCGAGTGAAAAGGATCCCGTGACTCGGCGCTGACCACCGAGGCCGTAATTGAGCGAGATGCTGTTGAAGTTGTAATCGCCCACAGGAACCGAAACAGTGCTCGAAACCTCCAGGGGATCGTCGAGTCGCTCGAAGTTGATGCGGCCGAACACCCCGAGTTGGTCGCTGTTCTCGAACTCGACCATCAGGCCGCCGCCCCAGACTTCGGTCTCGAGTACCCCCGCGTCCAGACCCTCGATGCGCTCATAACGGGTGAAAAACCTGAACTGGCGTATCCACTCGATCGAGCGCGGGCGCGGACTGAACCGCGCTGATCCAGAAAACCTGCGGAAGTCGTCGCGGCGAACGAGCCCGATCTCAGGATTGAAGTTGTCACCCACTACGGTGTAGTCGGCAGTCAACCCAAACCGGTCTCCACCATAGCTGGCACGACCCACATAGCTTTGGTTCTCGTTGTTCAGGCCGGGCGTCCGCGACATGGCGTAGAAACCGCCGAAGCTGACGTCCTGGCCGAAGTTGAACGTGCCGTCGAGCCCGTATACCTGATTCGTTCCATCGACCACCGCCGACTTCGACCGATTCGTGAAGAGCGCACCGATACTGCTTCGACGTAGCACGTCCCGCTTGACCCGCACGACGGTGTAGTTGGTCTGAGGCGTAGCTCCCACCTCGTCGGTCTGGAGGCTCATGGCGCCGAATCCGAACCTGCCGGATTTGCCCGTCACCCGACCTCCGCCGAGGATCGGAATCGCCTCGGTGCCACTCAGACCAATCCGTCGAGAGTAGAAAACCGTAGGCGCGGACCCGCCGCCGCCAAAACCACCGCCGCCACCGCCGCCGGGGCCACCACCACCACCGCGACCCGTAAAGGGACGGCTGCCGAAGTCGAACATCCCTCGACCCTCGAGAAAGAACTCCCTCTTCTCAGGAAAAAACAGGCTGAGGCGGCTCAGGTTCACCTGCCGCTCGTCCACCTCCACCTGGGCGAAGTCCGTGTTGTAGGTCAGGTCCGCGGTGATGTTCGCGGTAATGCCGAGTTTTATGTCGGCACCGAAATCCCCGTCAAAGTCGTTCGATTCAGGCTCAGCCAGCGTAAAATCGCTCGTCAGGCTCGAGGTCGCGTACGGCTTGATTTCAATGTTCTTGCCCGCAGAAGGCAGATCCAGGCCCACGAGGTCCCCAGCAGCCGAAACCCGGAAGATGCTGGTCGAGCCACCGGTCGACGCCGGCACGAACGCGAGATAAGCAAACTCGTTTTTCCGTCGGATGACCCGCCGTATCTGGATTCCCCAGGTCTGTCCTTCTCCTGACAGGTACCGGAGGGACTTGAACGGAATGGCCATCTCGGCCGTCCACCCACCGTCGAACCGACCGGTACGCACGAACCAGACCGGGTTCCAATCCGTGTTGGGGTTCCCCTCGTCGGTGATCCACTGGTCGGCACGCGCTCCGAGCGGGTTGGTGTAGAAGTTGAAGCCGTTGCGGCGATCGTGGAACGTGTCGAAAAGCGCACCGAAAACATCATTCTGCCGTAGCTGGTTGGTGTCGCGCCTCATCTCGTTGGCGATCCACTCGTCGGGCGGGGCGGAATCCCAGCAGCGGCACACCAGATAGAGAGTGTCATCGTCGTAGAACACCCAAGCGTCCGTCCTCTCCGAAGCCGGCTCACCCTCGCGAGGGAGGGTCTGAATGAACCCGGTGATCGGCGGTGTCTGGTACGCGGCTTCATCCAGGACACCGTCCACGATCAGCGGCTCCGTGAGCCTCACCGCCCGAACCGTCACGCGCCCGTCATTCGTACGCACCATCGTGGCTGGCGGTACCGGCCCTGGGGGGTTGTCCCTGGCGTCCGAGGAAAGACCGGATGGGCCGGACTGGGCAGCCGTCGAGATCGGCGAGAAAACGCCAAACGCGGCGATCAGCACTCCCGGGAAAAACCAGGAGCGGAAATTCAGGTTCTGCATTCGTCTATTGTTTCTCAAAAAGAACGTATCGGTGGATTTCAAAAGGAACTCAATGGCGGGCCCGTAGGGTGTTCGCTCACCCTTCTCCCAGACACATTGCAGACACGTTTCTGGGCGGTCTTGTTGGGATAGGAACTGTTATGGCCGCGGTATTCGTGCCTATGCGGGGTGCACGGGACAGGCGCAGACGCCGCAAACGGCCTGATGTCTCAGATGTCCGTTCCAGAACAGTGAGAGCGCGACGAGCAGCCCACCCAAGGGAGACATGAGACTCTCCGGCAACGCGCCCAGCCACCCGGCGAGCGCCGCGATCCAGACGGCGAACCCCAGCGAAGCGAGAGCCCAGACGGACCAACGGCCATGAAGCTGCCACGAAGTCACGAGGGTGACCGTCACGAGCAGGCCCGAGAGCGCCACGAGCCACGCCTCCCACTGGTGCGTGGCGGCGAAGAACGGAAGGGTCGACGCGAAAATCGGCATCGCAAGACAGTGCACCGCGCAGATCGCCGGAAGGGCGCCGATCCAGCCGGAGGTGCGACCCCCTGCCGCGGCGACCGGATGATCCTCCGTGTCTTTCCAGATCGTTCTTGATTCCACGGTCTCCACCTGGCTTTGGGTTACGAGCGGACGAACGAGCCCCAACCACTTGATGATGCCTAAACGATAACCGATTATCAAGAGCTAAACACTCCTAGGGGGACTCCTTTTCGTGCAGCGGGATACCAAACAGCGGCGGGCCATACGCGAAATCTTCGCGCGTGAGCGGAGACCGCTGACCACCAGCGAAGTGCTGACGGAGGGCCAGAAATTGGTCCCGTCTCTCGGTATCGCCACCGTTTACCGCACCATCAAATCCCTGTCGGACGAGGGGTGGATCCACCCGGTCGATCTGCCGGGCGAGCCGCCCCGCTACGAGAGGTGCGGAAAGCCTCATCATCATCACTTCATCTGTCGTGGTTGTGGTCTGGCGTTCGACGTCGCTGCCTGCCCAGCAGACGTGGAGCGGCTGGCGCCCCCGGGGTTTGCGGTCGACGCACACGAGCTGGTGCTCTACGGACACTGTCCCGGATGTCGCCAGGCAAAGGGTTGAAGTGCCCTAATTCCGGCCGCGAGGGCGTCCGTCCAGCTCCTCGATGGTGGCGTTGGAGGGTCCGCGCCTTTCCTGAATCCGCTCCGCCACTTCCTCCGCCGCGCTCCAAGCACGGAGAACGTTTCCTCCGGCGAGCTGGGCGAGCTCGTTCTCGCTCCATCCGCGCTGGGAGAGCTCGACGAGGAGCGCGGGAAACTTGGACACGTCCTCCAAACCCTCGGGTGGGGGATCCGGCTCCATTCCGTCGAAGTCTGAGCCGAGACCCACATGGTCGAGGCCGGCCACGTCGCGGACGTACTCGATGTGATCCGCCACGTCGAGGAGGGTAGCCCATGGAGCATCCCCGGGTCCGTCATAGGTGCGAAGCGCCTCCGACACATGCCAAGGATAAAACACCACCATGACCACTCCTCCGTTCTCCGGAAGACGCCGGAGCACCTGATCGGGCACGTTCCTCCGGTGGCCGGTCAGCCCCTGCGCCCCGGAGTGGGAGAAGATCACGGGCGCCTCGGTGACATCGAGGACGTCGTTCATGGTTTCCGTGGACGTGTGGGAGAGGTCCACCAACATCCCGAGGCGGTTCATCTCCCGTACCACTTCCTTGCCGAACTCGGTCAGACCCCCGTGCTCTGGGTCGTCGGTCGCGGAATCGGCCCAGTCGGCATTGCCCGAATGTGTGAGGGTCATGTACCGCACCCCCAGGTCATAGAAGGCCCGAAGCGCGCCGAGAGAGTTCTCGATGGCGTGGCCGCCCTCCATTCCTAGAACCGATCCGATCTTGCCCGATTTGAAAATCCGCTCCACGTCCGAGGTCGTGTACGCTTGTTCGAATACATCGGGGTACGCGCGGATGACCTGGCGTGCGATGTCGATCTGCTCCAGCTGAACCCTGGCTGCGCCCAGCTCCACCGACTCCATGTCGACATAGACCGACCAGAACTGGGCGCCGACCATTCCCGCTCTCAGGCGGGCGATGTCGGTGTGGCCGGGGGTGGTCCCTCGCAGATCGTACGCACGCACGCTTTGGGGCTCATCCTCCTGTCCACGGATGGCCCACGGAAGATCATTGTGGCCGTCGAAGAGGGGGGTCTCAGAAAGGACCCGTCGCACCCTTTCGAGGTGTTCGTCCTCCTGCGCACAGGCGGAGGCCGTGGTCATCAGGGCCAGAATCAGGAAGAGGCCGGCGCCTCTGGTACCGATCTTCATGCAACCCCCGGCAGAAACCGCCGAGCTATCCCTCGACGGTCGGAGTGCCCTTGAGCAGCACCACTCCCGCCCCTCCTGCGAGCCCGATTATGAGGCCGATCACACCCCATCCAGCCCCCGTAGTGGCTCTGGTGATGGTCATCTCTTCGGCACGCGCGCCGCTGTCCATCGCAGTATCATGCCCCGCCGTCGCGTCGTGGCTCTCGGCTGCAGCAACCTGCGAGACGGCCATCACCGAAATGTCCATCTGCGCCTCGCGCACATCCTCACCGGACAACGCCAATAACTGATACTGGCCGGGACGCACGTCGGCCGGAACGTCGACGTCGAAGGCGAACGCACCCTCATCGTCGACCGTCACCTCTCGGAGCGTGTACTCCGTGAGCGCGCCGAGCAGGACCAGCCTTACCGTCTGCCCTGCGTGGAAGCCCGTACCCTCGAGCGGCAACGCCTGGCCAGCCTCGACCGCCGTCTGCGAGCTCTTTAGTGCGGCGCCGTGAACGGCTGCAATCGTAAGAGATACTGCCGCCAGCAAGGCCAATCGGCTCACGAGCCGGTTACCCATGGTCTCTCGATTACGCATTTGTTTCTCCTCGCTTCGTTACGTCGCCGCCGGCGCTCGTCACCACCCCGCGCTACATCCCGATATGTTCGCGGGCCTCCCCGAACACCCCGTATACCCACAGTCCGACGATTATGATTCCCAGGACCACGCCCAGCCAGCCGACCCAGCCCTGCTTCCCTGGCTTCCGGTCCGCCCCGCGATCGAGCAGAGGCACCACCATCAAAAAGAGGAAGACCGCCGAGGGACCGAGAATCATCCCCCAGGCTCCCAACAGATTTTCAAGGCCGTAGACCCAGAGTACGGGCCAAAACGGCTTGGTGATCTCCACACCCGCCACCGGAGGATAGCCAATCCCCTCGGGAACCAAAACCGCAAGGACGCCGAGCGCGGCGAACAACACCAGACCGAACCCCGTGAGGCGGATAGCGTGCATCCTGAACACGCTGGTCTCTGTCGCGCTGGGGACGCTGGAACCGCTCGCCCGCTGGAACCGCTCGCCCCGCTCGCATCGCTGGAATTGCCAGCACCGCTCGTGTGGATACCGAGATGCCGGATCAGCCAGAAGTGCAGTGCGATGAGCGCGATGAGCCCGAGGGGTAACAGGCTCGTGTGCAGACCGAATATCCGGGTGAGGAGGGGAGTACTCGGAGTAAAACTATCGGTAAAGAAGCGGCCGAACGCGCCGGTCAGGTTTCCCCCGGCGACGAAGTGCGCGAGAGCCTCGAAGCCCTCCTGGTCGTAGCGCAACGCGCTTCCCGTGACGATCAACAAAAAGATGATGGCCGCCATGAGAACGCCGGCCCACCACGTCACCTCTCTCGGTCTCTTGTAGGCGCGTGTCCAAAACGTGTAGCAGAGATGGCCAATAACCGTCAGCACGACACCTCCGGCCGAGAGGAAGTGCACCGTTCGAATCCAATCGCCCAGCGGCGCGCGGCTGATCAGGTACAGAACGCTGTCGTGGGCACCCGTGACGGTGGGGTTGTAATACTGCGATAGGTAGAGGCCCGTCGCGATGAGCACGAGAAGCAAAAAAGCGGTCAGCCCACCCAACATATACTTGAGGCTCAGCGTGACCCTGGGCACCGGATACTCCAAGCCGTGCAGGGCGAGGCGTTCGTTCAGGAATCTGCGCGCACTCTCGATCACGCGTCGTGGTCTCCCTAATGGGCACGGACAACAGGGTCATCAGAAGTTTCGAGAGGCCGGAACCACGCGGGTCCCGGCCTCTCGAAAACGTACCAGAGGGGAATTATTGAAGCCCAGGGACACTGTAAGGTGACCTCCTCTCGAATTTCGCCTTCCCCTTTCAGGGCATGACGTCGGACGAAAGAGTCGGTCCCGGCTTCACGGGTGTTGGCTCAATAAACGAGCCCCCTAGTACGCACCTCCAAATATAGACCGCGGTCTCCAGCGCTGTCCAGCACGAGAATCGCTCCGCTCTATGCTCGAAACGAACGCAGCAGGTGGAGATTTTTCAAATCGGCCGCCACCGGATCATCATCCTTGGGCGTCTCGAGGATTTTGGGCACTCCCAAGAAGCGCTCATCCTCCATGAGTCGGCGGAAGGGAGCCGCTCCGAGTGTGCCCTGGCCAATGTGCTCATGGCGATCCCGCTTCGATCCCAACGCTCCCTTGGAATCATTCATGTGGAAGAGCCGAAGCCGATCAAGACCCAGCACGTCGTCGAAAGCCTGGAACACGCCTGCATAGTCCCTGACCAGGTCGTATCCGGCTGAGTAGGCGTGGCAGGTGTCGAAGCAGAACCCGACCCGAGACTGCGCCTCCGGGCTGAGCCGGCCAAGGATGGCAGCGAGATTCTCGAACGTTCCCCCCACCGAGGTACCGGACCCGGCCGTGAGCTCCAGCAGCAAAACCGGTCCGTCCGTCACCTCGGCCAAGGCACGCTCCACACCCTCGGCGTTTCGGGCGATGCCGCTCGTCGGGTCGCCGTCGGTGGCGTTGCCCGGATGGGTTACGACGAAGTCGAGCCCTAGCGCCTGCGCTCGGCTGATTTCGCCGGTGAAGCACGCGAGCGAACGCTCCCAGAGAGCGGGGTCGGGTGACGAAAGATTGATCAGATAGGAGTCGTGGGCTACCGCCGTCGCGATGCATGCCCTCCCCCGTTCGGCCCGGAACGCATCCCGTTCTTCTACCGAGATCACGGGCTCCGCCCACCGGCTGGGCTGTTTCGTAAACAACTGGAGAACCGTTGACGCGATTTCTTCGGCCCGTGCTGGCGCCCGCTGGACACCACCGGCCGCCGAAACGTGCGCACCGAGTTCATCGCTCACGGGCTGACCCATTCCCTCGGCCTCCAGAGCGCCAGGCTTCCCCATCCTTTTTCCCCTTGATGCACACTTTTTATCGGGTCTGGTCACAAAGTTCCCATACGGCCAGCCTCGTGCGAGATCAAACCAATCGTATTTCTTGGACCTAAGACGTTGTAGTAACTGGCTTTAGGGATTTTGAGCACGGGTGACCCCCTTCTGCGAACTAAACGGCACAGGACTTGTCGTAAACCAATCGTCAGCAACAGCCCAATTTCTCGATCGAAAGGCCTCATCGACATGAGAACTCGAGTCCATGCAGATGGCTATCTAGACATCTCCGACCGCCGCCGGGTACGCACACCCGGGAATCACGAGATAAAGGTAGACCCCGCGCCAGACGAGGAGGCACTCGCCTTCCTCCTTTCGCACACGTTTCCGGGCCACCGGAAAATCGCTCGGTGCATGACCGTTTCCGACCGGAAGCAGATTCAGCTCGCTATGTGGGCCGACTCTATCAGTGAGCGGATGGGTCTCGTCGACCGGATTTGGCGCCGCATCACCGACCCCATTGCGCCGGGCAAGATCTCGAACCGACCGAAGTTGGTACAGGTGGTGCGCTACGGAACCTCCTGGGCCTACCCGCTCTACTTGGACGGCCACGTCACGCGGGTGCTCCCCCACGGTGGTGTTCCCGCTCCGGTCACGAACAAGGAACTCGGGAAGAAGCAACTCCATTTTAATCTGAAGACCGCCTGATCCGGGTCCATCCCTGATCTGGGTTCGCTCCTGATATCTGGCGGTCCCGCCTGATCTGGTTCGCGCCCGAGCCGGCGTTGGTGTCTTAGCCCGGCGTGTCGGCTGCGTCATCACCGTGACTACGACTCCCTCGAGGCAAGGGCCGAATAGTTGCGAATGGCCAGTTCGATGCGTCGGGTGATTTTTTTGCTCTAGGTCCTACGTCCCCGGCAATCCCGGCTCGGTCATGGCCCGGACGTCGAGTGCTTCGTCGATCTCCTCGGGCTTGAGCAACCCCTTCTTTTCCACGACATCTCGGACCGAAAGGCCACCCTCGGCAGCCTCCTTGGCGACCTTCGTGGCGTCGTCGTACCCGATGTACAGGTTCAACGCCGTAGCGATCGACGGATTTTTCTCGAGCAGTTCCTTCGCCCGCGCCTCATTGGCCTCGATCCCCTGCACACACCGGTCTGCGAACGTCCTCGCCACGTTGGAGAGCAGCGCGATGGACTCGAGTAGCGCCTGGGCGAGGACGGGCATCATCACGTTCAGCTCGAAGTTTCCCCGCTGGCCTGCGATGGTCACGGTAGTGTGGTTTCCCATCACACGGGCCGCCACCATCATCATCGCTTCGCACATCACGGGGTTCACCTTGCCAGGCATGATCGAGCTGCCTGGCTGAACCGCGGGAAGCCGGATCTCCGCAATCCCGGAGGTCGGCCCGCTCGCCAGCCACCGCACGTCATCGGCGATCTTGAAGAAGCTCGTGGCAACCGTATTCAGCACTCCGGCCGCGTTCACCGCGGCGTCCTTGGCCGCCTGCGCCTCGAAGTGGTTCTCGGCCTCGCGGAACTCCAGGTCGAGCTCTTCCGACACCCGCGCGATCACACGCTCGGCAAACTCGGCGTGGGTATTGATGCCGGTGCCCACCGCCGTTCCTCCAAGCGCCAGCTCGGTGAGTTCCTCCGACGCATGGCGGACCCGCTCGATCCCCTTGGTGATTTGGTGGGCGTACCCACCAAACTGCTGGCCAAGCCGTACAGGCGTCGCATCCATCAGGTGGGTGCGGCCGGACTTCACGATATGATCGAACGCCTCGGCCCTACCCGAGAGTGCATCCCTCAGATGGGTAAGTGCGGGAATGAGCTCACGCTCCATCGCCACTCGCGCGGCAATATGGATGGCCGAGGGAATGAGGTCGTTCGATGACTGTCCGAAATTGACATGATCATTGGGGTGTACGGACCCCTCCCCTCCGATGATCTGGCTCGCGCGGTGAGCCACGACCTCGTTGGCATTCATGTTGGTCGAGGTACCCGATCCGGTCTGATAGATGTCCACGACGAACTGGTCGTCCCACTCCCCCGTCGCCACCTCCCCCGCCGCGGTGGCGATGGCCTCGGCAATTTCTTTGTCGAGGTTGCCGAGCTCCTGGTTCGTGAGCGCTGCGGCCTTCTTGAGCATGCCGAGCGCTTGGATGAAGCCCCGTCCGAAACCCTGGCCACTGATAGGGAAGTTCTCGACCGCTCGCTGTGTCTGGGCACCGTATAACGCGCCGATCGGGACCCGGACCTCACCGAGAGAATCCTTTTCTATTCGAAAGCCGTCCGACATGGCTGCCTCGTTCCTTTTGGGGGTTGTTGTCATGAATCCTATTTCCTGGGCGGGCGGCTGGGCCGCATCTCCACCCGACTGACGTGGGCGTTGTCCGGGTAGGACAAGAGATGGAGCACGGCCGACGCGACGTCGTCCGCACCCAGGGCCCAATCCCGCCCGGATTCGGGGTAGTCCCCACCGAAGCGCGTGTTCACGCTCCCCGGCATCACGATGCTCACGCGGATGCCCGAGTGTCGAAGATCGAGCATCATCGCCTCCGTCATTCCCACCAGCCCGAACTTGCTCGCGTTGTATCCACTGCCACCCGCGAAAGGATTGCGGCCGGCGAGCGAGCCGATGTTGATGACCCACCCCTCCGTCGACTTGAGGTGAGGCACGGCCGCCTTCACACAACAGAACACACCCCGGAGGTTCGTATCGATCTGCGTCTGCCAGTCCTCGACGGACAGGTCCTCGATGGAGGTGAGAATCCCCACCCCGGCATTATTTACCAGTACGTCCAGCCGGCCCAGAGTCCCAACCGCCTCTTCGATAAGACCGAGGCATTCTTCCGGACGGGACACATCGGCGGCGAAGCCGATCACCCGCCCAGAGGCACCGGCGCTCAGTTCCCCCGCTACCCGTTCGACGTCGGACGAGGTCCGCGCGCTGATCACCACATCCGCCCCTGCCGCCGCAAGGGCCTCGGCAATGGCTCGTCCGATACCCTTGGTGGCACCGGTTACAACACATGCCTTCCCCGCTAAGTCCATCTCACTGGTCTCCCTTGTCCGAGCCCTGGTTCAGCTTGCTCACAATGGGCCGCACCGTAGGTTCCAGCCCATGTCTCCGGTCGCTCTTGTCACAGGTGGCGCAGTCCGGGCCGGACGCGCCATTACGGTCGCGCTGGCCGACGCCGGTTATGACATGGTGGTGAATTACCACTCCTCCGAGGAGGCCGCCAGAAGTCTCGAAGTCGAACTCACCGGCCAGGGCCGAAAGGTGCTCCTGGCACCCGGCGACGTGTCGGACGCTTCCGCGGTCGAGCGGATCGGGCAGAGAGTCCGGGACCGATTCGGGCGTCTTGATGTGCTCGTCAACAGTGCGGCGACCTTTATTTCTACCCCGCTGCTTGAAATCGGGTCGGATGAATGGGACAGCGTCATGGGTGTGAATCTCAAGGGTCCACATCTGATGGTACGCGAATTCGCTCCCCTTCTTCTCGAATCGGGGGGTTCGATCGTAAACGTCGCAGACCACATGGGCCTGAAGCCGTGGGTACGGTACGCCCATCACTCCATCGCCAAGGCCGGACTCGTGCACCTCACACGGATACAGGCCGTCGCGTTGGCGCCCAAGGTGCGAGTCAACGCCGTTGCCCCAGGACTCGTGCTCGCGCCGGAAAGCATGTCGGAAGCCGCCGTCGAGAGAGAGGTCCAGTCCACGCTGCTGCGCAGAGCCGGAACTCCCGAGGACCTGACCCGCACCGTGCTCTTCCTGGTGGAGTCTCCGTTCATAACCGGCCAGACCATCGTCGTGGACGGAGGCGGAACACTCGACGAGACGCCGGGATTTTACTAGCCGGCTGCCGCTTCCTGGGGCCCGCCGTGGGCGAGCCAACGCTCGGCCTCGAGGGCTGCCATGCAGCCCGTTCCGGCGGCCGTCACGGCCTGCTTGAAGAAATCGTCCATCACGTCGCCGGCGGCGAACACCCCTGGAACGGAGGTGATCGTTCTCCATGAGGTGGCGGTTTCGACGAACCCGTTCGGTTTGAGTGCAACCTGTCCGTTCAAGAAACCGGTGTTGGGATCATGCCCGATCGCGACGAAAAGCCCCCCGACCTCGAGTTGCCGCTCCTCGGCGGTCACGGTATCCCGAAGGAGCACGGCCGTGATCACGTCGTCTCCGATCACGTCCACCACCGTCTGATTCCACTCGAAACGGATCTTCTCTTCGGCGAACGCCCTCTCCTGCATGATCTTCGACGCCCGCAATTCTTCTCGCCGATGAACGACGACGACCTCCTTGGCGAATTTCGCCATGTAGAGCGCGTCCTCCATGGCGCTGTCACCCCCACCTACGATGGCGATGACCTGATCGCGGAAGTGGGGAAGTGCGCCGTCGCAGACCGCGCAGGCCGACACCCCTCCGCCGCTCTGTGCCAAGCGCTCCTCGTTCTCCAGTCCGATCCAATTGGCGTTGGCTCCGGTGGCGATGATGACGGAATCGCTCTCGATCTCGGTACCGCCACTGGTTGTCAGGAGGAGTGGGCGCACGGAAAAATCCACCTCGGCCACGTCCTCCATTATCACGCGCGTCTCAAAGCGCACGGCTTGGGCCTTGAAGTCCGCCATCATGTCGATGCCCGTCACTCCCTCGGGAAAGCCCGGGTAGTTCTCCACCTCGGTCGTGTACATGAGTTGCCCACCGGGAATCATGGTGCGGCTCCCGGCACCCTCGATGACGAGGGGAGAAAGATCGGCACGGGCCGCGTAAATGGCCGCGGTCCAACTCGCCGGCCCCGATCCGATGATGACGACCTGTTCGTGTTGACGCTCAGACATGATGCAATTTCCTCCACCTCCCAAATCCGTTTGGGTTCCCAAATCCGCGGTTATTCGTCCTCGATCAGTTGGACTATTCGTACCTGATGAGTCGAAATTGGTAAGTCAAGACGCCGGGCCTTTCCGGCAGGGAAACGGAAATCTCGGGGAAATGGTCTTCAAGAATAACCCCCGGTCGAGGCACATCCAACCGGGTCCGATCAGCCCTCCGCGCCGTTGTACAACTCCGAGCGCCGGTACCGCTCCAACCCCCGGCCCGCCATCAGTTTGACGCCCACGGCCACCGGAACGCCGATCAGCAGGCCCACGAAACCGAAGAAGAATCCGCCGACGGACAGCGCCAGGACAATCCAAACCGGATGTAGGCCCACCGAATCCCCGACGATCCTGGGACTGATGACGCCCCCGTCCAGGATCTGGACCGCTCCGTAGACCACGGCGACCTTGACCAAGGACACTAGCACGCTGCCGCTGACCAAGGCCACGATCACGGCGGGAATGATGCTGAGCACCAACCCCAGAAACGGGATGAGCCCCATGACCCCGGCCAGCGCTCCCAAGAGGAAGGGGTAGGGGAACTGCAGGGCGAACAGAAACGAACTGGTCAAGACACCTATGATGAGCGCCACCGTCAGCTGGCCGCGCAGGTACTTCGAGAGAAGCCGGTCATACTCCTGAGCGAACTCCACGACCCCCGCCTCACGGTCACGCGGAAGGAGCTCCCGCAGCCAGGCGAGGATGCGGTCATAATCCCGTAGCAGGTAGAACGTGAGAACCGGGGTCAAGAACACGTAGCCCGCCACCGTGGCGGCGGACCCGAGACCACGGCCCAGGCCGAGAACACCCCGCCAGGCGCCGCTGGCCAGCCGCTCGCGGCGCTCCTGAAGGAACGCGACCACCTGGTCCGGCTCGATGGTCCTGAAATCGGGGAAGGACTCCTCATCGAGGCCCGGTATGCCCGCAAGGATGATCCACTCCCGAACCCCCCCCAACCACCCTCCCACGCGGACGACCAACTCTGGAGCCGTCTGGACGAGCTCGTCGATCTGACCCACGAGTGCCGGAAACCCGTACAGAACCGCCGCCACCGCCGCGCCGGTCACAGGCAACGCCAATAAGATGATCGCAGCGCTCCGCGCCACGCGACGCTCCACCAGAGCGTCGACGAGTGGATCCACCACGTACGCGAAAACGAAGCCGAGAACGAAGGGAGCGAGCAGGAATCCCGTGGTCGCCAACAGCCAGTACACGGTGAGGATCGCCGCCACGAAGACGAGTATTCCGTACCCCGCCATACCCCGGAACGGGAGCAGTACCAAGACCAGAATCCAGAAGAAAAGGAACGGGTTCAGCAGCCCCTGAACACTGAACAACAACACACCGAAGACGAGGAGCGCGACGACCGCCTGAAGGGCCCGCCAGACCTGGATCCGCCCCTCCGTCACAACAGCGCGTCCGCTTCGCCCGATTTCAGGACATCCGCGGCCCGCGTCACCACCTCGCGGGCGTTATCGTACGCCACCGTGGCGATCGCCTCCTCCACCGGGAGCCACCGACACTCGGTGATTCCCTCGGCTACCTCCGGATTCGTTTCTCCCTCGGAGGACACCATGAGGAAGTAATCGCAGAATTTGTGCACGAGGTCACCCTTGAGTCTGAAGTACCAGTCGATGGTACCCAGCGACGGACCCGGATCGAGACACGTCAGCCCGGTCTCCTCACTCACCTCTCGCAACGCTGCTTCACGAGAACTTTCACCGTTCTCCAAATGGCCCTTCGGCAAGCCCCATTTGCCATAGGGATCACGGATCAACAGCAGGTGCACCTTCCCGTCCACGCGACGAGCGACGACACCCCCGGAGCTGTGTTCGATTCTCGCCTTCGGCTTGTTCATCAGGAGGGTTCCCAATCAAAAAATCGAAAGGCGCACGTACTTCCGCGGGTTCGCCCGAAGGTCCGCCATGAGAAGGTTCAGCTCCTCGACAAGACGTTCGGCGCGACTCGCCAGTAGGGTATCGGTAATCAACCGCCCCAGCGACCCGTCTCCGGATTCAAGACGGGCGGTGATCCGATTCAGCGCCAGGAACGTAGAATCCGCCAGTGTGAGAGTTCCGGAGAGACTCCGCGAGGCCGCCGAGATGTCCCCCGAGACGCCGCTGAGCTCAGCGGTAATGACCCTCGTGTTCACGAGGATCGAATCCAGGTCTCCGGAAGCCAACAGCGCATCGATCCTCTCGAGCGACCCACGTGCTGTCTCCAGAACCGATGCGATCTCCGACGTAGCGTTCTGTACATCTTCTGCGATCCCCAGGAACTGATCCGACTGCTGGTCGGCAAGCCGTCGTAGGGTGGCCGTGAATTCCTCCATGTTGTCGATCGCCTGCGTGATCTGGTCCGTGGTTTCCTGTCCGAACGCCCGGTCGAACCGATCCGTCAGCGACGCCACATTCTGGGCGACCTCATCTGCGACGGCCGTCAGGCGGGAGAGGTCCGGAAGCATATACCCGCTGAGTATCCGAACGCCCCCGGGGAGCCGAGCCTCGGCAGGGATCTCATAATAGTCGTACCGAGGGAACCGAGACCGAGTTACGATCTCCGCCTGCCAATCCCCGAACATGGACTCGGGGGCGATCACCGCGACGGCATCATCCTCCAGAATCCACTCGCCATCGAGAAGCAGCTGGATTCGGACGGCGGTACCACCCTCCTCGACCGCGATGTCCCCTACACGTCCGATGGGCACGCCTCGGAACGTCACTGCATTACCGACGGAGAGTTGACCGACATCTCTCATCAAGACGTGGACCTCCGTCTCCGTACTTCCGAAACGCCTGCCTTGGAGCCAAAGGGTACCGAAAACCGCAACGACGATCCCGAGCAGCACGACCGAACCGGCCAGGAGCTCCTCGCGGCGCTTCACGATGCCCTCTTCGCGAGTTCGGGTCGCCCCTCGAGAAACGACCTGAGCAGGGGATCATCCGACCCCCTGATCTCGTCCACGGTCCCACAGATCCGGATCCGGCCGTCGTGAAGCATCGCGATCCGGTCGGAGATCCGGTACGCACTCTCAATGTCGTGCGTGACGACGATACCCGTCACACCGAGTTCCTCCTTCATCCGAACGATCAGCCGGTCGATTACCGTCACGGTGACTGGGTCCAATCCCGTTGTAGGTTCATCGTAAAGTAAATACTTCGGTCTCGTAGCGATGGCCCGGGCCAGGCCGGCCCGCTTCACCATCCCACCGGACAACTCGGAGGGATACTGATCTTCGATCCCCTCCAGCTCGACGAGTGCCAGACACTCACGCACGCGTGAAACGATCTCCTCTTCGTAGGTCCCCGGCACACGACGAAGTCCCATCGCAACATTCTCGGCAATACTCATGGAGTCGAAGAGGGCGGCGAATTGAAAGACATAGCCCACGTCACGGCGGAGAGCATTGAGCTCCTCGACGTCGAGTTCATTCACGTTCTTGCCATCCACGACCACGTCACCGGAGTCTGGCCGAATCAGGCCGACCATGTGTTTGAGGACCACCGACTTGCCGGCCCCGGAGAACCCGATGACGCTGAGCGTTTCCCCATCCTGGACCTCGAGATCCAATCCTCGAAGGACCTGGTTCGTGCCGAACGCCCGATACACATCCCTCAGCACGATGCTCATAGCAGAACCACCGCCCAGAACGCGTCCAGAACCAGGATCAGCATGCTGGACACGACCACGGCGCGGGTCGTAGCCACTCCGACACCCCCGGCTCCACCCTTCGCGTGGAACCCATAGAACGACCCAACGCTGGTCACGATGAGGCCAAAGCTCAGACTCTTGATGACCGCGAAACCTACGTCCCACGGCTGAAAGAAGAGGCGGAGACCCCGGACAAACTCGGCGCTGGACATGTCGAGGAGCGTGAGCGATGCCGACCATCCCGTAAGAATCCCGATCGCCGAGGCCAGCACGATCACGACCGGAAACATGAACACGCCGGCGAGCACGCGCGGCACGACCAGATAAGCCAAGGGATCGTAGGCGAGTGTCTCCAGAGCGTCGATCTGCTCGGTAACCCGCATCGTTCCCACCTCAGCGGCCGTGCTGGCGCCTACCCGTCCGGCTAGGGCCAGACCGGTGAGCACCGGACCCAACTCGAGGATCATCGACTTGCCCACCATCGCACCCACCAGGTACATGGGCACAGCGCCGGTCAGGGTGTAGGACGCCTGGAGCGCCAGCACGATGCCGGTAAACACGGCAATGAAGAGCGCGATCGGGACGGATGCCACACCCACTGAGACCATCTGTGAAACCAGGCGTGGGCCCCAAATCTCCACGTTTCTGAGCGCGCGCAACGCCCCGGTGGTCAGGTAGCCGGCCTTTCCGAGCGATCGCACGCTGTTGATCGACCATCGGCCGATGTACTCGACCGGGGTCAACACGGAAGTGGGCATGGCCTAAGGTTTTCAGCCTCAAGGAGCGTGCGGTACGCTGTCCTCTAGGGTGTAGATCACTTCCTCCGTGCCGCCGTCCCGGGTGGGGATTATGCAGGTGACCTGCACCCGGTGGACGCATCCGTTGGGATCCGACACGGCTACCTCCATGTCCAGTCCCTGGCCCGGCGAAACAATCCTCGTGCGAACCTTCTCGGAGGGCTCCCCCGTCCTGGAAGGCGTCGGATTTCGGAAGAGCGTCTTGGTAGATTGACGCCCACTCTCGAGGGTACGTGTGACCTTGACCAACCTCAGCCAGTCCGGCTGATAGTTGAGCTGGTACTCGTACCCTCGCTGGTCCGCCCCTCTACCCTCCCGGTTGTGCCGCCCCATATATCCTCCGAAGAAATACGAAAAGAGAGGTAAACGAATGTTTCTGCGGCGAATGAAGAATGTCAATGTTCTTGTTGGTACGGAAGTTTAGAAACCCTTTTCCGGAAACGTCTTTCGACCGATGACGCTTTCCCTAATCCGTCAGATTTGCGGCGAATCGTGGCCGGCACAAACGCGATGAAAAATGCTTGTAACGACCCTCGTGACCGTCGGCAAAAAACGTCATCAGTGCGCCAAAAAAAGCCTTGACCCCCTCCGTCTCGATCATTACAATCGAATTGACCCCCTCGGAGACTCCGCTTTTTCCCCAGGTGTTCGGCCTAGGCGGAGCTCACCGCACTTCCTCGCAGGTTGCAGGCGTGCCACCCTCCTTGAATTTCCAGCCACCGACCCATCTTATCGGCCATCGAGCCCTTCGCAGGTAGGGCCCTGGAGTAGTCGTGGATATCGCGCAGTTGAGAAGCAAGAGCCTTGGAGACCTCCACGATCTAGCGGAGGAACTCAAGATCTCCAATTATTCCGGGCTCCGAACACAGGATCTGATTTTCCGGATCGAGCAGAACCTACTCGACAACGATGTGGTCCTCAGGGGCGAGGGTGTCCTCGAAATCCTGGCCGAGGGTTATGGCTTCCTGCGGTCGCAGGACTGGAATTACCTGTACGGGCCGGACGACATCTACGTGAGCCCGTCCCAGATCAAACGGTTCGACCTTCGCACGGGTGATACGGTGCTCGGCCAAGTCCGGCCGCCGAAGGAGGGAGAGCGCTACCTCGCCCTGCTGAAGGTCGAAAGCATAAACGTAGACGACCCGGACAAGGCCAAACAGAGGGTCGCGTTCGACAATCTGCGTCCCCGATACCCGGAGCGCCGGCTCACCTTGGAGGTTTCCGGCCCCGACCTGTCGATGCGGGTCGTGGACCTCGTCGCACCGGTCGGTATGGGCCAACGGGGGTTGATCGTTTCGCCGCCGAAAGCCGGCAAGACAATCTTGCTGCAAGGGATGGCGAACGCCATCACCACGAACCACCCCGACGTGCACCTCATCGTGCTGCTCATTGACGAGCGTCCCGAGGAGGTTACAGACATGGAAGAGCACGTCGATGGCGAAGTGATTTCGTCCACCTTCGACGAACCGGCAATCCGGCATGTGCAGGTTGCCGAGATGGTGTTGGAAAAGGCCAAGCGCCTCGTGGAGACGGGGAAGGACGTGGTCATCCTTCTCGACTCCATCACTCGTCTGGCCCGGGCGTACAACACCACGATGCCACATTCCGGAAGAATCCTCTCGGGCGGCGTCGACGCCAACGCACTCCAAAAGCCCAAGCGTTTCTTTGGAGCTGCGAGGAACATCGACGGGGGCGGCTCCCTGACGATCATCGCTACGGCTCTGGTGGATACCGGCAGCCGTATGGACGAAGTCATATTCGAAGAGTTCAAGGGAACCGGAAACATGGAGTTGATCCTGGACCGGCAAATCTCGGACAAGCGGATCTTCCCGGCCATCGACATCAACCGGTCCGGAACCCGCAAGGAGGAGCTCCTCCTGTCCGCCAACGAACTCAACCGCGTGTATCTCCTCCGCAACTTCCTCTCCGACATGTCGCCGACGGAAGGCATCGAGTTCCTGTTGGAGCGCATGGCCCGGACCGAGACCAACCAGGAATTCCTGGAGTCCATGGCCGCGGGCGGCTGAGGAACGGTACGGAGCCATGGAGAAAGAATTGCAAGAGCGGGCCGACCGGATCTTCGACGAAGCCCTGGGCCAAACACGCGCGAAGGACCCGAGGGAGTTCTATCGGGCCCGCCTCAGGGAGATGAAGGCGGACGACCCAGAGGGTTACCTGAAGGCGGTGGCGTACTACGAGACCGATCTCGTCCCTTCCATCGCGGAGGCCGGCGACGACCCCCTAGTGGCTTGGCAGCGGTTTGGATGCCACCTGGCCGAGCTGACGGTCACGGGCACGCCCGTGGAGATCGATCCGACCGGGCGGAGATGCCCACACGCGCCACCCACGCCCCCTGATCGCATGGTCCTCCACATTCCCAAGGGATCGAAGGGCCGAGCGCTCGTGGTCGGGCTTCCGCCGGAACTATCTGCGGCACAGTTGGCTACTTATGGCCTCCTGGTAGGTGGACGCCAGAAAATGCGTGAGCAGGAAGCAAAAAGCTCGGAAAAAAGCGATGTCTGAACAGAGACTCCGAACTCCGACAAACCTCATCTGGGCCCCGCGTCCGGGATGGGCAACCGTACGTCTGGTGGG
>JADFMD010000159.1 GCA_022564055.1 Gemmatimonadota bacterium
ACGATACCGGCCCAACTATCAACGGGACCGCCCTCCACGCGCGGTTATTCCCGCCAGTCCCCGCAGCCATAGGAATCGTCGCACACCAGGAATTGCGGGGCCATCAGTGCCTATCGGAGAAGACGCCGATCAGACTAAGTTGCAACAGCACCAGCCAATTCCTCTTGATAATGAGTAGGACGGCGTAAGACATGTAGACGTTAGAGCGCATCGCGCTTTGGGCGTATCGAGGGTGGTCTTAGCACGAGTGATCCGAAAATGACTGGTCACACTTGGTTTCGGGTTTTCAGCGTTGTCGTCATCGCTGTCGCTATGGCCTGCAACAGCTCTCCGCCCGAGTCTGAAATCAGGTTGGTGCTGGCCGGCCAGGCACTAATCAAGAAGGATCCAAGAATCCGTTGGGACGCTCCCTATGGGAGCCTCCGTCCAATCCTCGATCGGGCCGATATCGCATTCACGAATTTCGAGATGGCGGTCCTGTCCGAAGAGGACCGATGCGGCGTGCCCTCCGACTACGAAGTCTCATTCGGAACTCCCAGGCTGAGCTCGGAGGACCGACAGGGCAATTCCGGGGGACCACACGCGGTGATGCCCGAGGTGATGGGCTTCCTGTCCGATCTCGGATTCAACCTCATGTCGCTTTCCAATAACCACGCATGGGATCTGGGAGATTGTGGCGTGGCCGCGACGCAGGCCGCTGCCTCGGCACATGACGTGGCGTACGCAGGGACCGGCCCGGACATCTCCACGGCGTCCGCTCCCGGCTATCTAACTGTGGACGACTTCACGATCGCCCTGGTGGCTGCTACGACGAGCCACGACGAGCGACGCGCCATCGGGCACGCAGTGAACGGGGTGTGGACCGGACGGCAAGAGGATTGGGATCGGAATCTCGCCGCTGTTCGCGAAGCGACTGCGAACGCCGACTTCGTCATCTACTACCAGCATTTCCAACTCGACGTCGACGAATTCAGCGACGTGTCTCCGGGGGACTCAACTGGCGACGGGCACCTCTGGGTTGAGGACGTAGCCGAGTGGCAGACCGACTTCGCCCATGCCGTGCTGGATGCCGGAGCGTCTATGTACGTGGGCCATGGGCACCGGGCGTTCGATGGCGTCGAGCTGTACAAGGGCAAACCATTGCTGCGTCAGCTCGGCGGCTTTGCGTACCAGGGCCTGAATCCAGAGATCGGGGGCTATGACGAACACCGGCCCTGGGAGGGATTGATCGCAGAGGTCGTTATCCGGGCGGGACGGGTCGAGCGAATCGACTTCATCCCCCTCGATCTGGATGAAGGGGAGACGTACCGCGACGACTACGACGACCTCGAATTCCTTTCTCGTCGCGGCCTCGCTGAGCTTGCTAGCGGCCCATTGGCCGACGCGATCCTCCTTCGATTACAGGACCTCTCGGCTGAGTACGGCACTGACCTCACGATCAGTGACTCTCGAGCGACCCTCCTGATCGATTCCGGGAACTAGCTGGTCCTACCCCGACGCGCTCTAACAAGCGATTGCTGCAGTCCGGAGTAGAGATGCAGATCCAGATCACTCGCCTTGCAGCTCGCGATCTGTACAAGCATTGTGGTCCGGCAGCAGAATCGCGAGCCGTTAGAAAGCAACTGAAGGCATGAGGGGACGAGCCCACAAGCTCTGTCTTCCGCCCCTAGCCACCGATGCCAACGGGCGTTGGATCCTAGCTCCGGCGCGCTATCCAAATCACATGCCGCGCACCCTTTCCCGCATGTGCGCGTACAGCGGCCTCCTCGACCACAAAGCCCGCCACACGAAGCCGTCTGGTGAACGCCTTGTCTGGCCCTGCCGACCATATCGCCAATGTACCACCCGGTCGGAGAGCCCTGAACATGATGGCTAGCCCCGCCTTCGAGTACAACCACTGATTCGACGCCCGAGTCAGCCCGTCGGGCCCGTTGTCAACGTCCAGAACGACCGCATCAAACCCAGCGCGCTCCTTCTGGAGGAGCACCGTCACATCGACTGTGTGGAGCTGCGTACGAGCGTCGTCCAATGGTCGCTCCGCGAACGAACCCAGAACACCACGGTTCCACTCCACCACCCCAGGCACGATCTCAGCGACCACGACCTCAGCGTCGGCGGCCAGTGTCTTCAGCGCCGCTGCCAACGTGAAGCCCATCCCAAGCCCACTGATAAGAATACGAGCCACGGGCTTCTCCCGTAGGCCCTTGCATGCGATCACCCCCAATGCGTCCTCTGACGCATGCGATCGTGTGTTCATCAGATCCTGGCCGCCCACGATCTTGATGAAGTAGTCTGCACCTCGTTGGTAGAGCCCGAGCTCGCCACACTCGCCGGGGATCGATGCAGTGTGGACGAGGCGCATGGCGGAAGTGTCTGGGTGGGTCGGTGTCGGCTGAGCAGTGATTGAGGACAAGGTACACTCAGGCTCTATCAACCCCCACGCGACGTGGCTCGATAGGGAGCAATGGCGAGAAGGACATTCCTGGCGGTTATTTTCTAACAAGCAATTGCTGCAGACGCCGAAGAAGTAGTGGGTACGCTGCGCTTGTTAGCAGGCTGGCGGCGCAGCAGAATTGCGATCCGTTAGAAAGCCTCCAACGTCACCGGCTCTGAGGCAGTGCAGCCCTGTATGTGGGCGCTGGGGCCGATCGGGCGGGCGAGGGCTAGCCCAGTGCCACGATCTCGGCCGGACCTGCACCGCGCAGGTCGATCGTCCCCATCGCCGTGGCCGTAACGTTCTGGGGAATCGTCATCTGGTCTACGAGCTGTCGGGACGCGAGGAGCCGCCGCCCGAGTCGATTGCACTCCCCCTGAATCCGTGCGGTGACGTTCAGCACCTCCCCGTTGAACGCGATCACTTTTTTCAAGCCTCCCATTTCGGCCGCGATCACCTCGCCCTCGTGCAGGCCCGCCTTGAATGCAGGTACCGCTCCATAGCGACTCAGGTACTGACCACTGTGTCTCCACACGACTTTTTCGATTTCGAAGAAGGCTCGTATGCAGTTGGCGTTACGTATCCCGGTGTCGTACTCCCACGAGATTACAACCTCGTCGCCCACGTACTCGTAGATCTCGCCTCGCGAGTCCTGGACGGGCCCCGCGACATCTCGGAAGAAGTCGTTGACCAGTCCGTAGTAGTGCTCCATGGAGAGATTCCTCGACAGCTCCGTGGAGCCTTCGATGTCCACGAACATGAAGATCCGGCGCTCCCTCCGCGGCTGATGGTATCTCCCCGTGACGAATCGGAGTAGCACGCCGGGCCCCAACAGGCTGTCGAGCTGGCGTAGGAATATGATCACGAGGTAGAGCACAAAGGAGGCGGTGATCGCGGCAAAACCACCGGGCAGGGAATCGCGAAAGTCCTGCATCGTGAGGCCTTTCATCCACCCGACCAGCAAGCCCACGCCTAGGAAGATCACTGTTAGTGCGCCGACGTAGGTCACAGTCTTCAGAAGCACAGCGGCTGGAAAGGACAAGCGGCGGAACCGCTCCTCGAACTTCGACGACTCCAAGAGGATCAACGGGATGGCGATGAGGACGCCGATGAGAGTTGCGGTGGCCGGTACGGGGCCTCCCATCTCAGGCCGTAAGTACGAAGAAACGAAATCCCAGGTGATCGACACAAGTACAAACGTGACCACGACGGGAACAGCGCTGCGCAGGCGGTTTGCCGTTCTTGGGCTCATGGACTACCTAGGTTGGGTATGGAGGACCACAGCGTCGGGAACCCTACCGAGGAGGCTGGCCCCTCGCTAGCGGGGAGTAGAAAAGGAACGGAGTCTAGTAAGAAGACGTCACCGAAGTCGCTGTTGATGACGACCAGCAGTCTTGTTGAGGCTCGTGTGCGAGCAAACTAGGTGCCAAGTTTTCTAACAAGGGATTGCTGCAGTCGCGGAATTGCTTGGTGGGTCCGGAGCACTCGCCTTGCGGCTCGCGCTTCGGATCGGCATGCTGGCCGCGCAGAATCGCGAGACGTTTAGGCGGCAACCGGCCTAGGTTCGGCTTCCGCTGTGACTTGCTCCGTTACTCGTTTGAGCAGCGCGAGACCTCTGGGTGTGCTGTCCAGCTCTCGAACGCTTCTTCCCCGGCGGGCAACTCAATCTCCATGGACTCACCTGCTCGCATGTTGGTCCGCTCCGTTGGGCCGAGCTCTTTGCCGTTGGCGAGATGAACTTCGACTCGGACGGCGCAAAGCATCGACTCGGTCGTATTCTCGATCCTTCCTATGAACACGTGTGACGCAGGGTCGAACGCTAGCACCAACCTCGCACCGCGACGCGTGACGTCCCATGCGTCTCCGCGCCCGATGTACACACCGGACTCCTCGCCTTCACCCTCTCCGTCCTCCTCGTGCTCACCCCCTCCCGCGCGCTCCCGATGCTCGCCACTTTCTCTCGCTTCCCGGCCTTCACTGTGCTCGCCCTCTGCCTCAGACCTGGCGTCGTCACCGCTGCGTTCAGACCCTATACTCTCGGCGGCCGCGTGCTCATTAGGCGTCTCGGCAAGGAGAGGCTCGCTCGCATCTCCGGGGCTGGCCTGTGGCTCGCCCGAACAGGCGGCGATCCCGGCTGAGAGGATCAATACCGTCACGGTAACCAGCAGTCTGTTGCGGCGACCACTCATCATTTCGACATCTCCATTCATTCCCGACGCTCCCTGCCCCGGATCTTCCCATGGTGGGCGTCGAGTGGGGATCCGGCAATGCTGAGCGGCCGCCTCAATCACGACGTTGGCGCGCCTCTGATCGAACCTAGTCCTCGGGGAATCGTTGCCGCCTAACAAACGATTGCTACAGTCGCGGGTGGAACTGGTGGCTCGCGCGTGCCGCGCTCGGTGACCAGATTGGCCGCGCAGTAGAATCGCGAGACGTTCTATGAAAGAGTCACCACCAAGCGGCCCGGGCCCCGGTCGATCCGTAGTGGCGTCGATGGACACCTCTATGATACAGACGCCCGATGTTTAGTACGTGCATGTTCTGCCACCGCCCGCTCGGCGCCAATCAGGTGATCGAGCACTTCCCGGTTGGGAGGCGTTTGGCCTTCGACGCGGAGCGGGGCCGCCTCTGGGTCGTGTGTCGGAAGTGCGAGCGCTGGAATCTCTCCCCGCTCGAGGAGCGCTGGGAGGCGGTCGAGATGTGCGAGCGCCTCTTCAGGGATACGCGGGTTCGGGTGTCGACCGAGAACGTCGGCCTCGCGAAGCACCCGGAAGGTCTCGAACTCGTGCGGATCGGCCAGCCGATGAGGCCGGAGTTTGCGGCTTGGCGCTACGGAGACCAGTTCGGCCGGCGCCGGAAGCGGATGATAATCTACGGCGTGGGGGGATTGGTGGTGGCCAGCGGGATCATCGTCGCTCCCGTCACGTCCGCTGTTGCGCCAGTCCTCTTTGGCGGCTGGAGCTTCTGGAGGGGCGAACGCACGCGGGTCAAGCTGCGCACGGATGACGGGCGAGTGATCAAGCTCAGAAAGCCCGATTTGTTCGGCACTCGTCTCCGGCCGGCCGACGACGCGCACGGCTTCCGGCTTGAGGTTCCACACCGTATTCTGCCGGGTTCCATTTGGTGGTGGGCGAAGCCGCGGGAGACAAAGGAGTGGTTCGAGGGTGCTGAGGCGGAGCGCCTCGCCGGTCAGATCATCCCGAAGTTGAACCGGACGGGTGGGAAGAAACGGACCGTCCAGGACGCAGTCTCCGAGATCGAGCACCATGGCCATCCTGACGACTTCCTCGCGGATGTAGTCACCGGCAACCGCTTCCAGGA
>JADFMD010000003.1 GCA_022564055.1 Gemmatimonadota bacterium
GCCGGTCCTTGGTCCTCGGGGCGCTGGAACGTCGTCAGCGTCCCGCTGCTCCAGTTAACCTGGAGGTCCGGATGACCATCGGGCGTCCGAGGAACGACCCACCCGGAGGGGCTGGACGCGGCTTGCGCCGCCGACAAGGCAACAGGGGCCATCGCTGTGGTGGTTACGCAAAGAGCTAGAAGTGAAGCACGATAACGCATAATCACCTCCCGTTCGAAGAGCTGCGGCGCGGCCCCAAGCCTCCGTCCGCTCACTCGCGTGCGCCGGTCGCTTCCTTTTCCATGCGCTCCTGATAGCGCGCACCGCTCAGTATGTTCGACAGGGCGTAATTCGCCTCATGGCAGGCGTACTCGTAGAGCTGGTCGTGAAACGCTTTCATCGGAACTGCACCGCCCCAGGTCTCGGTATAGGTCGTCGGGTCGTCGATCGTGAACTCATACAGCACGGTCTCCTCATCGACCCGGCTGAACCGCTCGATCACCGTCAGATTGTCCGAGTCGTTACCACCGAACCGCTGAAGCGGGTGGATGTTGGTGGTCTCGACCACGAGCACGTCACCCTCCCAGTGGCCCCAGGAATCCCCCATCCACGGGCGTATGTGCGGAGGGAGCCGCGGGCCGTCCCCGATACGGATAATCCGCGCGTCGTGGACCATCTCAGCCATGATCAACAGGTGGTCGGGGGTCTGCACGATCGTATAATTGTTGTTGTAAAAACCGTTCGGGAGCATCGGCGGGCCGGCGTTGGTCCCGAATGACACGAGGCAGCGCTCGCCGAGCGGCCGCACCTCCGGGTGGTCGTACGTGCCGAACTGGCGTCTGGACTCCCGGTACTCCGTTCTACGCTGCTGAGCCTCCGGCGTCAGTTCCGGTCTACGGCCGTCCGCCGGGCGGGTGATCAGTGAGCTCATGGGTTGTCCATCCAAGATGGCCACCCCATCGCCCCGATCGATATAGATCCCGTTGTAACCCCCTACGCCCCCGGCGGCTCCCCTCGATCCGTCACCACCCACCGGAGGGGCCACGCGGTCCGGATCGCTCGGCTGGCTGACTCTCTCGAGGTAGCCCGCCGCCCTCCCCTCGATCCTTTCCACTTCCTCCCAACTGAGAAACGGGCCTTGGTCTCGGGGGCGCTGGAACGGTGTGATCGTCGCGTTGCTCCAGTTACCCTGTAGGTCCGGACGGCCATCGGCCGTCCGGGGCACCACCCAATCGCTTGAGGCGCTGGAGGGCGCCTGGGCCGTTGCAGGGGGGGAGTACAGCGCCACCGCAACGAGAGCAACACACGGCACTAAAAGCGCCGATGCGAAACGCAGGATCATTTTTTTTGTTCCGGAAGGTTACCGCTTAGCACCTTCCGAGGTCGGACCCGCGAGACGCCTGGTCCCTCCCGTCCTCCGGAGCACCAGTACCGGACGACCCCAGGAAGAACTTCCTGCCGTCGGTGAAGGTGACGTCGCGCCCATTGGCCCGGGGAAGCGAGTGGTCCTTCGCCTGATACCCGTCGACGATCAACACGGAGCCGATCGGAAGGCACTCACGGCGGAGTCCGCGCCGCTGAAGCACGTTGGGCGTGCCTCCCTCGATCATCCAGACCGTTTTCGTACCGTCGTCGTTCGTCACCTCAAGGTGAATCCACGAATGCGGATTCACCCACTCGACCTTCACGATGGGCCCCTCGAGGCGAATCGGCGCATCCGGGTCGAACTCCGCCCCGAACGCGTGATGGGCCAACGCGGGAGCCGCATAGGCCAAAAGGGCGACCGCGCCCAACGTCAAAGCCGCGTAGAATAGTTTTTTCATTTTCATCATTCTCCCCTCGGGTTAGTCCCGACTGCCTTCCGATTCAATTCGCTCCTCGTACCGCGCACCCATCAAAATGTTCGAGAGGGCGTAATTACCCTCATGACAGGCGTATTCATACAGCTTGTCGCCCAGGGCCAACATCGGGACCTGTCCCCCCCAGGGCTCGGTGTAGGTCGTCGGATCGTCGATCGTAAACTCGTAAAGTAGGGCGTCCTCGGCGACCCGGCTGAAGCGCTCGGTCACCTTCATTTTTTCCGACGTGTAAAGCTGCAGAGGATGAAGGTTGGTGGTCTCCACCACGAGCACGTCCCCCTCCCAATGACCCCACGAGTCACCCAACCACGGACGTATGTGAGGCGGCAGGCGCGGGCCGTCGCCGAACCGGATGATCCGTACGTCGTGAACCATCTCAGCCATGATCAACACGTGGTCGGCGGTCTGTACGATCGTATAGTTGTTGTTGTACCAGCCGTTGGGCAGCATCGGGGGACCGGCGTTGCTCCCAAAGGACACGAGACAACGCTCCGCAATGGGTCGAAGCTCGGGGTGGTCGGACGGTCCGAACTGGCTGGTGATCTTCCGGGCCTCCGCTCTACGCTCCCGAGCCTCCGCCGTGAGACGTGGGACACGACCGTTCGCCGGCATCGTGACGAGCGAACTCCTGGGCTCGCCGTTCACCACGGCCACCCGCGTGCCGGGGTCGATATAGATCTCGTTGTAACACGTGGTCGGGGCGTCAATGCAGATCGGGTCCGTACCCCCGGCGGGAGGGGCCTCGCGGTCCGGGTCGGTCGCCGCCGCCCGCTCGATGACGATGCTCTCCCGCCCTTGTTCGATGTTTGCGACTTCTTCCGCCGTCAGAACCGCGGCCCGGCCACTTGGGCGCTGTAATGGCGTGAGCGTAGCGTTGCTCCAATTTCCCTGGAGGTCCGGATGACCGTCGGCCATCCGCGGCACCACCCAGTCACTCGAGTTTCCGGACCCCGCCTGGGCAGCGGCGGGCGCGAGCAGCCCTTCGGCCGCCATCCCTATCCCAACCAAGAGAAACAAAGCCAAATAACGCACGTTCAATCTCTTACCTCCTCTGAGCCAACCCACGTCCGCCGACGCCTGCCTACGGTCCAACCTTACGGTACTGCCCATACAGGAGCTCCTCTACGAACTCCACGCACTTGAAGACTCCGATCCGGGCATTGTCCTCGATGTGTTTGTACAAAGGCAGGCGGATCGTCCAGGGGCGGGAGAACGTGCCCGGGTCCTCCAGCGTGGCTTCGTACAGAATGTGGTAGGGGCTCGTCATCGTGTAACGCTCCGTGACCCGCAGCTGATAACTTGCGTGGTTTCCGGAGCGGTCGAGCCAAGCTTGACCTGTGAATCCCTGCGCCTCGACCACGAACGTATCGCCTTCCCAATGGCCGACGGACTGGCCCATCCAAGCATCCACCTGCGGCGGTCCCGGGTCCTCGAGGTAGATGTTGCGATCCGCGCCCGCGTATTCATACGTGATGAAGAACGCGCTCTCGCTCTGAAAGATCTGGAACGGGAAGGGCATGTACGTGGCGCGTGGGACCCCCGGGAGGTAGCACTTGACCACCGGGTCCAGCGTGACCCAGCTCGCCCGGTTCGCCTCCCTGGTCGCGAGCGCCTGCGGGAGGTACGGAATCTCGCCGCCTTCGACGATCCCCATCCCCGGCGGCACGGCCCCAAGGGCGCCAAAGGACACCACCTCCGGAGCAGGTATGGGAACCACCGGGCCGGGCACCATCTGGAGCGCCGCACGGGCCTGATGGGGCTCGATGTCCCAGTGGGCGTTGCCGAGCGCCTGCCAGATGCCGTTCAGGTCGGGCCGCCCGGACACGGTCCGGGGGATGTCCGAACTCTGAGCCTGTGCGTAAACCGGCACGAGGGCCGCCGCCAGCAGGCCGAGCACGACCCTTCCGACGGCATACTTCGGTGATTTGACCGCGCTCGACATCACTCAACCCTCCTGGTTCTCGTTGGACTCCAGCTCTTTTGCCCTGCAACCAATCATTATATCGCGCATTTCCGTCGCTTGCCAGTTGGAAGCGGGGCCGGCGGCTTTGGCGACGGGGCCGCGCGCGCTCGGCTTCACCGTGAAGACGGAGGCGGGTGAGGGGCTGGGGGCTCACTCGCCCTCTGTGCCAGGAGTGGCCTTAGAATTTTCGGGGCGCCCCTGCTTGCGTACCCGCGGACGCACCCCTCAATTGAAGGGCTCGGTAACCTGGGGCACACCTTTAGCGCACTTGTGTTTCTTGCCGCGGGCCCGATTTCGCTGGTTTATGTCGAGGAGCGGAAAGTATGGAGGGGGCTGGAAACAACGTAATCGAGATCGTTGGGGCCACGGTAAGCCTTCTTCTCGTGGCCACCGGGGTCATGGCCATTTCCAAGCGGATCAGAATTCCGTTTACCGCGGCGAGGATTACGATTCCGTTCACGGTCGGGCTGGTCGTGACGGGTATGGTGCTGGCTCAGGTTGCCCGCTTCGGCGGGGAGGCTTTGGCGCCGATCGCCAACCTCCGTATCTCCGCGGACGTGGCCTTCTTCGTCCTCCTGCCTACGCTGATCTTCCAGGCCGCGTTCAAGCTCGATGCCCGAGCCCTCCGTGAAAACCTGGCGGGAGTGCTGTTGTTGGCGGTGCCGGGCCTGCTCCTCTCCACGGGGTTGATCGCCGGGGTGCTGGTCCTCGCCACGCCGCTCGGGTGGTTCGAAGCGCTCCTGCTGGGTTCGATTTTGAGCGCCACCGAGCCCGTGGTGATCGGGCTCCTCCGTCGACTCGGTGCTCCAAAGAGGCTCACGATCCTCGTGGAGGGGGAAAGTCTCTTCAACGACGCGACGGCTATCGTGCTGGCACGCATTTTGACCGGGATGCTTCTGGCCGGGGCCGTGGCAGGTGGGACGGGCGTGCTCCAGGGAGGCGTCGAGTTCATTGTCGTCTTCTTCGGCGGTTTGTTGGTCGGATGGGCTCTTGCGGTGCTCGTTGGGATGATTTTGGGGCGAGTCGATTCCGACGCATTCATCGAGGTCACGCTGACCACGGTGCTGGCGTATGTGTCGTTCCTGGTCGCGGAAGTAGTGCTCGGCGTGAGCGGTGTGATGGCGACGGTGGTCGCCGGCATGCTCATCGGTGGCTGGGGGAAGGCGAAAATCTCCCCATCGATTGCCGATTATCTGGAGCGTTTTTGGGGATACATGGCGATGGTGGCCAACGCGCTCATTTTCCTCATGGTGGGGCTCGCGGTGGATCTGGGGGCCCTGGCCAACAGCTTTCCGTTGCTGCTCGTGGTCATCGCTGCGATGCTCGCCTCACGAGCGGTCGTCATATTCGGCCTCGTGCCTGGAATCGGTCGGCTTCCCGAGTACGATCCCATAAGCCGCGGTCATCAGACGGTGATGTTCTGGGGCGGACTTCGGGGCGCCTTGGCGCTCGCCGTTGCTCTGAGCCTTCCCGACTTCGGGCGAGAGGTGGCGGGGTTCGGTGATCTCAATCAGCTCATCGTGGCACTCGTCATGGGTGCCGTGTTATTCAGCCTGTTGGCACAGGGGCTCACCATGGAAGCTCTGGTGAGAAGGTTCAAGTTACACGTCCCGCCGCTCTCGGACCGCCTGGCCCGCCTCGAAGGACTCCTCTCCGCCAAACAGCGGACGTTGGAGCGGATCCCGGAGTTGGAGACGGGTGGACTTTTCTCGCGTCGCATCTCGAAAGAGCTGCGAGCCCAATGTGAAGCCAAGATCGAAGCGATGAAGAATGAGCTCCAGCAGCTCAGAGGAGAGCACCTCGATATCGAGGAGGAACGGAGACTTCTTTATCTTCGGTGCTTCGGTGAGGAGAACATCTTGTACTACGAGATGTTCACCCACGGGCATTTGACGGAACGAACCTACCGCAGTTTGGTCCACTCCGTCGATCTCCAGACCGAAGCGATGCGACACCACGGCAGTCTGCCCGAGTTCACGCTTTACCCTCCTACCGGCGAACGCCTGGAGAGCACCGTCCATCGGGTCCTGGCACGCTTGCCGGGTGGTCGCCGGTGGGCAGAGACGCTACGGGCGGAGCGGACCGCTCGCGATTATGAGGTGGCTTGGGCCCGTTCGCAGGTGAGCCTCCAGGTATCGCTTCGAATGGAGGAGTCGGAGGACGCCGAGTCGACCCGACCCGAAGTCGTGGCAGAACTCCGGGCCACCTATCGCTATTGGCAGGACCAGGCCCGGGACCGGGTCGATGAGAGCGCCGAGCAGTTTCCAGAGTTCGTGAACTCGGCTCAGGAGCGTTTGGCCAGGAGAATGGTCCTGCACGCAGAGTGCGAGGCCATTGAAGAAAGAGCTCGCGCTGGGATGATTCCCGAGGGAGTGGCGGAGGCCATGCTGGAGGAGCTGGCTGCGGATCTCCGGGGAATCCGGGCGAGCCAGCCGGAAAAACTGACGGTCGGCCCTGAGGACCTCCTGAAAAAGGTGCCGTTCTTCTCCAATATGCCCGAGGAGGAGTTTTCGGTGGTGACCGCCAAACTTCGGTCGAGAACCGTACCGGCCGGTGAGACCATCGTCCGCCAGAACGGATCGGATTCCTCATTGTTCTTGGTGGCGCGGGGCGTGATCAGGGTGTCCCGGCAGGACGGCGGCGTGAGTAGAGACCTGGCAACACTGTTCGCCGGGGAATTCTTCGGTGAGATGGCGTTGCTCCACGGCACCCGACGGACGGCCACGTGCCGGGCCTTGACCCCATGCGCCCTCTATGAGCTGCGGAGAGAAGATATCGACGTAGTGCGGAGCGTCTGCCCCGAGATCCAACGCGCCCTGGAAGAGGCGGACCGACGCCGGCGAGCCACCCTCCGGATGTCGGCCGTGGGGAGCGTCGCCCACTTGACCACACCGAGCTCTCGCACTTAACCTATTCTCATGAACACTTCAACTCGACATCATCGGCACCATCATCATCCGCTCCCGAGCGGCTGGCTGGGGCTGTGCGCCTGAGTTGAAGATCGTCTGACGACCTGAACGCACCTACCGCCGGCCTCCGAGGTCGGCGTTTTTTATTTTATGCCCTCCTCGGAGTTCCGGCGCACATCACGGAGCTCCTTCATGACGCAAGACCACAAGAACCGAGACGACGCCGGCGCGGATACGCTGCGTCTCGCCCTGCCCAAGGGCCGCATGCAAGAGGCCGTGCTCGCGCTGCTGGCCGACGCCGGCATCCGCGTGACACCCACAGCCCGTGGGTACCGCCCCGCAGTGTCGCTTTCCAACTGCGAGGCGAAGATCCTGAAACACCAGAACATCGTCGAGATGCTCGAGCTCGGGAGCCGAGACGTGGGATTCGCCGGCGCGGATTGGGTGGAGGAGTTGGATGCCGACGTCGTGGAGCTTCTGGATACCGGGCTCGATCCCGTGAGCGTGGTGGCCGCGGCACCCATAGGCCTCTTCGACCGACTCGACGAGATCGGACGGCCACTCGTGGTCGCCTCCGAGTACGAAAAGCTCACGAAGGCGTGGATCGCAAGCCGAGAACTGAACGCGGAATTCGTGCGTTCCTTTGGCGCCACCGAGGTTTTCCCGCCCGAGGACGCGGACGTGATCGTCGACAACACGGCCACCGGCAGCACGCTGCGTGCGAACGACCTCGAGATCGTCGACACCGTGCTCCAGTCGTCGACCCGCCTGTACGCGAGTCCCCATGCCATGAAGAACGCTGCCAAGCGGGAGCGAATCGAGGATCTGAGCCTGCTTCTCCGCAGCGTGCTCGACGCTCGAAAGCGTGTCATGATCGAGGTGAATGCCCCCGAGGATCGGCTCAAGGAAGTCGTTTCGCTCCTGCCGTGTATGCGCGAGGCCACGGTGGCCCCACTCTTCGGAGACAGCGGATACGCCGTCAGGGCAGCCGTGTTGAGGGAGAAGCTTCCCGAGATCATCCCGGCCATCAAGTCCGTGGGCGCTACCGACGTCGTGGTCACCTCCATCTCCCAGATCGTCCCATGACCGACCGAGGATCACCGCTCCCTTCGACGTGGATTCCCCGCGATCTCTACCAGGGACCGGCCCAGCCGGCGCCCGGGGTGCTCAAGCTCGACGGAAACGAGGGTAATCCTCCACCACGCAGGCTCCTCGAGGATCTGGCGGCGGCGGACCTGTCCCTGGTCCGGGATTATCCCGACGCCCGTCCCCTGGAGTCCCAGATCGCCGAACGCCTCGGCGTGGATCCGGCACGGGTCGTCGTGACCGCCGGTGCCGACGAGGCGCTGGATCGGATGTTCCGGGCCTATCTGGCGCCTGGTCGACGCCTGGTGCTTCCGGTTCCGGCGTTCGAAATGATGTACCGCTTCGCAGCCGTGGCCGGTGGGGAGATCCAGCCCGTGCCATGGACGGGCGCCTTCCCGACCGACGACGTGATCGCCGCGCTAGCCGGGGACGTGTCACTCGTCGTGATGATCTCGCCCAACAACCCGACGGGGTGCACGGCCACCGCAAGCGATCTCGAACGCGTCGCCGAGGCGGCGTCCAAGGTGGACTGCGGAACGGCCTTCGGGGCGATGGTCGTCCTCGACCACGCCTACGTGGAGTACTCGGATCAGGATCTCACGTCCGTGGCTCAGAATTTCGACAACGTCGTGACCGTGCGCACGTTTTCGAAGGCGTGGGGATTGGCGGGCTGCCGCGTGGGCTACGCCGTTGCGGCCCCCGAAGTCGCCACCCTCCTCCGTAACGTGGGGAGCCCTTTCCCGGTCGCGGGACTCTCGTTGGCCGCGGTCCGGGCACAGCTGAAGACGGGCGAAGCGGCGTTGGGGGAGCACGTACTGGCCGTTCGAGCGGGACGGGACCGCCTCACGGAAACGCTCGACCGACTGGGCGTCGAAACCAGCCCGTCTCAGGGTAATTTCGTGTTCGGTGACTTCGGCGCGCGCTGCGATTTCGTTCTCAACGGACTGAACGCGTTGGGGGTGCGTGTGCGACGATTCCCACACCGCCCCGAGATCGCAGACTCCCTGCGGATCACCGTGCCGGACCACGCGGAGCCGCTGAACCGGCTTCTCGAGGCCCTGGAAATCTGCCTCGCGCCCCAGGCCCTCCTCTTCGACCTGGACGGGGTGATCGCGGACGTGGAGGAGTCGTATCGGCGGTGCGTACTCGAAACGGCCGGCACTTTTGGGGTGGAGGTCACGCGAGAGGAGTTGGCCACCCTGGTCCTCGCGGGTGACGCCAACAACGACTGGGTGTTGACGCAACGCATCCTCGCCGGGCGCGGCGTCGAGGCGTCGCTCGACGCTGTTACGGAAGCCTACCAGCAGGTCTACCTCGGCACGTCGACGTCACCGGGGCTACGGGAATCCGAACACCTCCTGGTGGCGCGTGACGTGCTTTCGGGTCTCGCAGACCGACTGCCACTCGCCATCGTGACCGGGCGGCCCCGCGAGGAGGCCGAATGGTTCCTCGAGAGGGAAGGCCTGACAGACCTCTTCCAGGCCGTCGTTTGCATGGAGGACGGCCCGCTCAAGCCCGACCCGGCGCCGGTTCGCTCGGCCGCCTCCAGCCTCGGCGTGGAGCGCGCCTGGATGATAGGCGACACGCCCGACGACATCCGCGCCGCGGCGGCGGCGGGCGCCGTACCCATCGGCGTCGTAGCACCCGGACCCGACCCTGAGGCCAGTGCCATGGCCCTGCGCGAAGCGGGAGCCGCCACGGTAATCGCCACAGTTGATGACCTGATGCAGCTGCTACCATGAATTCAACCCTCCCTTCGGAGAAGCTGACATGACTCCCCGAAATGCCACGATCGATCGCAAGACCCGTGAGACCGAAATCAGCGTCACCCTCGAGCTGGACGGAACGGGCTCGTCGGATGTCCAGACGGGCATCGGCTTTCTCGACCACCTGCTCGACGCCCTCGCTCGCCACGGCCGATTCGACCTCGAGCTTCGCTGCAAGGGGGATCTTCAGATCGACGACCATCACACTGCAGAGGATTGCGGGCTGGCACTGGGCAGCGCCCTCCAGGAGGCGCTCGGCGACCGGGCGGGAATCACACGTTTCGGGTACGCCTACGCGCCCCTGGACGAGGCACTCGCGCGTGCGGTCGTGGACATCTCCGGGCGGCCCTTCGCTAGAATCGACCTGGGGCTCACGCGCGAGCGCCTGGGCGCCTTGTCGTGCGAGAACGTTCCGCATGTGCTGAGCTCCCTGGCCACCGCGGCGGGCATCACCCTCCACGTCGACGTGATCAGGGGCGACAACGACCACCACCGCGCCGAGGCGGCCTTCAAGGCCGTGGCGCTCGCGCTCCGGGCGGCGGTGAGTGCGTCGGGCTTCGACGACGTCCCGTCCACGAAGGGCACGATCGGGGGCGTCGGGTGACCCTGATGCCGAATTCCGTCCCACTTACCACACGATCCCCCCGAGGCGACACCTCGTGAGCGATTCGACCACGGCGCCTGCGCCGACGTCCGAGGAGTACCGCGTTGCGATCATCGACTCGGGCGTGGCCAACCTCGCGGCCGTCGAGAGCGCTCTGAACGCCCTGGGCGTCGAGTATGCGATCACCGGGAATCCCAAGACGGTGCTCGAGGCAACCCACGCGGTTCTCCCAGGCGTAGGGCGGTTTTCGGCGGGCATGGAGACGCTTCGTCGCGATGGCCTCGACGAGGCAGTGCACGAGGTCCACGAACGAGGGACACCGCTCCTCGCCGTCTGCCTGGGCATGCAGATGCTCGGGGCCGGGAGTGACGAGAGCCCGGACACACCGGGACTCGGCATCGTGCCCGGCCGGTTCCAGCGGTTGCCCGACTCGGTGCGCGTACCCCACCTGGGGTGGAATCAGGTGCGCGCCGATGACGGCTCCGGTCTGCCGAGCGGTACCGCGGCCTTTGCCAACTCGTTCTACTTGCCGAAGCCACCGAGCGGGTGGTGTGCCGCGTGGACGACCCACGGAGCGACCTTCGTTTCGATGCTCGCCCAGGGCCGGACCCTCGCGTGCCAGTTCCACCCGGAGCTCTCCGGACCGTTCGGGATGGGGCTCATCCGGGACTGGCTCAGCGGGAAGCTTCCGGCGCGAGCCGGAGGACAGGCGGCTGAAGGCGGGAGATCGGCTGAAACCCCCACCGAGGGCGATGGCGGCCGCGGGGGCCCGGCCAAGGAGGAGGGCAAAGGCCGCACGGTGTGGCGCGAGGTTGCACCCCGCATCGTCCCCTGTCTCGATGTGAAGGACGGGAGGGTGGTGAAGGGCATCCGCTTCCAGAACCTCCGCGACGCCGGTGATCCCGCCGACCAGGCCGAAGAGTACGAACGCCAAGGGGCGGACGAGATCGTCATTCTCGACATCGGGGCCTCCCCCGAGGGGCGCGAAACGCAACGCGAAACGGTGCGCGCCGTGCGACGGCGCATCCACATCCCGCTCACGGTCGGCGGCGGCGTCCGAAGCGTGGACGACGCGCGGGGCCTCTTGGCGGCGGGCGCCGACAAGGTGAGCGTCAACACCGCCGCCGTCCGGGATCCGAGCCTGCTGAAGCGGCTGAGCCAGGCGTTCGGCACACAGTGCGTGGTGTTGGCCATCGACGCACGCCGATTGGGCGACAGCTGGGACACCCTGGTTGTGGGCGGGAGGGAGGCGACCGGTATCGACGCGATCGAGTGGGGACGCGAGGGCGCGCGCCTCGGCGCCGGTGAGATCCTGCTCACGAGTTGGGACCGGGACGGGACCCGCGCGGGCTGCGACGTGGAGTTGCTCGAGGCCATGCGTGAGGCGGTGGATGTGCCGGTCATCGCATCCGGCGGCATCGGCACACCGGACGACGTGGCCGCGGCATTCCGAGCCGGTGCCAATGCGGTCTTGGCCGCATCGGTCTTTCATGATGGAGACCTCACGGTAGGGCAGATCAAGACTTACGTATCAGAGCAAGGACTGGCAGTGCGCCTATGATCATTCCCAGCATCGACCTCATGGATGGACGCGCGGTTCAGCTGCGCCGAGGCAAGGAGTTCGTCCTCGACGGAGGCGATCCGTTCGAGCGGCTCGAGGAGTTCTCCGTGGCGGGCGAGGTGGCGGTCGTCGACTTGGACGCAGCCATGGGAAAGGGGTCCAATGCCGAGATCATGCGCGAGTTGGTCCGGCAGGCACCCTGCCGCGTCGGTGGCGGAATCCGGGATATCGACACCGCTCTGGCCTGGCTGGATGTAGGGGCGGAGCACGTGGTCATCGGAACAGCAGCCTCCGTGGATTTCTGCTCCCAGTTACCGCGGGACCGGGTGATCGCCGCCGTCGACGCCGAGGCCGGAAGGGTGGTGGTGGAGGGTTGGCAAACCCAGACCGAGCACGGCGTGATCGATCGGATTAAAGAACTGACGCCGGTCGTGGGCGGCTTCCTGCTGACCCAGGTGGAGTATGAAGGGGGGATGTCGGGGTGGAACGAAGATCTCGTCGAGGAGGCCGTTCAGGCCGCTGGCTCCGTGCGTATTACAGCGGCGGGAGGGATCACCACCGCCGAAGATGTAGGTCGGCTGGATCAACTGGGTGCCGACGCCCAGGTGGGGATGGCCCTCTATACGAACCGCATGAGCCTGGGCGAGGCGGTCGGCGCCCCCTTGGTCAAAGCGATCGACGGACGACTCTGGCCCACCGTCGTGTGCGATGAAGAGGGGCACGCCCTCGGGCTGGTGTGGAGCACACGGGAGAGCGTCGAGGCGGCGGTGGGGGAAAGGCGGGGAATCTACTGGTCCCGCTCCCGGGACTCGCTGTGGATCAAGGGCGAGACCTCCGGGGCCACCCAGGAGCTGCTTCGCGTGGAGTTGGACTGCGACCGCGACGCTCTCCGCTTCGTGGTTCGCCAGCACGGCTCCGGATTCTGCCACACGGGAACCCCGGGTTGCTGGCCGACCCCTTTTACGCTCTCCTCGCTCTCGGACGTCATCGCACGTCGTGGCCGGGAGGCACCGGAGGGGTCCGGGACGGCCAAACTCATGGGAGACCCCGCCCTTCTCGCGTCCAAGCTTCGGGAAGAGACGGAGGAACTCATCCAGGCGCTTCAGGCCGATGAGGCCGGATCCGGGGATGTGGAAAGCGACAACGCTCCGACGGAGGATTCTATGGAGCGGGCACATGACTCGAAGGAGCAGGCGCCGCAGCGGGCGAACGAAGTGATCCACGAAGCGGCCGACCTGCTCTATTTCACGCTTGTCGCGGCGGCGAGCCGCGGCGCCGGTGTCGACGCACTCCGCCGGGAGCTCGCTCGGCGCAGCCTCCGGGTGGGGCGGCGTCCGATGACGGCGAAGTCCGAAGTGGCTCAGTCCGACCAGGCCAAGTCCGACGACGGAAAGAATCCATGAGCCAGCCACTTCTCCCTCGTCGCAGCGTCGAGGAGTTTCGAGCCCGGAACCGCGGTGGGGTGCCGCCAGAAATTCTTGAGGAGGCCGCGGTCATCGTGGAGGCCGTACGCTCCGGCGGCGAGGAGGCGCTGAGAGAATACGCCACCCGTTTCGAGGACTGTGCACCCGACGCACCCCTCTATCTGACCCGGGAGACTCTGCAGGGCCGTTTGGATGAGCTCCCCGAAGACGAGCGGAACCGCCTCGAGAGGATCTGCGAGCGAATCCGAGCCTTCGCCCAGTCGCAGCTGGGGGCGCTCGCCCCGTTGGACACTCCGGTACCCGGTGGGCGAGCCGGCCACCGTATCGATCCGGTCGAGGCCGCGGGGTGCTACGCGCCGGGCGGCCGCTATCCCCTGCCCTCCTCGGTGCTCATGACCGTGGTCACCGCGAGGGCGGCCGGTGTGCGATCCGTGTGGGTCGCGAGCCCCCGGCCGGCCCCAATCACACTGGCGGCGGCGGCAGTAGCCGGTGCCGACGGCGTCCTGGTCGCGGGCGGAGCCCACGCGATCGCGGCTCTGGCGTTCGGGGTCGGCCCCATTCCGCCGAGCGATGTCGTGGTGGGGCCCGGAAACCTGTACGTGACCGCCGCGAAGCAACTGCTCGCCGGAGAGGTCCGGATCGACATGCTCGCCGGGCCCTCGGAGCTGGTGGTCATCGCCGACGCCGCAGCCAACCCCGCCTGGGTCGCGGCGGACCTATTGGCACAGGCTGAGCATGACCCCGATGCGTTGCCGATCCTGATCTCGCTCGACCCGGAGTTCCCCTCCCTGGTCGAGCGAGAAATCGAACGGCGGCTCGACGACCTGCCGACCGCGCCCACGGCAAGGGAAGCGCTCGCGAATGGCGGGGTGATCGTGCGCGAAACCGAGGAGGAGGCCTGTCTAGCTTGCGACGACATCGCGCCCGAGCACGTGCAGCTCTCGGTGTCGGACCCCGAAACCTGGCCGGAACGACTCCATCATTACGGCGCCCTCTTCATCGGTGAGCGCGCCGCAGAGGTGTTCGGGGACTATGGGGTCGGGCCCAACCATGTCCTTCCCACCGGGGGGACCGCCAGAGCGCGAGGCGGGCTTTCCGTCCTGGACTTTCTTCGAGTGCGGACATGGATCCGCGCGGATTCGGATCTCGATCCCGACCTGATCGAGGATGTCGCGTGGTTCGCCAGACAGGAGGGGCTCGAGGCCCACGCCAGAGCCGCGGAGATCAGGCGCCGCGAAGGGTAGGGCACGGAGCAGGAAGCGCCGAACCTGAACGAAACATCCCCCTGCGGCCGCTCAGCGCCACAGGGGGATGTTCGATCCTGGTGGACCGGAGAAAAACCCTAGAAGCTGTCTCCCTGGTCGTCGGCCGCGGGGCGTGCCTTCCTCGCCGCGACCTGCCTGTCGAATTCGTCCTGCTCCAGGTAGGTCACGTCCACCCATGCGTGGGCCATCTCATCGACCGTCCGGTCCCCGTATCCGACCCACTGCCGATAATCCGGGTTGTTGGGATTCGATTCGGTGTTGTCGTGCCACGCCGTGATTACGAGGGTCGTGCCCTTCGGAAGCAAAGGAGCCACGTCTTCCTCGTAGACGTAGTTGATGTGCCATTGCCACTGGAAGTTGTCCACGGAACTGAGCAATTCCTTGCGGCCATCGGGATAGATCGCCTCGATCGACATCGCCTTGCCGCGCATGTGCATGTGCGGCTGGAAGTTCTCCAGGCGGGCGGGCGCCTGCATCACATGGAAGTTCTGCGTCACGCTCACCTGTCCCGGCGGAATGTCGAGCTCCTCGTCGACCGCCTGGAACAGGTTCAGAATGGTGCGGTTCTCAGGCACATAGCCTTCCGGGTAGAAATACACGCCGAGCTCGACCACGTTGTCCACCACCTCTTCGCCAATCGCGTGCATGTGGATCTCCCAGCTGATCCGGGAGCCCGGCAGCATCAGTTTGCCCGCGTCCTCCGGGAAGACCTCGCCGACCTTGCCGACCGCCCATTCCATGAACAGGAAGTCGCGCACCCCCGCGTCAGTCGCCGTGCTCGCGAGGCCCGCTATCCCACCCTCCTCCCTCTGAAGGAGGAAAGTGAGGGCGTGGTGGACAATCCTCCGTCCATCCGGATAGGCGGGCTTCATCTCGATCGCACGCACCCAACGCGGCTCCGTGAGCCCCGTCTCGACGGTCGGCCGGAACCACTTGTCCTGCGTCACGGCCGCCAACGTGTAGGGCTCGGACTTGATGATCAGGTCCGGCTCACCGAAACGATCCGCGAGCTGCCAGCGGTTCGGATCCGGGAACTCCATCGGCGGTGGCTCGTCCGCCGCGTCGCCGTACACAGCACCCTGATCCACCCAGGTGACGATCGTCTCGATCTGCTCGTTGGTAAGGCCACGGTCGTTCTTGAAGCCCTGAATGCCCACCGTACGGTTGATGTGGTACGGAGGCATAATACGGTTCGCGACTTTCATCTTGATCAGCGGCGCGTAGGTCCGCACCTGCTCGTAGGTCAGCAACGACATCGGCGCCACCGAGTTCGGCTGATGACAGATCTGGCACTTCTGCTGGAGGATCGGCGCCACGTCCCGCGCGTAGGTGACTTCCGCGTCCTGCGCCATGAGATCCGCCGCCGGCAGGGCGACCATGGCCATCACTCCGAACGCGACGCCAATAAGGAGCACGCGGCTGACTTTCGTCTCTGTCATGGGTCGAACCTCTCTTTTCGTGTTCATGGGTTGACGGATACGCTCACGTATCCGTTGGTCCAGCAGCACTGAGCATGTCCAGCGGTCTCGACCGCTGGGGAATCGGTGGCGCGTATTCGAATAACATACTCCCCTGGCGCTCCGAAAGTCACACTGTTCACCGCCGGGACCGCGGCGTCGGAGACCCGGTGACGTGCTTCAGCGAACGTAACCTCGCCCGGTCCCTGATGCTTGAACCACATCAGCGTCGCGAGTAGGCTTCTGTTGCCACCGCCGAACCCGCCGAGGCTCCGCCCCTTGCCATCGTCGTCCGCGTACAACGAGATCTCCAGGGGTACACCGACGGAGGTGGTCAGCGGACCGAGCACGAAGCCCTCCGCTCCCGGACCGCTGAATTCAGGGCCGCCCTGCTCGAACCGAAGCACCGGGGGCGTGTTGTCATGCGCTCCGCCCCCGAGCGCGTCGATTTTCCATTCAGGCCTCAGGGTGCCAGGCACCATGAAGGTTTGGCCCTTCATCCTAAGCGTCCAGGTCACCTCCTGGTCACCGAAGTCGGCGGGGACCCGCACAGCGAAGATGCCCCAGGTGCGGCCCTCCTCGAAGCGGGTCGGCTGGATCTGCTCCAGCTCCGCTGGTTCGAGCATGTTGTCGGGGCCGATGGGAATCTCGATAATCTCCTCTGAATTTCGGTTGTAGTACCCGAACGCGATGCTGTACGTCCCGTCATCGTTCTCATACCAGCCCTCGTAGGCCGGCGTTACCGTAAGCCCGGTCGTGCTGTTCGGCGGCAGCGGTATCAGTTGTAAAGCCGCGACCGGGCCGGCCACCAACACCGCGAGCCCGAAGCCCAGACCCGCGACAATTTTTCGTCTTCCTCGCACAAGTCGCTCCTTTGATCACCTGCGCATGCCACGTCCTGGGCGGCGGGATAGCGCCACCTCCGTGGATCGGCCCAAAATTTCTCATGGCGGGGCCCGGCGCGCAAGCGAAAGACCACGGGACCCAGGCTCCTCATCGGCTCGCAACTCTCATACGTGCCGAAGGTTGTTTTTGATTCTCGCCGGGAGATAGAAAGGCTCGCCTCCGTCCCACCCCCTCCGATGATAGAACGATGATACCCGCTGCTTAGGATGATCGCTCACCACACTCACTCTAACGCAGGAGGTTCATGATGAGGACCTTGACACCGGACGCGATGCGGAGGCTCCACGGGGCTGCGATCCCAAGACCAAGGGGAGCATTCTGTGGGGTGCTGACGGGTCTTGTCTTCGCGTTCGCCCTTACCGGAAACTGGGTCGGCGCCGCGACCATCTACATGTTCACGCCCGTCACGTGTCTCTTCGACTACGCGTATTAGCGGCCCCTAATCCACACAACGCTTCACCTCCACGATGAGGGTCAGATTCATGCAGGAGCTTACGATCGCTCAAATGTCCGAGATGGATGGCAGGATAGGCTTCAGAGCTCGCTTCTTTACCGGGTTTCTTTGCGGCGCGTCTTTCGCGGCCGCGTTCTTGATTACGCCGACCCCCAGTGGGATTACGCGTATGCTCATTTACGCCACAGTGGTGTCCTCCTGCGGGGCCACGTTTTTCATTTGATCCGGTGGGGGCCGGGCACCGAATGAGAGCCCGGCCCTCCACTTCCCTGACCGGCCACAAGACCTCCATCACCTCAAGGTGCGACGTGGGATGAGTACCGCCTACAACGACTTGGTTCTGGTCACCAAGATCAAACTTCGCATCCTTTGGCGCGAATTCGTGCACAGCGTACGCACAACCTTCGAAGGCAAGTTAGCCCTCATAGGCATGGTCGCGGGTCCCTTAATGATGAGGGGCATGTTGGTCTCGAGTGCTCTTCGGCAGGCGAGCATGAACGAGGACGGAGGATGGGTCGTCCTGTGGACTGCCCACCTCTTCATGATGGCAGCACTCGTTTTGTTCGTCGCCTCCCGGACGTCGCGCTCCCTCACGGTGAACCGACGCGACGACGCGCTCGCGCTATACCCGCACGCGAGGCAGGGTCTGGCAGGCGTTCATCTGTGGGGGGAGAGCGTGGCCGTCACGACCCTGATGCTTCTCGCTTTCTTCTATTTGTTCTACGGCCCTCTGGTGAGCAGGCTCGCGGTACACCCCGTCATGGGCACGCTCCTTCATTTTATCGGGCATGCCGTCGTTAGCGTCTCCTTGGGCGCCGTGGCGTACCGGATCACGCTTCGCGCGCTCGAGCGGCACCCGACCTGGGGAGGACGGATCTACTACATGACCTCGTATTCCGGTGCGTTGGCCTTCGTCATGATTGCGGCGGGTCCACGGTTCCTGCTGGATTTTGCGCCGAACCGGATCGGTGAGCTCCGTGCAATCTTCGATATGGCCGGGGGGTTCTACACTCCCCTCACGGCGCTGGCCGGTTTGACGGTTCGGCCCGGACCCATATTGGCCTGGCTCATTGGGGTCGGGGTGGCCGGGGCCATCGCACTCGGCGCTGCGGCACCTCTCATTCAAACGCCGAGTACGCTCTTGCTCGGAGAAGTCCAAGGCCCGACGACCCGTCGCTTCCGGAGCGTTTTTGGGGACCGGAGGAGTCCCTCGACCCATCGAGTTGGTCACGGCGCTCGATTGTTTTTCTGGAAAGACGTCCTCCTCGGCCCGATCCGTTCCCCTCAAGCGTTCATCAGGCGGCAGGGCCTATTCCTCGGCACCTTCGCCTTGGCCCCCTACTTGGGCTGGGGGCTCCTTCATGAGGGCCTGATAGGGGAAAACGAGGCCGAGGCCCTCGTGTTGGGTCTGGTGGTCGGCCTGGTATGCGCGGCAGCGTATTTCCGAGGACTCGGCTCTCTCGGGTCGGAGGGTCCGGCGTTGGCGCTGCTTCGCCCCGTCGTGCGTCCCTCCGATCTGATGGGCTATAAGACGTTTGCCGTGTTGGCTTCCGTCGTACCGGCCGGGCTCCTGTACGGCGCCGGCGCCGGCGCGTTATCCCAAGCCGTGGACATGAGACCCGGTCCCCTGGTCGCGGCAGGAGTCGGAGGTCTCACCGCTGCCGTCGCTGCCGCATTCGCGGTCTCCTTGGCTTTTCTTTTCCCGGACTTTGAACGGCGGAACGTTCTCGTGCCCGGCGCCTCGCGAGTGGGAAGATACGCCTTCATTTCGGTCGCCTTCTACGGCGCCGGGGTCGTCGCGGGTCTCCGGTGGATGACACAGTCGGGGATGCTCCCATCGAGCATGTTCGTCCCGAGCCTCCTCATGACCGCCGCATTCGGGGTGGCCCTGACGGGAGTCGTGATGATGCTGGCCCTTCGCCGATTCCCCTACCTGGAGTCTTGAAATGAGCGAGACGCCTCATATCAGCGTGGACGCGCTCACCAAGCGCTTCGGATCGATCACCGCCGTCTCCGATCTGACCTTGACGTTCGAGGGGGGTCAGATCGTGGGCCTCCTCGGGCCCAATGGGGCCGGCAAGACCACGACCCTCCAAACCATCATGGGCCTGAAAACGCCAACAGCGGGCGACGTGCGGATCAACCGCGTGAGCGTGCAATCGCCTGAGATCGCGTCGGTGAGGCGCCGAATCGGGTACCTGCCCGAACAACCGGTGTTGTACGACTATCTCACCGGCCGAGAGTTCGTCCAATTCCTCGGGCAACTCTACGACGCCGCCCTGGACTTCGATGACTGGCTGACCGACAGCCTCGACACGCTCGAAATGGGCCAGGACGCCGATCGACTGATCCGGACATACTCGATGGGCATGCGCAAGAAGATCGCATTCCTGGCGGCCATGGTGCACCGGCCGAACATCCTGATCTTCGATGAGCCGACGGGCTCACTGGATGCGTCGAGCGCCCGTGTGGTCAAGGACCAAATGCAGATGGCGCGTGACCAAGGCGCGCTCGTCCTGTTCACGACACACGTCATGGAGATCGCGGAGCGTCTCGCTGATCGAATCGTGATCCTCAATCACGGAAGCTTGGTCGCGGATGGAACGCTGCGGGAAATCAAGGAAGCGCACGGCCAGCCGGGCGGTGGGACCCTCGAGGAGATCTTCCTGCGGCTCACCGCTTCACCAGATTACGCCGAGCGCGCTGCCGGATGAGAGGACGTAAGCGATCGGGGCCGCGTTTCATCGGTTTTGCGCCCCGGTACCCGGTGGTCCGCCAATGCGACCGTGTCGACTGCGGCCCCGCCTGCCTTCTGGCCGTCCTTCGATTTCACGGTGGTGACGCCGCGCTCGCACCGGTCCGCGCTCTCGCCGGAACGGACGCGAGCGGAACCAGCCTTCTCGGCCTCTACAAAGCCGCAGAGGCGCTCGGTTTCGATGCGAGAGGCGCGACGGGGGATTACGAGTCTCTGAGGAGTGTGCAGCTACCCTGCATCGCACATGTGGTCGTCGAAGACGGTCCCCACTACCTGGTGCTCTACGAGGTGGGAGAACACGAACTCAGGGTGGCGGACCCCGCCCGCGGGCTGGTCCGGCTGACCCGTACCGAATTTGAGCAGATCTGGGTGCAGGGGGCAGTGCTGCTCCTCGACCCCGGCCCGGAGCTTCGCTCCACTCCGCCCCCGCATTGGTTCCCCTGGGTCCTGCACCACTGCCGAGGGGCCCAGGGGTGGCTCGTACAATCCGTGTTCCTCGGGCTCGTGTACACGGGTCTGGGGCTCACGACGGCATTCGTCGTCCAAAGGCTCGTCGACGACTTCATTCCGGCGGGCCGTGGGAGCCGGATCATCGCGGCCGGGGGAATCCTGCTCGGACTACAGTTATTTCGGGCGATGGTGGGCTATCTGCGTCAACGCTTTCTGGTTGGGCTCGGCAAGCGAGCGGCCACCGCCATCGCCCATGAGTTTATCGGGCACCTCTTTTCCCTTCCATCCCGATTCTTCGATACGCGGAAGAGAGGCGATGTGGCGGCGCGCCTCCAGGACGCTTCACAAGTTCAGAACGCGGTCATCCAAATTCTGGGGAGCACAACCATCGATGTCCTCGTCACCGTACTCTCACTCGGCCTCGTATTCTATTTTTCTGCCGAGATGGGGTGGGTCACGCTCCTTCTCGTGCCGCCCTACGCCCTGGTGGCAGGGACGGTCGCCGCTCGGCTCCATCATGAGCATCACGAGACGCTCGGTGCATTCGGGCGGCTGCAAGGCTCCTTTATCGACACGCTCGACGGTATCGAGGCGGTGCGGGGGAGCGGGGCAACGGCAATTTTCTCGAAGGCCACATTAGCCCTCTTCGGCATTTTCCAATCCAAAGTCGAGCGGCTCGGACACACCCAAGCCGCCGCCGCATCGAAGTTGGAAGCCGTGGGTGGAGTGCTCCTCACTGCGGTGCTGACCACCGGGGCCATGTTCGTCCTGGCTGGGGATCTGGCGATCGGCGCGATGTTCGCGGCCTATTCACTGGCCGCCGGAGCCCTCCCGAGCCTCCAGGGAGTGACCAACGGCTTCTTTACCCTCCAGGCCGGATCGGCGGCGGCACAGCGGCTGCAAGACGTCTTACTCACCGAGCCCGAGCGAAACCTCGGGGGGAATCTTTTTGAGATGGAGCGGGAGTTGAGGCTGGAGAACGCGACGTTCCAGTGGTCTCCGGACGAGCCTCTTCTTCAGGGGACGAATCTCACGCTCCAGCGAGGCCAGATCACCGGGCTGAGTGGGGCCAACGGCAGCGGCAAGAGTACGCTGATTCACCTCCTCACTCGGCGCTACCCACTCGCCGAAGGAACGCTTTCGGTTGACGGTATGGCCGCTGAAGCGATCGACCTTGTCAGCTATCGCCGAAACGTGGCCCTCGTTCCTGAAGCGGTAAAAATCTTCAACGGCACGCTCGGGGCCAATCTTGCTATGGCGGCGCCCGACCTTGCGCCAGAGGCTCTTCTGGAGCGCCTCCGTGAATTGTCTGTCGAATCGTTTCTGGGCCGATTCAGAGCCGGCCTCGGCACGGAAGTCGGTGAGGACGGCCGACGACTTTCCGCCGGGGAGCGTCAAATGATGGGTCTGATTCGAGCCCTCCTCGGAAAGCCGGCGATCCTGATCGTAGACGAGGGGTTCAACGCGCTGGATCCCGATGGGTTCGCCCAGGCCGTGCGCCTGGTAAGGGCACATGCCCGAAACGGCGCGGTGTTGCTGGTCTCCCACCTTTCGCGACTGATCTCAATCGCGGATGAGCGCTTCATCCTTGAGGGCGGCGCCGTGCTCCCCGATACCCGCACGAGGGCCGCGTGAGCAAAGCGCCTCCATACCATCAGGATACCCATCGTACCGGGGCCCCCTCACTTAGGCGCGGGTTCGGCGGATGGCCGACGTTCGGTCTCATGACGGCGATGTGGATTGCACTCGCTCTCTACACCAACGGACGCGTGCTCACGCCTCAGAAATTGATGGCCCTGGCAACCCAAGGGGAAGGCATGGCAATCGCGCCAGACCAAGTAGACTTCCTCCAGCGGTTGGAATGGCTGTCCTACGGATTACTGCCCGTCATGCTAGCCCTGCGTGTCGCGATCACCGCTTTGATCCTGCAGCTCTTCGCGATGCTCCTGTCGGCAGAGATCGGGTATCGGGATCTCTTCAGAGCATCACTTTGGGGGTTCAGCGCAGTGCTCTACGGGATGTTCATTCAGATGGTGAGGCTCGATTTACTAGGGCCCGGCATCACCGTAGCGGAACTCACTGTGGTCCCCGACTCACTCGCCGCCCTGATCCTGAACCCGGCGCCCACCCTTTCGATGGGATACAGTGCGCTGAGCCTTCTGAGCATTCATGGTCTGCTGTGGATCGGCATCATCTTTACGTACCTCCGCTTTGAGCACCGCCTCACTCCACGTACCGCCCTTCTCGTGCCCCTGGCCGCTTGGGGCACGATTTCGCTCGCACAGCTGGGGCTCCAGGCGTTCACGGTCCAAATCCTGGGTTGAGCGGAGCCTTTCACTCCCAACTCAGACGCATCATTTAGCTCGACATCCACCATGAGCTTGTACACATTACCGGATGTTGGGGAAGCCACTGATTAGGTCGAGTACGCCGATCGGCTCGTGGAGCGGGCCGGCGGACCTCCTCCTCACGACGCCCGAAGAATTTGCGCAGGGGCTCCGTCGTGTCGGAAGGCCCCTGTACGCAGTGGAGCATGGCGACGGCTTTGCGCTCGCGGACAGCGGATCCGTGGAGTTGGGCGTAGATCCGCAGGTTGACGGACTTCCGCTCCTCGCTCTTGCCCCCCCCTGCAAGCCCCAGAATTTCGGATCGGCCAGCTTCGCGAGCGACCACGGCGTCCGCTTCTGTTATCTGACAGGAGCCATGGCCAACGGCATCGGGTCCGCAGAGCTCGTAGAGGCGATAGGCCACGCCGGCATGCTCGCCTTCTTTGGAGCCGCGGGTTTGGGGCCGGATACGGTCGAGGACGCCATCGACCGGATCTCGACGCGTTTGGGCGATCTCCCCTGGGGATTCAACCTGATTCACAGCCCATACGAGCCGCTGCTCGAAGAGGCGATCGCCGATCTATACGTGCGCCGCGGGGTGACTCGCGTTTCGGCCTCGGCCTACATGGATCTGACGCTTCCACTCGTCCGGTACCGGCTGCAGGGCATTCATTCGGACACCTCGGGGCGGGTCGTGACTCCGAACCGACTCCTCGCCAAGGTCTCGCGTATCGAAGTCGCGCGTAAGTTTCTTGCACCGCCTCCGGCCAAGATGGTGGCCGAGCTCGTGGCCCGTGGAGACCTGTCCGAGGAGCAGGCTCGGATGGCCCAAACGATTCCTGTCGCCCAGGACCTGACCGTCGAAGCCGACTCCGGAGGCCATACGGATAATCGGCCAGCCATCGCCCTGCTTCCGACCATGCTGGCCCTGCGCGATCGAATCCAGGCCGAGTACGCCTATTCCGTTCCCCTCCGGGTGGGTTCGGCTGGGGGAATTTCGACGCCACATTCCGTGGCCGCGGCGTTTGCCATGGGAGCGGATTACGTGATGACGGGTTCGGTCAACCAGGCCTGCCGGGAGGCAGGAACGTCCGACACGGTACGAAAGATGCTGGCCCAGGCGGAGCAGGCCGACGTCACGATGGCCCCCGCCGCCGACATGTTCGAAATGGGCGTCAGGTTGCAGGTGCTCAAGCGTGGAACGATGTTTCCCATGAGGGCCCATCGTTTGTATGATTTATATCGGGCCCACGGCGGACTCGAAGACCTGTCCGACGACGAACGGCAGAACCTCGAAGAAACGATTTTCCGTAAGCCGTTGGAGGAGATCTGGAACGACACACGACGTTTTTGGGTGCAGCGCGACGTCACCCAGACGGAGAGGGCCGAGGGCGATCCCAAGCATCGGATGGCGCTGGTCTTTCGGTGGTACCTCGGAATGTCGTCCCGGTGGGCCAACAGTGGCGAGCCGGGTCGGGAAATGGACTACCAAATTTGGTGTGGCCCGGCGATGGGCGCGTTCAACGAATGGGTTCGGGACAGTGATCTCGATCCCTGGGAGAATCGGCGCGTGGTCACCGTGGCGCACAACATGTTGCATGGAGCCGCGGTCATCACTCGGGCCGCCGCTCTGCGTAGCCAGGGGGTAGACCTTCCCGCGGCGTGCGTGGATGTGGTGCCCCGTGACCCAGGCGAAATTGAGGAAATGCTGACTTGAGCGATCGGAAAGAAGATCGGGCTGCGGCCCAGTCCCCTATAGCCATTGTCGGCATGTCCTGTTTATTCCCGGGCGCGAGCGGCCTGCGGGAGTACTGGGCCAACGTACGGGACGGCGTTGACGCGATCACGGACGTTCCGGCGAGCCATTGGAGCGTGGGCGATTATTTCGACGCCGACCCCAAGGCCCCCGACATGACCTACGGGCGCCGCGGCGGGTTCCTCGACGCGGTCGACTTCGACCCGATGGGCTTCGGCATTTCGCCGCGCGATCTCGAGGCCACCGACTCCACACAGTTGCTCGGCATGCACGTTGCCCGGGAAGCACTCAGGGATGCCGGCTACGGGGCCGACGGACGGGAATTCGACCGTGAGCGCACGAGCGTGATCCTCGGTGTGAGCGGAACGCTTCCTCTGGTGATCCCTTTGGGGGCCCGCCTCGGGCACCCGATTTGGCGGCAGGCTCTGGCTGAGGCCGGCGTCGATCCGGAGACCGGCGAGGACGTGATCGCTCGCATCGCGGACGGCTACGTGCCGTGGCAAGAGAACTCCTTCCCTGGACTTCTGGCCAACGTGGTAGCGGGCCGGATCGCCAACCGACTCGATCTGCACGGAACCAACTGCATCGTCGACGCGGCGTGCGCCTCGTCCTTGAGTGCCATCCATCTCGCATCCCTCGAGCTCGAAACCGGTCGGGCCGACATGGTGCTGAGTGGTGGCCTGGACACGTTCAACGACATCTTCATGTACATGTGCTTCTCGAAGACGCCTGCGCTTTCGGCGTCTGGGAATGCACAGCCCTTCAGCCGGGACGCGGACGGTACGATTCTCGGGGAGGGTGTGGGCGTCGTGGCGCTCAAGCGTTTGGCGGACGCCGAGCGGGACGGTGATCGAATCTACGCGGTCATCAAAGGCATGGGTTCGTCGAGCGACGGAAAGGGTCAAGCGGTTTACGCACCCTCTTCCGAAGGCCAAGCACGCGCACTACGCGCTGCGTACCGCAATGCGGGGGTGACCCCCGACACGATCGGCCTCGTCGAGGCGCACGGCACGGGCACCATTGTGGGAGACGCCACCGAGGCACGGGGCCTTACGAGTGTCTATGAGGATACCGGCCGGGAGGGAGCGTGGTGCGCCCTGGGCTCGGTCAAGTCGATGATCGGGCATACCAAGGCGGCCGCGGGAGCCGCAGGACTGATCAAGGCCGTGATGGCGCTCCACCATAAGATTCTCCCGCCTACCATCAAGGTCGAGACACCCAACGAAGCCGTCACGCCCGGAGAGACGCCGTTTTACGTCAATACCGAAAAGCGTCCATGGTTGTCCGAGGGCGATCTTCCTCGCCGGGCCGGCGTGAGCGCGTTCGGCTTCGGTGGCAGCAATTTCCACTGCGTTCTCGAAGAGTACGAGTCGCAGGCGACGCTCGTCGATTGGGACGGCCGGGATCAAATCTTCGCTTTCTCCGCCGAGAGCCACGAGACCCTGGTGTCGAAACTCAAGGACTTCGATGCAGGTTCGGAGTGGGAAGAGATTCGGGGACGGGCTGCCGAAACCAGGGAAGGCTTCGACGCTTCGCACGAGGTCCGGTTGCTCATGGTGGTCGAGCGGGACGGAAAGTCACCCGCAGACCTCATCGCCCTGGCGCTGGCCCGCCTGGAAGAATCGGAGTCCGCGTGGAGTCTGCCCCAGGGAATCTTTTTCGGGTCGGGCTCGTCCAGGGGCGGGTGGGCTGCCTGTTTCCCCGGCCAAGGGGCTCAGTACGTAGGTATGTTACGCGAGCTCATGTGCCGTTTCCCCGTTGCCGCCGCTACCCTCGCGGCCGCGACCGAAGCCGCGCCGGGGTTGGCCGACAAGATCTTTCCACACCCCGCGTTCGACGACGTTCGCAGAGCTGAACAGGAAGCCGAGCTCACCGCCACCCGGAACGCGCAACCGGCCCTCGGCGCCGTGAGCCTTGGGGCCTTCCGCGTGCTCGAGCAGTTCGGAGTCGCGCCCGATGCGACGTGCGGGCACAGCTATGGCGAATTGGTCGCCTTGTGCGCCGCGGGTCGTGTGAGTCCCTCAGAGCTGCACGAGCTTTCGAGTCTCCGGGGTCGTCTCATGACCCTGGGCGAGGGCGATCACGGCTCGATGCTGGCCGTAGCCGCCGGTTCCGAGCAAATCCAGACCCTCCTCGAGAAGCACGAACTCGATCTGGTGATAGCGAATCACAACGCCCCGCGTCAGGTGGTGCTGTCCGGGCTGACCGACGAGATCCATCGCGCGACGGATATTCTGTCCGGCGAGGGCATCAGGACCAAGAAGCTGCCCGTTTCGGCCGCCTTTCACAGCACCTTGGTGGCCGGCGCTGCTGAGCCCTTCGCCGAACACGTCAAAAGGGTCAACCTGAAGAAGAGTGCGGTGGCGGTGTATGCGAACGCCACCGGCACCCGATACCCGGCAACTTCCGTTGCGGCAAGAAAGGTGCTGTCCAAGCAGTTGGCCTCACCCGTGGATTTCGTTCAATGCGTGAAGGCCATGTTCGACGACGGCGTACGCACGTTCGTGGAGATCGGACCCGGACGCCGCCTCACTGGGCTCATCAAGGAGATCCTGGCCGACGAGGAAATCACGGTCGTAGCGATAGACGCCTCGTCCGGGCAGCACCCAGGCCTGCTGGATCTGGCCCGGACCCTGGCTCAGCTCGCCGCGGCCGGTCATACCGTCGCCCTCGACCGGTGGGACGAAGGTGCCCTCGAGGCCTGGCGGCACGAAACGGCACGAGAGAAACCCGCCCTTACCGTGAAGATCAGCGGAGCGAATCACGTGACCGAGCGCCCGAAGCGTCCCCCGAGGGCCGCGGCAGCGACGGGTGTACCCATGGGCCCGCCGACCACGGCCGCGCCGGTTGCGGCCACACCCTCCGCTCTCGATCCAACCGCCGCAGTGGGGTCCGACCCGCAGGTCCTCGCCGAGGCCATGCGAGCGAGCCAAGCGAGCTTGGCCGCACTCGTACGGCTCCAGGAACAGACCGCGGCGGTGCATCGACAGTTCCTGGAATCGCAGGAGCGGACGATCCAGGCCATTATCCAGCATCAGGGGCTCGCCGCGCCCGGTGAGGCTGCCACGACAGCCATCCCCTCCAGCCCACCCTCCGAAATTCACACTGAAACACCGGTCGAGGCACCGGTCGCCGCCTTGGGCAATGCGGTGGGCGAAGCAAGGGTGGCGTCAAATCCCGACGTGGCCGCGGCACTGCTCTCGGTAGTTTCGGAAAAGACGGGGTATCCGGAGGAGATGCTCGACCTCTCAATGGGGTTGGACGCGGACCTCGGCATCGACTCGATCAAGCGGGTCGAAATCCTTGCCGCCCTGCAGGAGCGCCTCCCGGAGGCCCCCGCCATCACCCCCGAGCATCTCGGAGAGATCCAGACGCTGGGTCAGATCGTCGATTTCTTGGGTGGACCCGCGGGGCCCTCTGAGCCCGACGCACCGGCCGTGGATTTCGTGACGCCGGACCCGAAGGGAGCAGACGCCCCCACGAATGGTGTCGTAGCGGATCCAGCGAACGGAGCCAGCGATTCCGCTGATATCGCGGCGGTTCTCCTGGGGGTCGTTGCGGAAAAAACAGGCTATCCGGTGGATATGCTCGACGTCTCGATGAACCTCGACGCCGACCTCGGCATCGATTCCATCAAACGGGTCGAGATCCTGTCCGCTCTTCAGGAGGTCCTTCCAGGGGCGCCCGTCGTGGCCCCGGATCAGTTGGGGGAGTTGCGAACGCTGAGCCAGATCGTCGACCTCCTGTCCGACGGAGCGAAATCGGTCCCGGGGTCCTCCTCGCCCGAAACAGCAGGGCAGATCGAGCGCTTCGTTCCCACGCTCCACCCCGTTCAGGATACCGGTGACCCCATCGGGCTTCCGGCCGGCTCCAAGATCTGGGTGACCAAAAGTGGCGACGTGCTGTCGGGCCAGATTGTCGAGGAGTTGAGCGCTCAGGGGTTCGCGGCCGAAGAAATCGAGTTGTGCGACGAGGGCGATGACCCTCCGGACGAACTGGCCGGACTCATCGTCGTCGTGCCCCCTCAGGTCACGGACGAGGACATCCTCTTCGGCTTTGGGCGAATGCGGGCCATGGCGCCAGCTTTGAGGCGGGCGGCGCTTCAGGGGGGTGCCCTCCTGTGCAGCGTCACGGCCCTCGGGGGGGGTTTCGCCCTCGACGCGCCTCCACCTGAGGACGTCGATCCGACGGGTGGTGCCTGGGGAGGAATGTTGAAGACGGCCGCCGCCGAATGGACCGACGTCAATTGCCGGACCATCGACGTCGATCTCTCGCGGGAGGGTCTCGCTGCTGAGATCGTGCGGCACGCATTATCCCGAGGGCCGGTGGAGATCGGCCTGGGTCCCGACGGCCCCCAAACCGTGGTCCTCGAACCCCGACCGGTCCAGCCTGTACAGGGGTCGTTCCCCAACTCGGACGACACCGTGTTGATTACCGGAGGAGCCCGCGGGGTGACCGCCGAGGTCGCGGTGGCGATGGCGGAAGCAGCGCAGCCACGGCTCATCCTCCTGGGGCGCAGTCCCGAGCCCGAGAAGGAGCCCGATTGGCTGATCGGACTCAACAGGGAAGCTGAGATCAAACGGGCGATCCTGACGCACGTAGGTCCGAGCATCACCCCCCAGGAGGTTCAGGCCGAATTCAACCGCATCCTCGCCGGCAGGGAGATCCGCCGCACCATCGAGCGAATCTCCAAGGCCGGTTCCCAGGTGGCGTACCGTTCCGCCGATGTGCGAGATGAAGACGCGGTCCGTCGGACCCTCGCGCCACTCGTCGAGGAATTTGGACCCGTCACGGGGCTCGTACACGGAGCCGGCGTCCTGGCCGACCGAAACATCGAGGACAAGAGCGACGATGATTTCGCGCGTGTCTACGGGACCAAGGTCGGGGGGCTCCGCTCGGTGCTGAAGGCGATCGGTGAAAGCCCTCTCAAGGCGTTGGTCCTGTTCTCGTCCTCGACCGCACGTTTCGGACGCCGAGGCCAGGTCGACTACGCGGCGGCAAACGAGGTCCTCAACAAGGTGGCCCAGGCTGAAGCGGCACGGCGTGAAGGGTGCCGCGTCGTTTCGGTCAACTGGGGACCGTGGGACGGCGGAATGGTGACTCCCGGATTGAAACGGATCTTTGCGGACGAGGGCATCGAGGTGATCGGGATGCGTGACGGAGCGGCCTACCTCCTCGACGAGATCGCGACCGCCGACGGGCCGGCCGAGGTGCTCATCCTTGGGGGCGGATCACGGATTCCGGAAGTGGGATTACCCCCGGGCACGGTGGGGAATGGCGTGTACGCCTCAGCGAACGGCGCCGGCACGGTGGAAAACGGGGCCGCAGGCATCGAAAATGGAGCTGTGGCTCCCGAAAATGGGGCCGGTGCCTCCTTCACCGAGTTGCCCACGATTTTCGAGCGCACCATCAGCACGGAAACGCACGAATTCATGGCGTCGCACGTGCTCGACGGCCATGCGGTGCTCCCGGCCGCGATGACGCTCGAATGGCTGGCCCACGGCGCACTCCACGGAAACCCGGGGTTGCGGTTCGTTGGCGTCGACGACCTCCGTATCTTCAAGGGAGTCCGCGTTCAAACCAACGAGTCCTTGCGGGTCCGTATCTGTGCGGCCAAGGCACAGAAACGGGGCGAAGAATTTCATGTTCTGGCTGAGCTGTGTAGTGGTGGCAGCAATGGCCGCCGGGTTCTGCATGCACGAGCGAACGTCGTGTTGGCCGCCAAGCAGCCCGATGCCGGTGCCGCCAGGACCTCGCGCGACCTGCCCGCCCTGGATCAGTCGATCGAGACGATTTATGCGGAAACGCTCTTCCATGGCCCCGCCATGCGCGGACTCTTGGACATCGAAAGTTGTGGCGACGCCGGGCTGGTGGCGCGCTGCCGGGTGGCTCCACCTCCGCGGGACTGGATGAAGGAGCCCGTGCGGAGCGAATGGATTGCCGATCCGCTGGCCTTGGACAGTGGGCTCCAAGCGATGATCGTTTGGACCTCCGACCGTGTGGGGGAGTTGTCATTGCCCTCACGGTTCACACGCTATCGCCAGTTCGTGGCCTCGTTCCCCAAGGAGGGAGCCCGCATCGTCATAGAGGTTCACGAGCGGACGAACGGCAAGGTCGTTTCCGATATCGATTGGATCGGTGATGACGGAAAATTGCTGGCCCGCCTGGAAGGGTACGAATCCATTTTGGACTCTTCCCTGGGCAAGGCGTTCCGTCACAACCGACTCGACGAGAGCGCACCGACGAAGGCGTAACCCGCATGCCCGAGCCGATTGCCATCGTCGGACTCGGAGGAGTGCTTCCCGGCGCCCCGACGCTCGACGATTTTTGGAATGTCGTCGAGGCGGGCGTGGACACGGCCTCCGATCCACCGCCCGACCGCTGGTGCCTTCATGTCGATCGTGTCTACTCGCGGGATCAGGCACAGCCCGATCGCGTCCACTCTCGACGTGCCTGTTTCATCCGTGATTTTCAACTCGAAATCCAGGGAATCGACCTCCCCACAGAGTTGGTCGAATCTCTCGATCCCATGGTACACCTGGCACTGCACGCCGGGCGGCAGGCTTGGCATGACGCTGTAACCGAACCGGTCGATCCCGCACGCGTGGGCGTGATGCTGGGCAACCTCGTCCTCCCCACGGTGTCCGCCTCCGCAATGGCGGACTGGATTCTCGGCCGGCGTTTCGAGCGAGAACTCTTCCGAGCGGCGGGCGTGCCAACGCCCCCAGAGACCCGGGCACCCGTGGCCGCGATCAACCGTTGGGTCGCGGGCCTACCGGCGGCAATGCTGGCAAAGGGGTTGGGGCTCGGGGGCGATCGGTTCTGCATCGACGCCGCCTGTTCGTCGTCGCTCTTTACCGTGGAGCTCGCCGTGGACGCCCTGCGGCAGGGCCGCCTCGACGCGGTCCTCGTCGGAGGGCTTTCACGACCGGATTCGCTTTACACCCAGATGGGTTTCTCGCAGCTGCTTGCGGTCTCGCCTACGGGCCGGTGCTCTCCGTTCGACCGCAAGAGCGACGGCCTGATCGTGGGCGAGGGAGCCGGAGTGCTAGTCTTGAAGCGCCTGTCGGACGCGCGCCGCCAGGGCGATCGAGTCCGCGCGGTGATACACTCGGTGGGGCTTTCCAACGATGTTGAAGGCAGTCTCCTCGCTCCCAGCCAAGAAGGCCAGTTGCGCGCCATGCGGGGGGCCTACACCGCCGCGGGGTGGACCCCGAGCCAGGTAGACATGGTCGAGTGCCACGCGACGGGCACCCCGGTCGGGGATTCCGTCGAGTTCGCGAGCCTCCAGACACTTTGGGCTGAGGAGCAGTACCAACCCGGCCAGTGTGTGATCGGGTCGGTCAAATCGAATACCGGCCATCTCCTCACGGGAGCGGGCGCCGTCGGTCTCCTGAAGACCGTGTTGGCGATGGAGAACCGTGTGCTCCCACCCACGGCCAATTACGAGGAACCCGGGGAAAAGATCGAGCTGGATGGAAGTCCGTTTCGTGTGCTCGCGGCAGCGACTCCGTGGAAGTCTCCGTCCGATCACCCACGCCGGGCCGCGGTCAGCGGGTTCGGATTCGGAGGAACCAACGCCCACTTGCTCCTGGAGGAGCCGACCGAGCCGAGCCGGGGAAGGTCGGTGGTGAGTGTCGCAGAGCGACCACGCGCGACGAAGGGCGCAGATGTAGCCATCGTCGGGATGGGGGCTCGAATCGGTCCGTGGCGGAACGTTGCCGAGGTCGGCGACCGTTTGATGGGCCGTGGCAAAGATCATCCCGCCCTCGCCAAGGTGAATCACTGGGGCTTTCCGGACGCACCCGTCGGATGGTTTATCGAGGAGCTCGAGATTCCGGTGGGTCGATTCAAGATCCCTCCCCGGGAGGTCGAAGAGGCCCTTCCCCAACAGATGCTCATGCTTCAGATAGCAGAGCAAGCCATTGCCGACGCCGACCTCAGCGAGGTCGACCGCCTCCGGACCGGTGTCTTCATCGGGGTCGAACTCGACCTCAACACCACGAACTACCACCTCCGTTGGGCCGCGCGGTCACGTGCGGCCGATTGGGCGCAGCGACTCGGGCGTCCCTCGCACGGTGAAACGTTCGAGGGGTGGGTCGACGAACTCTGCGATTCGCTCGCACCCGCGCTCAACGCGAACCGAACCATTGGCGGGCTGGGTTCGATCGCGGCCAGCCGTATCGCCCGGGAGTTCGGGCTGGGTGGACCCAGCTACGTGATATCGAGCGAGGAGACGTCCGGCCTCTCGGCCCTCCAGGCCGCCTCGCGCGCGCTCCGACAGGGTCGTATCGACTGCGCCATCGTCGGAGCCGTCGACCTGGCGGGGGATATACGTTCCCTGATCTCGCTCGAGAGCACAGACGGTTTAGCCACGCCAGACGATTCCCGGGCCGCCGGCGGACCCTCGGCGGGGATCGTACCGAGCGATGGCGCCGTCGCGCTCGTGTTGAAGCGCAAAGAGGACGCCGAGCGTGACGGCGACCGTGTGTACGCGGTCGTCCGGGCGATCGGGACCGCCGGCGGCGGCCCGAGCGCTCCCCCTGCAGATTCCGGCGAATCGGAGTCTTCAGTCCGCGAAGCGATTCGCAGAGGCTGTGAAGAGGCCGACGTCGCCGCGCGCGACATCCCCTACGTGGAGACGCACGGTTGCGGGATCCCAGGTCGGGCCAGGGCAGAAATGATCGCCCTTTCCGAGGCCTTCGGGCCGGACACCGTGCTCGGTTCCATCGAGGCGCATGTCGGGCACACCGGGGCGGCAGCCGGCCTCCTTTCGGTACTGGGCGCCACACTTTCGTTGTACCGGCAAGTCCTGCCCACGGCCCCCGGACACAGCGACACGGGGCGCAACCCGCGGGGCGACCCCACACCCTGGGTGCGCGATCGGGTCGATGGGCCGCGGCGGAGCGGCGCACTCGCGGTCTCACGCGGCGAATCGTGCTCCTACGTGATTCTGGAGGAGCCCCAACCCGAGGCCACACCCAAGTCCCCAAGACCGGCAGCCAACGAGCGGTCGGAGGCCTGGCGCGGCGATCTTCCGCTGAATGAAGGCCTTTTCGTCGTCGAGGGAGACGAAGTCGCGCAAATCGTGGCGGACCTACGGGCACTTGCGGATGGGGCCCCCAACTTGGCGGCCGACGCTCCCGCCAACTCCGCGACCGGCACAGCCCCCGAAGCCACCACCGGAAACGCCGGGAACAACACCTCCGAAACCACCGCCGACACGGTGGGGCTAGGGGCGATCCACCGACTCGCCAAGGAGAGGTGGGAAGCCCATCCCGGCCGTTCCGACGCCCGGCTCGCCGTCACTTTGATCGTCCGAGATGCCAGCGAACTCAGGGCACTTTGCCGGTCCACAGCAGACCAGCTCGAGCGAGGGGACGACCCATCGGACCGGAGCGCCGGCCGGGTGTTTTTCTCGCCGGACCCGCTCGGACCCAAAGGAGAGCTGGCCTTCGTCTACCCCGGATCGGGAAGCCAATATGCCGGAATGGGACGCGAACTGTGCCTCCAATGGCCCGAGATTCTTCGCGCCCAGGACCGTGCGAACGAGCGCCTGGGTTCGCAGCTCCAGGCCGCCGAGATCTGGGGGTCCGGTCCGGACGTCAGCGACGTCCGGACCGTAATTCTCTCCCAGGTCACTCTCAGCACGATCACCACGGACCTCATGGCCGGCTTCGGCGTTCGCCCCGATGCGGTCGTGGGCTACTCCCTCGGTGAGACTGCCGGACTGGTCTCGCTGGGCGCGTGGCATGACCGGGATGAGATGCTACGACGCGTGACGGAGAGCGAGTTGTTCGTCAGCGATTTGACGGGACGCTGTAACGCCGCGCGTAAAGCCTGGGGCGTCGCGGATGACGCCGACGTGGATTGGAGCGTGGGCGTGGTCGAGACGCCCGCCGATCGGGCACGTGAGGTCGTCGAGGCGCTCGACCGGGTTTATTTGCTCATCGTAAACACGCCGGACGAGTCTGTGATCGGAGGCGAGCGCTCGACGGTCGAGAGAGCGGTCGAGAAGCTGGGATGTCCCTTCCACGCCCTGGAGGGCGTCCCGACGGTCCACTGCGACGTGGCGGAAGAGGTATCGGAGGCCTACCGCAACTTTCATCTGTTGGACACCCGCCCGCCGGAGGGTGTGCGTTTCTACAGCGGAGCGTGGGGCGAAGCGTACGAGGTGAATCAGGATCGGGCGGCAGATTCTCTCCTGGCCCAGGCGATCCAGGGGGTGGATTTCCCCAAGACGGTGCAACGAGCTTATGACGACGGCGTGAGAATCTTTTTGGAGATGGGCCCGGGCGGATCTTGTTCCCGGATGATCCACAAGATTCTCGACGGCGTCCCGTTTCGGGCACGCTCGATTTCTTCCGCCACCCAGGATGAGCCCACCGCGGTCCTCCGAGCACTCGGGATGCTCATCGCGGAGCGCGTCCCGGTCGACCTGGCGCAGCTTTACCCGGAGGGCAGCCCCGTGGAGGACGAGTCAGGCCCAGTCACCCGAATTCGGGTCGGCCAAGAAAGCTTTGGCCCTTTGCCGCTTGCTTCGCCATCCCCGATCGGTCCCTCGTTCCCGCTCGCTTCTCTATCCCCCATCGATTCTCCCTCCTCGATCGCTTTCCCATCGTCGATCCCTTCAGCTTTGGGCGGTGAGAACGTCTCGCCTGAACTGACCGAAGCCGTCCGGGCCGCCGAGAACACGATCCGGGCTCACGAAGCGTTCCTTCGAACCGCGCAACGGACCCAGGAGCTCGCTCAGGGCGAGTACGCCAGGCAGCAAGAGCTGATTCGGGCCCTTACGGGTGATGGCACTGCGCTCGCCCCGCTTCCTGCGCGTACGATCGCGATGGATCGGGACCAGCTCATGGAGTTCGCAGTGGGATCGATCGGACGGGCCCTCGGAGAGCGCTTCGCTCACGCGGACGAACACCCGACCCGGGTTCGTCTTCCGGACGAACCGCTCATGCTCGTCGACCGTGTCACCATGATCGAGGCCGAGCCGCTATCGATGACGTCCGGGCGGATCGTCACCGAACACGACGTTCTCGCGGATGGGTGGTATCTCGACGGCGGACGACTTCCCACCTGCATTGCCGTGGAGGCAGGCCAAGCCGATCTCCTTCTTTCCGGCTACTTGGGGATCGACTCAGAGACCCAGGGGCTCGCCGTCTATCGGCTTCTCGATGCCGTGGTCACCTTCCACTCCGAGCTGCCGCGTCCGGGGCAAGTCATCCGATACGACATCCACATACTCCGGTTCTTCCGCCAGGGCGACACCTGGCTTTTCCGCTTCAAGTTCGACGCCACCGTGAACGGCCGGCTGCTCCTGACCATGCGCGAGGGTACGGCTGGATTTTTTACTCAGGCAGAGCTCGATGCCGGTAAGGGAATCGTCCGAAGTGCCATCGACGAACAGGAGCTGGCGGGAGTCCGGCCCGAAGATTGGCGTGAGCTGGTACCCATCGGGAAGGATGCTTTTGACGAAGAACGGCTGGGGGCACTTCGTGCGGGTGATCTGGTCGGTGCGTTCGGAGAGGTTTTCTCGGGTCTGCCTGTGACCCGCGCGCTGACGATCCCGGGAGATCGCATGCGGCTGGTCCACCGCGTGACCGAGCTCGATCCCGAGGGAGGGCGGTACGGAATCGGCAGTATCGTGGCGGAAGCCGACATTCAACCCGACGACTGGTTCCTGACCTGCCATTTCTCCGACGACCAGGTGATGCCAGGCACACTGATGTATGAATGCTGTCTGCACACGCTCCGAATTTTTCTCCTGCGCGTCGGGTGGATCGCAGAAGCGGACAGCGCGACGTGGCAGCCCATCGTGGACGTCAGGAGCCGGCTTCGGTGCCGGGGCCAGGTGCTCGCCTCCACCATGAAGGTTACCTACGAGATCCATCTGCGTGAGCTGGGCTATCGGCCGGAGCCGTACGCGATCGCCGACGCGCTCATGTACGCCGACGGAAAACCGGTGGTAGAGATCCGCGACATGTCCGTCCGTCTGACCGGCACCGACCGACAGAGGCTCGAGAAGATGTGGGCGGCCCGCGGTGAGACAGGGGATTCGACCCTCGGAGAGCCAGCAAGATCGACCGACAGAGGAGCGTCCACAACCGGAACGCGTATCCTCTACGACAAGGAAAGCATCCTCGCGTTCGCCGGCGGAAAACCCTCCGAGGCCTTCGGAGCACCGTACCGCGTCTTCGATGAAGGAGACCGACGCATCGCACGGCTGCCCCGTCCTCCCTACCAATTCCTGGATCGCATTTCGGCCGTAGAGGGAGAGCCGTTCGTGATGCGAACCGGCGCGAGCGTCACCGCCCACTTCGACGTGCGTCCGGATCATTGGTACTTCGGGAGCAACCGCCAGAGCGAAATGCCGTTTTCGATCCTCCTCGAAGTCGCGCTTCAGCCGTGCGGATGGCTGGCGGCGTATGTAGGATCGGCTTTGACATCCGACCAGAATCTTCGATTCCGCAATCTCGGGGGAGACGCGATCCAGTTGGCGCGGCTCACCGCCTCCGAGGACATGATCACGACACGGGTCGGTCTGACGGGGGTTTCGGCCTCGGGCGGCATGATCATCCAGCACTACACCATGGCTCTGGAGAGCGAACGCCTCGGGCCCCTCTATGAGGGCACGACCTACTTCGGTTTCTTCTCGGACAAGGCCCTGGCGGATCAGGTCGGCATCCTCGACGCACCCATTCACGAGCCCACGCCCGCCGAGAGGGAGAGGGGCCGTAGCCTGGTCATGCCGCACACCCCACCCTTACCCGAACCACGGTTCCGCATGGTCGACCAGATCGACCTCCTCGTGGCCGACGGGGGTGCCGCCGGGTTGGGGTGGGTTCACGGTTCGATCGCGGTCGATCCGAGCATGTGGTTTTTCGAGGCGCACTTCTACCAGGACCCGGTGTGGCCCGGCTCGCTGGGCCTCGAGGCCTTCATTCAGTTACTCAAGGTCTACGCCGTCGACCGGTGGGACCTGGGTGAAGGCACGGAGTTCGCGACGATGGCCAGGGAGGAATCCGCCGGTCCAGAGCCGGCCGGTGGAGAGAGCCCCGCTGCAGGCCGGCATCGCTGGACGTACCGGGGACAGATCATTCCGGGTTGCGAGCGGGTAGAGGTCTTCGCCAGCATCACGGAGGTGGACGACGTACGGAAGCGCCTGCGGGCCGACGGCTTTCTCAAGGTGGACGGCCGAACCATCTATACGATGAACGATTTCAGCCTGGATGTGATCGCTTGAGATATACCCGTGTTGTCATCGAGACCTTCGGATACGAGCTCGCTCCGTGCGTGGTCACGTCCGACGAATTGGAGGAGCGGCTCGCCCCGGTATACGAAAAGCTCCACATCCAGCCGGGCCAGCTCTTCCAGATGACCGGCGTAAAGGAGCGCCGCTATTGGGACCCTGGGTATACGGTATCGCAGGGCGCCACCGCGGCGGCAGAAAACGCACTCCGTGAATCGCCCGTGCCGGCCGACGCCATCGACATGTTGATCTACGGAGGCGTGTGCCGCGAGCACTTCGAGCCGGCCACAGCCTGTCACGTCGCGGCCGGCCTCCAAACAGCCGGCCACGCGATTCCCCCCTCCGCCCATGTCTACGACGTCGGCAACGCGTGCCTGGGCGTGCTGAACGGCATACTCGATATCGCCAACCGAATCGAGTTGGGGCAGATCCGAGCGGGCATGGTGGTCAGTTGCGAGACCGCACGAGGCATCGTCGACGCAACCATCATCCGGTTGACCAACAATCCCGTCATGGAGGAGTTCAAGACCTCCATCGCCACGCTAACCGGAGGGTCGGCCGCGGTAGCCGTGATTCTGAGTGACGGGTCCTTCGGGGAGTCCGACCGGCGGCGCCTCCGCGGTGCCGTGGTCGAAAACGCGCCCGAACATCACATGCTGTGCCGCTGGGGCCTGGAAGCCCACCCCGATGGTCAGCCGAACGGAGCCGAAGCGACTCTGAGGGAGTTTGCCAGCACCGATGCGGCCGCCGTCCTCGAGCACGGAGTCGCCCTGGGCGCACGTACCTGGGAAAAGTTCCTCGAGGAGATGGAGTGGCCTTTGGAGGACGTGGACCGCACCGTATGCCACCAGGTCGGTTCCGCCCATCGGGACGTCATGCTGCGAACCATGGGCCTGTCCCCTCAACAGGACTTCGTGACCTATGAATACCTGGGAAACACCGGTACGGCCGCCCTCCCCGTAGCCGCCGCGCTGGCCCACGAACGCGGGTTCTTGGAGCCCGGCCACCGCGTGGGACTCCTCGGCATCGGCAGTGGTTTGAACTGCATCATGCTCGGGGTGGACTGGTGAGCCGGCTCTACCCGTTCGCTCCGAACTACATCGAGGTAGGTGGTCGCTCCGCCGCTGCCGGCACATCCGAAGGCGGCACGTCCGAGGGCGTCGCCCACCGCATGCACTACGTGGATGAAGGCCAGGGAGACCCGGTGCTCATGGTCCACGGAAACCCGAGTTGGTCCTTCTACTACCGGGATCTGATCAGCGCGTTGAAGTCGAGTCACCGGGTGATCGCACCGGACCACATCGGGTGTGGGCGCTCCGACAAACCGAATGACGACCACTACGACTACACGTTATCGACCCGCGTGGCGGACCTCGGCACGCTCATCGACTCGCTCGACCTCCGTGACATCACGCTGGTCGTGCACGACTGGGGCGGCATGATCGGGATGGCCTGGGCGGCCCAGCACCCCGATCGCATCGCGAGGGTCATCGTCATGAACACCGCCGCGTTTCCTCTACTGACCGGCAAGAACCTCCCCGCCTCGCTCGCGCTGGCGCGGACCCCCGGTATGGGGGCATTGCTCGTGCGCGGGGCCAACGCTTTCTCGCGGGGCGCGGTGCGCCACTGTGTGACGCGCCGGCCGATGTCCAAGGAGGTGGCCGCCGGTTACCTGGAGCCGTACGACAGTTGGGCGCACCGGATCGCCGTGCATCGTTTCGTGCAGGATATTCCGCTCGAAGAGAACGATCGGGCCTACCCGATCGCGAAGGAAACCGCGGACGCTCTCGTTCGCTTGGTCGACAAGCCGATGTTGATCTGCTGGGGCCTCCGGGATTTCGTATTCGGCCACCAATTCCTGGACGAGTGGATCGACCGATTCCCGGGTGCCGAGGTGCATCGCTTCGAAGACTGCGGGCACTATGTCCTGGAGGACGCGGCGGATGAGATCATTCCGCTCGTCCGCAATTTCATCGATGCTCCTTCGGGAGGACACCGCGACGGTCCTCCTGAAAGCCATTCGCACGGTCGGCCCGGGAGTCACCCGGACGGTCACCCCGAACCCCAGCCGACCGACAGTTCGGTATGAGCGGAGAAGGCGACGGTGCGACCGCGGAAACGGGGCCACCTGCCGGAGCCGACGCCGCGCCAGAGCGCTCCCCCGAACACATCAATGTCGCCGCCTTTCTAGTCGACCTGGCCCGCAGCCAGCCGGACGCGCTCGCGGTGGCGGTCTCCGACGGCCGGAACCCGGACGGATCGGCCCGCTATTCCGAACTGACCGCACTCGAGTTGCATCGTCGCTCCGACCGCATCGCCCATGCACTGGTGGGCGTCGGAATAGGGCCGGGCGTTCGGACCGTCCTCATGGTGGAGCCCAGCCTCGCGTTCTTCTCGTTGACGTTTGCGATGCTCAAGGTCGGAGCGATCCCGGTCCTGGTGGATCCGGGCATGGGAATCAAGAATTTGGGGGAGTGCCTTCGCGAAGCAGAACCAGAGGCCTTTATCGGTGTCCCCAAGGCGCAGGCCGCGAGAGTCTTTTTCGGCTGGGCGAGGCAGACGGTCAGGACCAAGATTACCGTAGGGCACAGATTGTTCTGGGGGGGGCACACCCTGAGCAATTTGGAGGCGAAAGCGTCGCCGGACCCCTTCCCGATTCTCGAGCCCGACCCCGAGCAAACCGCCGCAATCCTGTTCACGAGCGGGAGCACCGGCGTGCCCAAGGGGGTCGTCACCCCGTTTCGGGTTTTCGCGGCCCAGGTGAAGGCGCTCAGAGAGGTATACGGCATCCAGCCGGGGGAGCGAGACCTGGCGACTTTTCCCCTCTTCGCGCTTTTCGGTCCGGCCCTCGGCATGGCTTCGGTGGTCCCCGACATGGACGCGAGTCGGCCGGCGGAGGCCGACCCGCAGCGTCTCTTCGAGGCGTTCCGGGACTACGCGTGCACCAATCTTTTCGCCTCACCGGCCCTCATCGACAAGCTGGGACGCTACTGCGTCGATCACGGCCATCGGTTGACCTCGCTTCGGCGAGCCATCTCGGCGGGGGCCCCGGCATCGAACCCGGCGCTCGAGCGCTTCCAACAGTGTCTCCCGGACGGCATCGAGGTCCTGACCTCCTACGGAGCGACCGAGGCCCTTCCGGTGTCCGTTCTCGGAAGCAGAGAAATCCTGCGAGAGACGCGACGGCTCACGGACCAGGGCGGCGGCGTGTGCGTGGGTCGCCCCACACCCGGCATGGAAGTGCGGATCGTGCCGATCCATGACGACCCGATCGAGTCATGGACGGACGACCTTCCTCTCCCACCAGGAGAGATCGGCGAGATCGTTGTGCGGGGCGCGGTCGTGACACCGTCCTATTACCAGCGGCCCCTGGCGACGAAGCTCGCCAAGATTCCCACCTCGAGTGGAGATGTATGGCACCGCATGGGCGATGTCGGCTATTTCGATGAGCAGGGCCGGCTTTGGATGTGTGGCCGAAAGGGCCACCGCGTGGATGCCGAGACGGGGACGATGTACACGATCCCCTGTGAGGCCGTTTTCAACACGCACCCGGCCGTTCGGCGAAGCGCCCTGGTGGGCGTCGCAGGAGTGGGCAAAACGGCGAGGGGGCGCAGAGTCGTGGGAGCGGGCCGGACCACGAGCGAAGCCGACCCCGCGCACCGGGGTCATACGACGCCGCTGATCTGCGTAGAGCGGGTGCCGGAAGCTACGATTGGCAATGGGCAACTCACGAAAGAGTTGCTGGAAATCGCCCGGAGCCACGAGCACACCCGGGCGATCGACATGGTGCTCTACCACCCCGCCTTTCCCGTGGACGTTCGGCACAACGCGAAGATCTTCCGGGAGAAGCTCGCGGTGTGGGCAGAGAAGCAGTTGGCGTCCCGCCGGAGCCGTGGTCCGACCTCCGGACAGCCGGACAACCGCTCATGAAGGCGCTGGTGACGGGAGCGGGCGGCTTCCTCGGAGGAGCCATCGCCCGGACCCTCCGTGACCGGGGGGATGAGGTCAGAGGTTTCTCCCGTGGATCCCACCCGGAGCTGGCCGCCTATGGCATCGAGCACCAACGGGGAGATGTGGCGGAGCTCGACGCGGTGACCGACGCGACCCGTGGCGTCGATGTCGTGTTCCACACGGCGGCGAAGGTGGGGGCGGGAGGCCGGTACGTAGACTTCTACGATACGAACGTCACGGGGACTGCAAACGTGCTCACGGCCTGCCGGGAATGCGGCGTGCGGGCGCTCGTCTACACCTCCACGCCGAGCGTGCTTTCCGGCGTCACGGATCTGGAAGGTGTCGATGAGTCGGAGGGCTACGCCACGCGTTACGAGGCGGACTACGGCCGGACCAAGGCGGAGGCCGAGCGCCTGGTTCTCTCCTCGACCTCCAAGGAATTCAAGGTGGTCGCACTCCGCCCCCCCCTCATCTGGGGCCCCGGCGACACGTCTCTGCTGCCCCGTGTGATCGAGAGGGGAAGGAACGGCGCACTCCGACGCATCAATGGGCCGCCCAAGCGGCAGGATATCACCTATATCGATGACGCGGTGGAGGCCCATTTGATCGCCGGGGATCTTCTCCTAAGCGGGGGGGAGGGAGCCCGCCGCATCAATGGCCGCCCCTACTTCGTGAGTTCTGGCGAGCCCGTGGAGATCTGGGACTTCATCGATGGGCTCCTCGAGGCCGCTGGGGTGCCGCCGGTTCGGAAGACGGTGTCGCTGCGAACCGCGCTAGCGGTGGGCTGGCTTTTCGAGAAGGCGCACGCACTCTCGCGGGCGCAGGGCGATCCACGGATGAGCCGTTGGATGGTACGCCAACTCACGAGCTCGCGTTGGTTCGACATCAGCGCCGCGCGGCGGGATCTCGGATACGAGCCGCAGGTGTCCCTGGAGGATGGCATGCGCCGCCTGAAGGCATGGATAGAGGAGCGGGAAAAGGAGCCACGTGGCTGAGCGCTGGCGCCCCGCCCAAGAATGGGAGCTCGCACCCGACGACGTAATCGACGTTTGGCGTTTCGACCTCGAGGTCCGGGGGCACGATTGGGCGATCCTCACTCCCGACGAGGCCCGAGCCGCCAGGCGCATCGTCGTTGACGAGAAGCGGGACCGGAAGGCCTCGTCGAGGGGTCACCTGCGCCGCATCCTTGCTCGCTACCTGAGCACCCGCCCAAAGGATGTGAGATTTACGTACGGAGAGCACGGAAAGCCGATGCTCGCTGAGCACGATGAGCCCCGATTCAACCTTTCCGACTCGGAGTCGAAGGGGCTCGTAGCCGTATGTTGGGGAGCGCGCATCGGCGTCGATATCGAGTTCGCGAGGGAGGAGCGGGCCTTTACCGACATCGCGGACCGCTTCTTCTCCCCAACCGAGAGCGCCGCCCTTCGAGCACTCCCGTCTGAGGACCGCCCCGCGGCGTTTTACAGAGCCTGGACTCGGAAGGAAGCCTACCTGAAGGCCTGGGGAACCGGCCTGAGCTTCGGCTCGGATCGCTTCACGCTCGACTACGCTGGAGACGGCCCCGGAAGCCTCCTAACCACAGAGATGCCAGACGACGAAGCGTCTCGTTGGCACTTCAGGGGAGTTGAGCTGGGTCCTGCCTACACGGGAGCGATCTGCTTCGAGGGCCCCGACCGCCCGCTTCGGTGGTGGACCATCTGAGCCCCACCCTCGCGGAGATCGGTCTCCTCGAAACCTCAGACGAGCGTATGACACCGTGCGGACCGACTCTACCTGCCCCCCACCGCCCACGTCATCAACAGGATCAACCCGCCGAGAATCATGGCTCCGCCAGTCAGCCTTGCCGGAATCGGCGAATCAGGGAGAGGAATCACCTTCTCGGCGAAGACGAACGTCGCGATGGCCGCGATCCAGAGCAGGTTCATGACGCCACCCACGAACAGGAGTCCCATCAATACCCAGCAACATCCCAAACAAAAGATCCCGTGCTCCAGCCCCATCCGAAACGCGCCGGTGATTCCGGCGCGCCAGTGCTCGGATAGGAAATGTGCAGGTGAACGGCAGTGTTTCAAGCACGCGCGTTTGATCGGCGTGAGCTGGTACACCCCGGCAGCGATCAAAAGACTCGACCCGATCGCGGGGCTGGTCGTCACCATCATAGGGGACAACAACGAGGCTCGATCGAGACCCCATTGCGCCAGAGTCGCCACCACGCAGAATAACGTCCACAGAACGACGTACCCTGAAATGAAGACGACGGTGGGCGGGACGACGTGCTGATCGCGTGCCGCCTTGCGGGCGACGCCCGCGTAGATCATGACGGTGGGGGCCGCGCTCGGGACCATCATCCCGACCATCATGATCGTCCACATCAGGAAGATCAGCACGAAGTCGGCCGCCTCCCACGGGCGGACCTGAAGCCCTTCCATTGGAGCGGCCGAGCCGGTCATCCCGTCGGCAAGCCGGAAGAGGTAGACCCAAGCGAGCGTAGTTCCGCCCACCAAGGCCGACAGGACGCCCAAAAGATCACGCTTCCGGAGGGAGCGCCATGCGCCGATGTCTGAGCGAGTGACCATCACCCGGACTCCCTTTAGACCACCCTACCGGATCACGCCATCCTGATTCATATGCAGGATATTGAATTGGCCGTAGCTGTCGGTGAGCTCGAGCTCAATCCCGGCGGTCAACTTGGACGACGCGGAGCCCATTTCCGCGACCGTATACTCGAACCCATTGGGCAGGTTGATACGGGCACGGGAAGGCTCCCCGCTAAATGGGTCGATGATGGGTGAGCCCGTGGACTCCACCACCCCGGGCACGCTCAACTGAGCCGTGCGCGCGTCGATGTCGATCTCGAGTTCGATCGGGGCGTAGAGGGTTTCCAGCACCTCGGCCATCATGCTGTTGTAGACGGCGAAATGAGTCGCTCCCGGCGTGGTGTCCTCGCCGTGAAGAATTCTGCGCAGTCCCTCGCGCTGAGCATCCGTGGCCCGTTCGTCGATGACCACTTGCTGCCTGCCGTTCCCCTCTGCGACCTCCCCTGGCCACCAGAACATCATCGCGAAGTCCAAGCCATCCAGCCGTGTATCGCCGTGGTGCCCCTCCTCGATGTGACCGGCGAGCACACCCTCGCAATTGCCGTGAGTGGTAGGAGCATTGAATTGGCAGGGACACCCGTAGTTGCAGTTGCAGTTCCCGTACTCGACCCCGCGAATCATCCATGGACTTACCATCGAGCGCGCCCCTCTTGGTTTGTAGTGTGCTTTTTCGTGAGCGAAGCCGGTATCAATAGCCGGTCGGTGTGCCTTTGTCGAATGGGTCGGAGAAGACCGGCGTCCTCGAGGGCCGGGACCCAACCCTGAACATTTCTGCACCCCACTCGTACGGCTACTCCGCCCGCAAGGCGTCGATCGGGTCGACGCGAGTGGCGCGTCGGGCCGGAACGTACGCCGCGAGCAGTGCAACCCCGGCGAGTACCGCGCCCACCGCCACGAACGTGACCGGGTCCGTGGGCTCGATCTCGAACAGGAGACCTGACAGGAAACGAGACAACAGGACCGAGGCCACACCCCCCAAAAGGAGCGCACCGAGCACCAACCGCGCGCCCTCTCCCATGACCATCCGAAGCACCTGGCCCTGCTCGGCCCCCAACGCGAGGCGGATACCGAACTCCTTGGTTCGCTGTGTGACGGAGAACGACAGTACACCCAGCACCCCGACGCCCGCGACCACCAGGGCCAAGATCGCGAAGGCGGAAAAGAGCGTCGCGTTCAAGCGCTGAGGTGCGATGTCCTCCCTCGTCAATTCCTCCAGGGTAATGACGTTGTCCACCGGCCGCTCAGGATCAGTTTCGTGGATGATCTCGGTGATCTGCCGCACGAGCGGTCCGATCTGGCCCGTCGTGCGCACGAGCATCGTCTGCGCAGGAAACCCTCCGCCGCCCGTCACTCCTGCAATGCCCCCGCGCCGGCGGACGGCCTGACTCGTCGCCTGATAAATAACATGGACATCGGCTTGAGCGATCCCCGCATCCCGAGTGTTGGCGACCACGCCCACCACGCGCTGCCATGGCTGCCAGGTGCCGCGGGCGCTCTGCCATCGGATGCGTCTTCCGACCGGGTCCTCACTCCCGAAGTAGGTCCTCGAAAGCGACTCATTGATGACGACGACCGAGTCGGCCTCCGGCGTGTCATCCCGCGTGAAGGAGCGCCCGCGAAGAAGCACGGCTCCCACGGTCCGGAAATAGTCGGGACTCACGGTGTTGAAGAGCCCTATGGGCGTCGACGCCTGAAGTTCGTCCAGCCCCTCGACATCGATCGTGAGGGCGGCGGGCGGCGGGCTCTGAAGCGGCGCCCAGGTGGCGTAGGCCGCGCTCTGCACGCCGGGAAAACTCCGTATTCGAGCCATGGTCCCACCAAACAACGTCTGCTGCTCCTCCGCAGTGAGTGATGTGAAGTTCGGTGACTCCAATGTCACCACGGTCCCCTCCTCGAAGCCCGAGTCGACCCCCTGCAGCCTGAACAGGCTCCTCACGAGAAGGCCGGCACCGATCAGAAGAGTGAAGGAAAGCGCAAGCTGGCTCACGACCAGAAGCCGCTGCAGCTTGCGTCTGGATATCCCACCTGAATGCCGCCCGCCCGACTGGTTGAGGGACATTCCGATCTGGGACGTGAAGGGAAGACTGGGTGCCCACGCGAGCAGCATCGCGATCCCGATCCCGATCAGAAGCGTGAACGCAAGGACGGCACCGTCCATCCCGATTTCTTCGCTCCGGATCGTAAAGCGGTTGGCGTACGATACCAGCATGTCCAGACCGGCGACGGCAAGAACCAAACCCAACCCCGCACCGGCGAGCGCGAGGATGAGGTTCTCCGTGAAGAGTTGGCGGCGGATGCGCCCTTTGCCGGCGCCCAACGCAGCTCGCACGGCCAATTCGCGCTCGCGCCGGATCAACCGCGTCAGGGTCAAGTTCGCCACGTTGGCACATGCCAGGAGGAGCACCATGAGCACCGTTCCCATCATGATCATGAACGTGGGACGCGCGGATTCGGTGAGTACCTCCTGCCATGGGCGAGCGGTTATCTGGTAACCGAACGACTCTGGATAGGCTTCGCGAAATTCATCCTGGAGGCGCCGGTTGATCTGGCTCAGCTCCGCCTGAGCCACCTCGAAGGTGGCGCCCGGAGCGAGGCGCCCGAATACCTCCGTCATGCGATGCGTGCGTGCGTCCCGCATGGCCGCACCCATGTAATGATCGTTCGTCGTGTAGTTGGTGAAGACGTCCGGTTTCCTACGCCCCGTGTAGTGACTCCCCGGCCTGAGCACGCCCACGACCTCTACACTCTTCGTCGTGAGCTTGACGGTCTGGCCCACGATTTCGGGATCGGAACCGAACATGCGGGTCCAGTAGTCGTGTGTGAGGACCATCACGGGCGGGGCCCCCGGATCGTCGTCGCTCGAGATCAGGGTACGCCCGTGAAGGGGAAGGATGCCGAGGACCTCGAAGTAATTGGCCGTCACCAGGCCGCCGACCACGCGATGGGGGTCCCCGCGGCCGATCACACTGAAATCCCAGTCTCCGAACTCGACGAACTCGTCAATGGTCCGCGACGCCGCTCTGTAGTCGTCGATCTCGATGAACGAGAACGCTCCGTCGAAGGCGCCGACCCTGTTCGCGGGCTGCTGGATGAACATGATCCGCTCGGCATCCTTATACGGTAGCGGCTTGAGCAGCACACCATTGACCACGCTGAAGATGGCCGTGTTCACGCCGATACCGAGGCCCAGCGTAATCACGAATGCCGCCGCATAGGTGCGACTCTTATTCAGGCTGCGGAACGCGTACCTGACTTCCGAAACGAGATCCGACATCCTGTCCCCTCCCCGCTCCCTATCCTGATGGCTGTCTTGGGCTGCACCCGGGTGCAAACTCGTTGAACCATAGGACCACCGAAAGTACGCCCGCCGACCGCCCCCTCGACTCCCTTACTCCGGGCCAGGGGCAACGGAGCCCCTGATGTTCATAGCTGGCTTGGCCTTGAAGTGCCCGACATCGATAGGGTACTATCGGAGGCCTTTTTTATCGTCGCAGAGCGAACAACTCGAGACACACGAACATGATCATCATCACCCGACACGACGTCACCGACGAAGAGCTGGACCATATCCGGGAGCGGGTGGAGGCCCTCGGGCTTCAGACCCACCTTTCGCGCGGAAAACACCGTACTGTGATTGGATGTATCGGAGACGAGGAGCTTCTGGCCGGCATCCCACTCCGTTCGATTCCGGGGGTCGAGGCCGTTCACACGGTCATGAAACCATACAAGTTGGCGAACCTCCAGTTTGCCGCCGAACCGACGATAGTTCCGCTGGGCAGCGCTACCGTCGGCGATACGGCCATCGCTGTCGTGGCGGGCCCTTGTTCGGTGGAGAGCCTTGAAATGCTCTCCGCGACGGCTCAGCGGGTCCAGAAGGCGGGAGCTGTAGGGCTTCGCGGCGGTGCGTTCAAGCCGCGCAGTTCACCCTATTCCTTCGGCGGGCTGGGCGAGGATGGCCTCAAGATGCTCGCCGATGTCCGTGCCGAGACCGGCCTCCCGATCGTGACCGAGGTCATGGACACACGCCAGGCGGACTTGGTCGCCGAATACGCCGACGTGCTCCAGATCGGAGCGCGAAACATGCAGAATTTTTCCCTTCTCACCGAGGTCGGGAGACTCCACCGGCCGATCCTGCTCAAACGCGGAATGGCGGCCACCGTGGAGGACCTGCTCCTTGCGGCGGAGTACATCATGAAACAGGGGAACCAAAACGTCATCCTTTGTGAACGGGGTATCCGAACTTTTTCCGACGCGACCCGAAATACTTTCGACCTGGCCGCCATCCCGGTCCTCAAGAAGGAGACGCACCTTCCGGTGATCGCCGACCCGAGCCATGCCGCTGGCCGGCGTGATCTCGTGGCGGCGCTTTCATACGCGGCGGTAGCCGCCGGAGCAGACGGGTTGCTGATCGAGGTGCATCCGGACCCGGAGCAGGCAGTCTCGGATGGAGATCAATCGCTTACGTTCGACGAATTCGACACTCTTATGGCGGGCCTGGAGCCCGTTGCCGCCGCAGTGGGAAGGAGCCTCTGATCTCTGACTTCTTCAACAGGCCTCGGAGGGCCGCGATCAATCCCGCTCGGATTCGTCGTCTTCATTGGACGTTTGCGAACGTAAAAACATCGTCAACGCCAGGTGTTCTCGGCTATCCATGTCCATGATTGCGAGCGCCATCTCATAGGCCCCATCCACTTTGTCGTATACACGAACGACGCGGCCGTACGCCTTGATTCCCTCGCTACGGTCAGGGACGTCCAGAACGAATTCGACCATCGAGTTCAATTCCAGAGGCTCCTTCGCCTTGAGACTCAGGCCCCGCTCACTGATGTTCAGCGTAGAAAATGGCACCCCCTTGTCGTTCAGAACGCGGATCTCCCCCTTCAGCTCGACCCTAACTCGCCGGAGTGCGCGGCGATTGGCGCCGTACAGTTGGGTCTGGTTCTTCCCCTTGGCCTTGGCGGTATACATAGCCCGGTCTGCGCATCGAATGAGCGCCTCGGGCGCCACGGCGTCGACCGGATAGGAGGCCACCCCCAGACTCATGGTCACCCCGTTTTTCGACGGTGACGGAGAGAACTCAAGCTCTGCAATCGCTCGGCACACCCGATCCGCCACCCCCCCCGCATCTTCCTTCGACGTTTCAGGCATGATGAGGACGAACTCCTCACCTCCGTACCGCACCGCTACGTCCTGGTCTCTTCCGGCCTCCCGGAGAGCCTCCCCAACAGCCTTCAAGGCGTCATTACCGGCGTCGTGACCGAATCGATCGTTGTAGTATTTGAAGTTGTCGAGGTCGCCCATGGCGATCGAAAACTCTCCGCCGCTCCTCTCGCAGCGCTTAACCTCCCACCGAAGGAACTCCTGGAAGAACCTGAAGTTGTGGAGACCCGTGAGCTCATCCTTGTACGCGGAGGCGCGAGTCTCTTCAAAGAGCTTGAGTTCGATCACCTTCGGATGTTTCATCCTGGGGGTCATCTGCACGAAGTAGCTCACCAACGCAACAGACAAGTCCATCTCATAGCCCACGGCATCCTCGAGTTCTTGCCGGTGGAGGATCACCGCGTCCCAATGTTTTCTAGCCTCGTCAGGCTCAAAACGAATGTCCGTGAGCAGGTACAGTAATTCGACAAAAACGACCGGGCCCTCCCGCTCCTCCAACTCCTGGAGGGCCGCCACGAGAGCGCCGATGCCGAGGTCGTCTCGATATAGAAGACCATAGATGACTTCGACAATCTCCGGCTTCCAAGGCAAAGGGCGGGTTTCCGAAAAAACCGGAGCCCGACCTAATCCTTCCGGAGTTTGGTCGCTAGAAGACATCGTCAACCCCCGCGCGGTGATTAATCAGGATCAACGCACCGGGAGCTCGACTCGACCCAAGAACTTGTCCTCGAGGAGCTCCACCCTGAAGTCGGCGAGGTAGGGTGCACGGGTCGCTGCATCGGCATCGAGCGGCCGAATTTCCAGAGTGTGAACCGGCCCGGCCGTTACGGGAAAGCTCACGAGAGCCGTGGGGCCGATCTCTTCTCCGTCGATGAACACACGCCCGCCCGGTCGGGAATCGATGGTGATCGTCCCAAAAGGTGTCACCTCAGCCCGCAGAGTGAGTTGCTGAGCCGGAGATAGCGTCTGGCTGACGTCGAAGATACGGATTCTGCGGGGGGAGACCTCTGACGTGCCGAAAATCTCGATCCGGTGGGCAACGCCCTCCGAAACCACTCGGTTCAGGATGGGCGCCGGGCCCAAAGTTTCTCCGTCGATCATCACGATCGTACGGGACGCGACCGACGCCGGGATCACCTGTATCGTCAACCGTCCAGGACCGCTAGGCGCGACGGGTCGGGCCACCACTCCCACCCGAAATCCAAACGTATCGGGTAGCAAGGGAAGCCCCGCCACGTCCGTGATCCCGTCTCCCAGCACGAGTCGGTAGAGGCCAGCCGCGAGGGGTTCGGCCGGATCGACACGTAACGTTTCATCATCATCGCCACAGCACGTGAACGTGGATGCCACCCGAGCGCCGGTCGCCGTAATCAACATTACGGTCGCCGAATCCAGTGTCAGCGGATTCATCGGGTTGCTGAACCTGGCGAACACCGGGCTTCCGCCATCGACGCCGGCCGATCCGTCGGCAGGGTCCGTACTCGTGAGGACCGGTGGATTCGGTGGCAAAGGCTGGGTCACAAAGGACAGGAGACTCTCCAGTGACCCGCCTCCCCGAGGCGGGCGGATCTCCCCTCCGGAAGAAGACCGCAGCCCGCCGTTCAACACGATCTGATACCGCGTTGCGTAGGCGAGAGGAGTCAGAGGCGTGATGTTGACCACCAGGCCATCCTCCGACGCACTGACCTCGGTGGGAACGAGCACTCCTCCCGGGCCGAGGAGTTGGACGGTCGAGCTCGTGGCCGTGGCCGAATTGATGAGCCCGGTGAAACCCACTGTGATGGGGCTATCGATGGCGGCCCCACCCTCGATCGCCCTGTATCCCGGAGATTGAGCGAACACCCCCCGCGTGAACACAGCGGAAAATCCAAAATCTTGTAAGCGCTGATCCAACTGCCCTTGGACCCCGCCAAGATCCATCGCGACGGCAGTTATCCCGGCCATGAGCGCAAGACCCACCGCGGCCCACGGCCACCGTGAACGCCGATCTCCAGCCCTTGAGGACCTGGGTATGGGCTGCTGCACAGGTGCCACGGGCGCGTCTTGACCGGCCAGGAGCACGACAAATAGCTCCATCGGATCAGGTACACCCTTGAGGTCCTTTTCACCGATAGACGAGAACTGATAGTGCTTGCGGTGGCGGAGTTGCTGGTACGCCGATTCCGAGACCACAACGCCGGCTAGCGGCGCGTGACTTTCGATTCGGGAAGCGACATTCACTCCACTCCCGTATACGTCGCCGTCTTCACCGAATACGATGTCGCCGAGATGAACGCCCACCCGCAAAGAAACCCGCGACTCTTTGACGTCTTTCAGGGTGGGGAACGAGTGCTGTAGGGCGTGAGCCGAGTTGACGGCGGCGTCCAAGCTGGAAAACTCCGCGAGCATTCCATCGCCGAGGAACTTCACAACTCGCCCGCCCTTGTCCCCCACGATCTGCTTCGAGATGCGCTGGAAGCCCTTGATCACCGCTAGTGCGAGATCCTCATCGTGAGAAGAAAGAGCCGTATACCCCGCCACGTCCGCAAAAAGGATTGCGGCAAGGCGACGTTCGGTAGGCTTTTCCGAACCTAGGACGTCGGGGCCTGGAGCGTCCGGAGTGGGAGCCTCAGGTTTGGAACCGTCGGGATCGGGCGCGTCAGGAGTGGAAGCATCAGGACCCGGAGTGTCCGGATCTGAAGCGTCCGGAGTGGGAGCGTCAGGGGGTTCGGTCATCGAGCCGCGCTTGGTTAGAGGACACCACCGTAAACATGTGTTGTCTCAAGCCGCCGGGGCAAGCTTCGTCGAACCTGGACGATCTTAGCGGATCCTACGGATATCCCGAAATCTCTCGATCGCCTGTAGGTCAAAAACGGTGACGCCGTACAACTCCTCCACGCGTTCCACCATGGGTTCTATCTCGAAGAGCGGGTCGAGATCGAGGATTCCCCGGTAGGTCGACACGGCATCGTCCTCACGACCGGCGCTCTGGTACGCTCCGGCGAGCAACGCCCTCGAGATGGTCTCCTGCTCAGGCGTGAGCCCCCCCAACTCGAGGGTTCGTTCGAAAAAACGGATCAATCCCACGAAGTTGGCCTCGTCCCAATACTGGAACCCCTCTCCCAGCCTCGCCCGTGTTTCTTCCCGGGGGGTAAATACGGCGATCGAGTCCTGGTATGCCAGGCGAAGCTCGTCTGCCTCTCTCGGCAGACCAGCCGCATAATCCGCCAGGAAGGTCAGCCCCGCGGTGTGCCCCTCGCTATCGCCGTCCTGGAGCGCCCTGAAGATATCCAGCGTGAGGGCCACCGTCATGGAGTCCGTGAAGAACTCCGGTCCGGGGTCCGTGTCCAGCAGCTCCAGGAAGTTTGCGAGAGCCTGAACGCCTTGGCCTTGCGATGCCCTGTAGCGACTCAGCGCCTCGAAGTAGAGCCGCCTACGGTCGCCGGTCACGTACGGAGCGAACTCCCCAGCCCACAATTCCATCAGTTCGTTGTCGTCGACGGCCAGGGAGGCCTGGAAGGCCACCCAATACAGTTCGGGCCGATCCTCGTCGTACGCGACAATCCTTCCAGCCCGGTCCGCCTCGAGGACCACCATCGCGATCTGGAGGGCACGCCGCGGATTGTCCAAGGCCAGATGTCCCGTGGCCAACCGGGCGAAAAATTGGAACTCCCGATCGGGCGCGATGCGGCCCTGAAGCTCTTCACCAAAGGTTACAAGGTCTTCAAATGCCCCGGCCTCGAATGCCGCGGCAAGACCCAACTGCAAGAGCTCCAGCCCACCGTCCCCGGACCGGTCCCTGAGGGGAATGACCTGGAGAGCTCGGCGGGCGCTCGCCAACGCCGCACCCGGCTGATCTACGTCCGCGTGCGCGATCGCCAGACGCCGATGAAGCTCGAACCCGCGGTCCTCGCCCACCCATCCCTGCAGCGCCTGCTCCCGGGCGACCGCTTCGGCGAACCTCCCGAGTTGGAATTCCGCGGAGAACCCATACCATTGGACCTCTTGAGCAAGGTCCGGAGCCAGGCTCAACACCCCTTGATCGGTCAGGGACTCCGCCCTGGCTACCGCGTCCAAAACCTCCACGTGCGCTTCTCGGGCCGCGGCTTCCCGGGCCACCAAATGGGCCAACGGAATGGGCTCGTCCGACGCGCTCGCTGTACCCGCGATGCTCACTGGATCCACGCGGAGCCAGCGGTACTCGAAATCTTCGTCCAAGGGGAAATCGAAGGCCCTCCCCGTCGTTGTGGCGATGGGAGTAAACGGGCCCTGGCGAGACGTGGCACCCGAGAGCCGGTATCCCCACAAATAGTCGGAACCGACCTGATCCCAGGAAAACCTCATCGCATCGGCAGACAGAGCGACCCGGAGCGTCTCCAACTCCGGCAAGCGCGCGTCCCACCGATAGACCAGGGTGCGCCCCTCCTCCAGATTGGCGAGATAGACGTTGCCCAAGGCATCCAGCGAAAGATGCGTAGCCTCGAACCTCGAGTCGCGGCCCCCCAGCCTGACGAGAACCCGCTCCAGGTTGGAATCCAAGATCGTCACGCGGCTGGTCTCTTGCTCGAGGATGAAAAGATTTCCCTGGGTGTCGAATTTGATGTCCTGCACCGGGCCCGCGAGAAGCCCCGCGGCCACCACCTCATGAGGACCGCCATCGAGCGGGATTCGCACGATCGACAACCCTTCTTCGGCCCAGGCGAACAATTCATCGTCGGGAGAAAGGGCCACGCCCCGCGCCTCCCTGAGGGGGAAGGAAGCGAGAAGCGACGTCAGATCTGCACTGAACACGACGACCCGATGGTTATCCCGGTCCGCTATTACCACACTTCCGTCTGAGAACAGCGCCACGCCCACTGGTTTGTTGAGCCGCCGGTCGTCGTCGTAATCGCGCCCAAACGTTCCGAGGGACATGCCGTCCCGGGTGTCGAACACGGCGAAGCGATCCTCATCCGGCTCCGTCACCACAAGCAAGGTGTCGTTGAAAGCCATCGTGCCCGGGGTTCGCTGGAACCCCATCACCAACGTCTCGGGCCCAACCGTCTCCGGGATCAAATAGGACTCGAACACGTCACCGAACAGATCCTCGAAGCTCTCGGATGTGACGCGTTCCACGCGAAGGCCGCGACCCCTGGCCGATGCGATGACGAAACGGGCCGTGCCATCCGCCCCTGGCTCTACTCCGGTCACCGCGCCCGCCGGGTCGGGCGGTAGCTGGCTCACCCGGATCGGGTAACCCCACTCCAACCGGGGTGCATCCCCGCCTTCGGCGAGCGCAATGCGCTCCACCTTTCGAAGGTCACGATCCAACACCACGAGATGCCGTTCTGGGGTAAAAGCCACCCCTACCGGGTCACGGAAGGACCCCCTGCCTCGGCCGACACCCCCATACAGCGCACGGCTCTGTGTCGCAGCCGCCGGATCGAGGCGGTTTCCGCCCCAGACCTGGCCCTGCTCGCCATCCAGGACCACGAGGGTACCGGATCCATCGACCGTAATGGCCGCGGCTTCTTCGACCGCTCCCAAGGACAACACCTGAGGCGCGCTCGGCCCCTGCCAGGCGACGTCTGAAAATGGGGGCAAGGTGAAGACCTGCGCCCCGCCGTCCTTGTCTGCCACGAAAATCCGACCGTCGCCGCCTACCGCGATCCCGATGGGATTCCCGATCACCGGTCCCAAGCCCAATTGGCGTACGAACGCCCCGTCTCGCGAAAACACGGTGACCGAGGGGTCGCCCTTGTCGAGCACGTAGACGAACCCACGCGGACCGAGCGCCAGCGCCACGGGATCATTCAACCGGGATGCCCCGCGCCTGCTTCCGGCGATGACATACTGGAGCTCGCCCCGCCGGTCGTAGACGAGGACCTGCTTCAACCCATGGTCGAGAACGTAGGCGCGCCCATCGTCGTCGAACGCGACAGCCACGGGTTCGTCTAGACCCTCTGCTCCGTAGGCGCGGATCGGAGCACCGGCCCGATCGAAGACCATCACCTGTCCGCGTCGGTCCACGATGTGCAGCGTCCCGTCGCGCGCAACCGCGATTGCGGTGGGGTCCCTGGGCGAGGTGGGACCTACAGGCGGGAGGTCGAAGGAGCCATCACTCAGGTAGGTCGCCCTGGCGGCGATCTGGCCAGCCGCCGAGGCAAAATTCACCAGCAGGAGGGCGGTACAGGTTATTACCGTCCGAAACGCTGCGGTCATGACCAACTCCCCTTGTGGCACTCGGAAAATGACGACCCGAGGCGGATCATACTATCTCGGACGCTCGACGTCCTTCTCGAAGCTAAATTCTATCGCATGAAATCGCACGGGTGTCGTGTTCGACTCCGTATCAAGCTCTCGCCCATTTTTTTACGGCAACCCCAGACCGAGGCCCGATTTTCTTGCAGCAGGGGAAGAATCAGACTGCAACATTCAGGCCGTACCCAAATCGACCGGACGCAATCGAGCCGGATTCGCTATTTTCTTGAGAGGCCATCGGCTTCATCGCGACGAAGCTCCTAGCCGCCGCGTCACCACGGTTCAACGCCTTCGATGATATCCAGGACCACCATTCCCGATAGATGCGCTCATTCCGCGCTCATCCCCCTGCTGGCGGCGTGCGTGTGCTTCCCCATGGCCTGCGGAGAGGGCGGGGCGCCTCCTCCCTCGAGCGGGAGCGAATCCGCCGCACCCGCAGCGTCGACAGACCCGGAAGGAGTTGTCGTAGACATCGACCTCGACGAGTACAACATCCTCATGAACGCCGTCATGCCCGCCGGTCGCGTGACTCTCGCACTCGCGAACCGGGGTTTCGAGGAACACAATCTTCTGTTCGTGGTCCTCGAGTCCGACTCGACGGTCTGGGAGACCGAGCGCCGCCTGAGCCCGGGAGAGAGGCGCACGGTGACCCTCGACCTCGAAGCGGGCAAGTACAGAGCCGTGTGCGATTTTTCTGGGCATGAAGGCCGGGGAATGTTGGTGGAGTTCTCGGTTGAAGAAAAAACTCCGACTGGGGCCGGGCCAGACCGCTAGAGTTCGCTCAACGATCCACAACCCCAGGAGCGCCGGCCATTGCGAGCAGGGACTCGATCATCCCTTCATCGCCGTAGATTTCAGGCACCCCGGAGACCGGTACCCCTGCGGAACGCGCAGCATCAGCCGTCGTCGGTCCAACACAGAAGATCTGCACGCCCTCGAGGTCCACCCCGGACGAAGCCAGTGACGTCGCCGCAGAAGGGCTGTACAGAAGCACCGCATCCACGCCCCTCCTGAACGCGTCCAACGCGGCGTCACTCGGCGGCTGGAGCAGCGTGTCGTACACATGGAGGGTTTCAACTTCCAACCCCAACCGAGTCAATCCGTGGGAAACCTCGTCTACCGCGAGCGTTCCGCACGGGAAGAGTACCCGCTCGCCGCTGCTCGCCTCGACCCCGATCGCCTCCACGAGAGCCCGGGCTCGATGCTCTTCTGGAATCAGATCGGCACGGATCCCCACACCTTTCAGGCCGGCCGCCGTCTTGGGACCGACCGCGGCGATGCGAGTAGCCCCGAAAAAGCGGGCGTCGAGTCCCTGACGCTCGATTTGCCGGATGAGCCCTTCGACGCCGTGGAGGGACGTGAACACCATCCAATCGTGGTCGGAGCGGGGCACCGAGATCTGCGCCTCCAGGTACTCGATACGGATCAGCGGTGAGTCGATCACCTCCGCGCCGAGCCCTCGGAGCTTAGAAATGACCTGCCTGCTCGCGAAGGAGGGTCGGGTCACGACCACTCGGCAGCCGGCCAGGGGCCCGAAGCCCAAGGCTGGTGTATTTCCGTCGAGCCGGGGCAATCCGGCGCCCGGACCCACGATAAGCACCATCGGCGCCCGCAGACCCGCGTCGAGGACCACGCCCGCGATGGAGGCAAGGGTCCCCCGGACCTGACGCTCCCCTGGGAGCGTGCCCTCTTGAACGACCGCGGCGGGGGTCGCGCTGTCCCGGCCTGCCGCAATCAGGCCCTTCGTCACCTCCTCCAGCTTAGCGCCGCCCATGAGCACCACCGCGGTGTCCAACTTCGCCATGGCGTCGTACGGAAGGTCACGAGCCGGAAGGCCCTTTCCGACGCTCGGCGTCACGATACTCACCGTGCTCGCCTGTCCGCGCAGCGTGAGCGGGATGCCCGCGGCGGCCGGCACGCCGGTCGCGCTACTCACGCCTGGAACCACCTCACAGGGGATGCCGGCCAGACAGCAGGCCTCGATCTCTTCCCATCCCCGGCCATAGATGAAGGGATCACCGCCCTTCAGACGAACCACCTCCTTACCGGCCCGGGCCCGCTCGATCAAAACCTCGTGGATCCAGTCCTGACCCACCGTGTGCTGACCGGGCGCCTTGAAGACGTCGATCAGCTCGGCATCGGACTTCGTGAGGGTCAAGAGCTCCGCACCGGCGAGCCGATCATACACGACCACATCGGCCCGTCCGAGAAGCGCTTGTCCCCGAACGGTGATGAGCCCCGCGTCTCCGGGCCCCGCACCGACCAGCCACACCCGACCGGTCAAGGTACCGAGGGTAATCCGGCTCGCAGGGGCACAGGTACAGACATGGCCGCCCGCAAGCGCGCCCGCCCCGCCCGCCCGCGCCAAAACCCGCGGCTCGGACCGAGCGAAGCGGGGATCCGTGTTGCCAAATCGATCGCTTCGAGGGTGAGCGAGGCCAGCTCCGGCCACTCCAAGATCGGCGGTAGGATCTTCAGGTTCTGCGGAAGGATCTCGAGGCGGCCTGGCACAGGGCTGGGCTCCGTGCACGTTCGGTGTTCGGTCAGAGCTTTTTCAAGATCCACGAGAACATGTGGCCCACCGCCCAGGAGCAGCGGAACCGCCACGACCGGGCGATCGCCGAGTGAGCCCGCAACGTCCGAAAGGAAGGGAGATTCATCGAGGAAAGCGGTGAGAATCTCCGTTCGGGGAAAGGTGAGCGCCATTTCGTCCCGAACCCATCGAGCCGCCTCCCCGCTCGAACGAACTCGGGTGGTGCCATGCCCCACGAGCAGGACGACTGGACTCAGTCCGCGTTGGTTCATGGCCGTCACCGCTTCGCCCACCTTGGTCGCCAGGACCCGAGGGAATGCGGGAAGTGTGCCGATGGGAGAGGTAATCACGAACGAACGCGACGGGTCTCCCTTCGCCCACTCCTCGGGCAGGCGTCGCCGGGCGTAGTACCCGGCGCTCGCCATGATCGGCACCACCACGGGGCGCTGCCCCCTCGAGCTACGGGCCGCATCCTCGAAGCTCGGCGTGCCCTTCCAAAACGCACACCCGAAGCGAACCCCCGGCCTCCGTGCCCGCAGCGCATCCGCCAACTCCAGGACCCTCCGGTTGGCCTCCGAGCCGTCGCCGGCGCCGTGCGCCGCGAGAATCACGCTCATGACATAGCCTCGATAGGACTAACCGGCCGCCGAGCGAGCTCCGCTCACCAGCTCTTCGAGAGTCCACTCACCCTCGCCCACCACCCTCATGTGGAGCGTGAGCGGCCCCCGCGCGTGACCGACCCTTTCAAACTCGACCGGGGCGTCGCCGTAGAGGCCCGCCAACACCTTTTCCAGTTCAGGGGTGACCTCTTCGAACGCGGCGTCCGTCGCCGGCACAGCAAGACGATCCGTAAAACGAAAGACCATCTCCCGCGTCACGAACCGCACGGGGTTGTCTCCGGCTGTATCCTGCTCGAGTGCGGCGGCAGCCTCGAGCAGGCTTGCAACCGCCTCGCCGAGACGCTCGGAAAGAGTCCCAGACGCCTCTCTCTTCATTTCGTACTCGAGCCCGATACGGCCACCCGCTTCGTCCGTGCGGAGGTGCCACTCATGAGCGATCAGAAGGACTCCGGGCCCTTCCTGGACATGGGTGTAATCATGTACGTCGACCAGCGTCCCCGGGAGACGGTCCTCCTGAATCCAACGGTGGAACACCTCGATCATCCGGGCCCGGTCGAACGCCTCCTGATCCTCGACGAAAAGCTTCACCCCGACCCTTTGGGGCGCTGAAAGGACCCGAGACCGCACGTCCGGAGCCACCTGCGTGCTCATACCGACACCGTCTCGGCGGTCCGGACATGGTATGAGTGGGCGGCCTCGATAAAGAGCTGGGCCTCTTCAATTCGCTGGCGAGCCCGCGAAGGCGTCGCCTCGAACCCATTTTTGCGCTCTCTGTGGACGCGGAACAAATAATTTCCGAACTTTCCTCCCGCAAAGGGATCGTGGAAAAGGCCGGGGTCAAAGAGGTGGGTCTTGAAAGCGGCAACCACGGCTTCGGGATCTTCGCCGAGGCCGATCTCCTTCTCGCGCGCCAGCGTTCTCGCCGCGATCAACATCGCACCGTAAGCGATATCGGCGGCTCCGTTGAAATCCCCTTGATCCAGCCGATCTTGCGCCGAGAAGATTTCGCGCTCACTGGCTTGGAGGCCGAACTCCACAGGCGAGACGATTTGGCCGGCACACTCACCGACGCCCATGTCGCCCAGCGTGAACTCCCGCGGGTCCCCCCAATTCGAGTAGAAGCTGCGGTCCTGCTCGTAGGCAGGAACTTCGGTCAGGTCCTGTAGGAGGGTCCTGAGGCTGGCCTTGCCCACACGGGTGACGAAAGCCTTGAAACCCTCATCCCCCTCACGCTCATCGACGTAATACTGGATGATCCTGTCCGTGGCAGCCGGGATGTTCCGCCCCGGCACGGCGACGATGGCCAGACCATAGGAACCGGCGTTCTCGGCCCACTGGCCTCCCAGCACTACCTGGAAGTGAGGCACGTTGTATCCGTTGCGCTTCCGGCTCACACCCCAGAAACCGATGTCCGCCATATGATGTTGCCCACAACTGTTGAAGCACCCGCTGATCTTGATGCGCAACCCCCGCACCACTTCATCCAACTCCTCGCCGCGCGTCTCCAAGTGGTCCATGAGGGTACGCGCCAGACCACGCGAGGATGAGATGCCGAGTTTGCATGTGTCCGTTCCGGGGCAAGCGGTGATGTCGGTGAGCGTCTCCGCCCGCGGATCCGCGAGAGCGAGCTCCTCCAAGGCCTCGTGTAGAGCGGAGAGGTCGCTTTCACGCACCCAGCGGAACGCCAAATTCTGCTCCACGGTCATACGGACCGCGTCGCCGGTGAAGCGCCTAGCCACGTCCGCGAGGCCCCGAATCTGATCGGCCGTGATATCACCCAGAGGGAGATAAATCATGACCACCTTGTAACCCGGCTGCCTCTGTTGCGTCACGCTGGTGCCGAGCCATGCCTCCAACTGTGGACTCGGCGTCAGCTTGTCCCGCTTCTTTTCGATCTGCCAGAGCGGCCCATCATGACCCTTGTGAACATCGTCGAGGAAGGCCGTCCACCTCGAATCCTCGGTGAGCCCTGCGCGGTCCTCCAGAACCAGGCGCCGGAACTCCTCAATGCCGAGTTTCGCGACGAGGAACTTCAAGCGGGCGCGGGACCGAACATCCTTTTCCCCCAGACGGGCGAACACTCGAGAGATCGACTGGCAGATCGGAAGCAGCTCCTCTTCCGGCAGAAATTCGTCGAACAGCTCCGCCTGGTGAGGCACGGCCCCCAGGCCTCCACCGACATAGAACTCGAATCCCCGCCGTTCCACTCCATCCACCTCCCGAACCCGGGCGATTCCGCCGATGTCGTGCATCTTGACGAGTCCGCAGGGACGGTCCGCACATCCGGAAAAAGCCGGCTTCACCTTTCTTCCGAACTCCTGAGCATCCGGGTGCCCGAGAAGAAAGTCGCTGACGGCTGCGGCGTAGGGGGTGACATCGAAGGTCTGTGTCGTACAAACTCCCGAGAGGTGGCAGGCCGTAACGTTTCTCACCGCGTTCCCGCACGCCTCATGGGTGGTGATCCCCACAACGCCCAGCCTCCGCATCAGATCCGGGGTTTCTTCCAGGTGCACGAAGTGCAGCTGGATGTCCTGCCGCGTCGTCACGTGTAGTATGCCGTCCGCATACTCCTCGGAGACTTCCGCCAACACGTCCATCTGATCAGCGGTGAGGGCGCCGAACGGATTCTTGATGCGCACCATGCCGGGCGCGTCCCATAACGTTCCCGGGCCCTTGGTGAGCTCGGCGTTGGGGAACACCAGCTCCCTCGAGCTCACCCCATCGTGGCGCTGGCCGTTGTCGTACCGCTGGCCGTAGACGCCCCGGCGCAGCCGCATCTCTGCGAAGACTTCATCGGTGAGCTTTCCCGCCCGCTTCTGCTCTATCTGTCCCTCGAAGGAATCGATTTCTCGAGAAAGCTTTTCGCCAAGGCGAGATCCCAACCTTGCCTTCCACGCCCGTGGCTCCGGGGCCTGACCGCTACCATTCGTAGTCATTGGATTCTGTTGTTCCACTCCCATGCTATGACTAGGAATCCAGGTCGCCGGACGGCGACCTGGATTCGTGTTCCACTCGAGGCCCTACGTCAGGCCGTGTAAACCGCATTCCAGGCGTTCGATCCCCCTCCACCTCCCGGCCCGCTCGTGCTCCTCCTCGGAAACGGGCGTGGTCAGAGGCTGGTCGCCGAGGCTCAGGTAGCCCATGTCGTGGAGCGGGTTGTACGGCACGTCATTTGCGCGGATGAACGACCACACCTCGTCGGCCGACCAGGACGCCACAGGGTTGACCTTGATACGATCCCCGATTTCCACGTGGGCCAAATGGGAGCGGCTGTCCGACTGGTCACGGCGCCGCCCGGTGATCCACCCCTCCACCCCACGGAGGGCTCGTTTCATTGGCTCGACCCGCGTGAGTCGATGGAAGAGCTCCAGGTCACGTTCCCACAACCGCTCCCCGTACCTCTCCTCGAACTCCTCACGCGAAGGAGCGGGACGGTAGACCCGTACCGCCAGGCCATAGTGTGCTTTCACACGCTCGGCATGCTCCAGCGTCTCGGGGAAGTGGTACAGCGTGTCCACGAACACTACGGGCACCTCAGGAGCGATCTCCGCCAGAAGGTGAAGATTTACCATCCCGGTAGCCCCGAACGAAGAAGCGACGATCAGCCGCCCGGGCGCCACATTTTCGACCGCCCACCGAATCGCCTCCGAAGGATGCGCTCCCTCAAACCGTTCGTTGAGCAGTTTTACGTCTTCGATTCCCGCTGTCGCTGCGGTCATCCGCTTCCCACCGATTTAGATGTCAACATGCCTTTTCTTTCAAATTTCAGACCCAAAAAAAACCGCGACCCTCGAGGGGCGGCGGCGTTCGCAGGAGTCTTCGTTTCTCGTCAACGACTCGTAGGAACGCGCCCCTCTCTAGGCGTGACCGTACAGCAACACCAACACAGGCCCGTCTGTTGAGTCATCTCGAAAAATTCCTGATTTCTATGGAACCGCACGTTTCAAATACCTCGTCCTGATTTGTTGGTCCTCCTACCGCTGTTCCTGCCCGTTCCCTATAAAAAGAGCCCCCAGGAAAAACCCGGTGGCCCTTGGATATTCAAGACATTATCCATAAAAAAAGCCACCGAATGTCTCCGGTGGCGTTTCAGGAATTCTCGTCGCGTATAGCTATACGACGTCTCCCCGACACCCCACCGGGCTCGGACAAGAACATCGACAACAACAACGCTTGAGCATCATGAACCGCTTCCTTTTACAACACATCCGCTTTCTCACGCATCCTTCCTACGAACAACGCTAAACGCTGGAAGGCCCCTGTCAAGAGAGGATCGAGCGAGGCAACGCCCTAATCGGTGACGGCACCGTAGGGTTCCAGAGCCTCGACCCGGACCGGGCTGCACCCCTCATTTGTGCAGAGCTTATCTGGCGACTCGCACTGGTTCCACCCATAATGGCGCCACGGCAGCGCCGATGGCGCACCGGAACGGAGTTAGACCACGATGTTCTTGGGGGTGTGTTGACGACCTTCGGCCCGAATCTCGCAGGCGGTAATCGAGCCCTCCACGGCACGCGAAGTTCACCGCCCGGCACCCCGCATCGTGGTTCTTCCCACGCGTTTGGCGATAGATCTTGTTGCTGTACCACGCCCCCTGGAGCGGCCGCCTCGTGTCTAACCACGACGCCGCCCGGGGGGATCCGCTAGGCCATGTCCGACGGGGCCCGGAAATCAGGGAAGTCGTTCGACCGCTCGATCGTCGAGGGCCCCATCCGGAGTGTGGTGTGGAAAATCGCCTGGCCGACGATGCTTCAAAACGTCCTCGGCGGCCTCCAGGGCATCGTGGACCACGCCATGGTGGGACACTTCGTGGGCTACACCGGGAACGCCGCCATCGGAGTCGCGTGGCAAATCTTCCTCGTGGTGATCGTGTTCATCAGCTCTGTCTTCACCGGCATGGGGGTGCTGGTCGCGCGCTTCGTGGGTGCTCAGGATCCGGACAGGGTGAACCGGACGGTTTATCAGGCGTTCCTCACCGCCGCCGTCATGTCGATCGGGATCCTGGCGCCGCTGGGATACGTCCTGTCGCCATCGCTTCTCGGACTGGTCAACGCCGCCCCCGAGGTGCAGGCGGAGGCCCTCCAATACCTCCGCATCATGTTCATGTTCAGCTTCGGCATGATCGTCTACTTCATGATCGGAGGGGCCCTCCGATCCGCGGGGGACGCACGCACTCCGCTCCGTCTCGGCATCATGCTCACCGCGCTCAACATCACGCTGAACGTCATTCTCATTCCGGGGTGGGGACCGATCCCGGCATTTGGGACCACCGGCGCGGCCATGGGCACCGTCATCGCGGGAGCCCTGATGGCGGTGGTCTACGTCTACTTTCTTTTTTCCGGAAAATGGGTCGTGGCCTTTCGCCGCGGCATGAACTGGAGGCCCGACTTCGCGATCATCCGCGAGCTGTTCCGCTTCGGAATTCCGACCGGCCTGCAAGGGGTGGCGATGAACGTCGGAGGCGTCATGCTGCTCGCGTACATCGGGTCACTACCCCAGAGCGGTGAAGCCCAGGCCGCCTACGTGATCAGCTATACCCAACTCTTCTCGCTGATCACCTGGACATCGGCGGGCCTTCTGGCTGCAACTGCAGCGGTCTCCGGGCAAAACCTGGGTGCCGGACGACCGGAACGTGCGATCGAGGCGGTTCACGTGGCCTCGTGGATCGGGCTGGGGGTGGCCGCGACCGTCGGCGTGCTCTTCCTCACAATACCGCGCGTGCTCCTGGGGTTCTTCGGCGTGGAAGATCCGCTCGTCACTCAAATGGCGGTCGGTCTGCTCTCGATCTTGAGCCTATCCGGTCTGTTCATCGCGGTGGCGCTCGCCTACACCGGGGGGCTCCAGGGAACGGGCGACACGCGCAGTCCTTTCTATATTTCCCTGGTCTCCCAGCTCATCATCCCGATCGGCATCTGCGCCATCCTTCAGGCGACGGGGAACCTCCAGGCGACCTACATATGGCTTGCCATACTCATTGGGCACATGACCCGATGCGCGCTCAGCGTCATCCGATTCCGACAGGGAAAATGGCGCGAGA
>JADFMD010000160.1 GCA_022564055.1 Gemmatimonadota bacterium
GTGTGCCCGTGCTCCAGGAGTCATTCGGCTGGAGCTTGGCGTTTCCGGTGCTAGCGCTCGGTCCGATTCTCGGGATCGCCGCGATCCGACGGTTCGACCAGGGCCCTCGATCTTCGTGAGTGTCGTCCCGGAGCCCATAGGTCGGGCGGTCGAGCGAGAGCTTGTGGATCTGGCTGTCGAATACCGTTGACGGCCAACGCAGCGCTACCTAGGCAGCCGGTTCAGGGGATTTCCGTGACTGGATCTCTGCCAAGAACGCGTCGTAGTCGCGGATGTAATCGTCAGGGTCGTAAGGATCGGACGCGAAAACCAACAGGATCGCGTCCTCCGTGTACTTGTACTGCGTCGTCCAAACCATGGGTGGTACGTAGAGTCCGACCTCCGGTGCGTCGAGGAGCACCTCCTGATGCTGGACGCCGTCGTCCACGACACAGGCCATGGACCCCTTTGCGCAGACCAGGAGCTGTTCACACTCACGGTGCGCATGCTCGCCTCGTACCTCCTTCGAGAGTACGTCCATCACCAGGAAGCATCGCTTAGGAGGGAAGGGGAGCCCCGCACCGACCTCGCGCGCGACCAGATCCCCCCTCAGGTCAGCGATCCGGGGAACCCGTTGGCGCGAAACCCCGGAGACCTCGATCGCGGGAGCCTCCGCCCGAATTGGGGTCGACGAGCTTGCGGACGGAGCACCGGCATCGCCGTCGTACCGGACGATGCGGGCTGGATTTCCAACGACGACGGCGTAGGGCGGTACCGATCGAGTCACGACGGCCCCCGCCCCTACCATGGCGTACTGACCGATCGTGAGGCCGGGCAGAATCGTGGCGTTCGCGCCGATGGAAGCACCTCGGCGAACGACCGTGAGGGGATGCTCGTCGAGATACTGCCTGCTCCGGGGAGCGGGATCGTTGGTGAAGGTGGCGTTTGGTCCCACAAAGACATCATCCTCGATCCGAATGCCGTCCCAGAGCTGAACGCCCGGCTTGAGGGTGACCCGATCCCCGATCACCACGTCGTTCTCGATGAACGTGTGATCGCAGATGTTGCAGTCGGCCCCGATCCGGGCTCCCGGAAGGACGTGGGCGAAGGCCCACACCCGAGTGCCGTCACCAACCTGCTCAGATTCCAACAGGGCGTTTTCGTGTACGAAGACGTTGCCCTCACTCATCCGCTCCTCCCGCGTTATCTCCCCTACCCGAATCTCCGCTACCCGAGTCTCCGCTACCCGTCCCAGGATGGAACTCCTGCCACGCCTGCACGATGTATTCCGGGCGGCCTTTCGTGTTCTCGAAGGAGCGCCACACGTATGAGCCGATGACCCCGAGCCCGAAAAGGTTCAGGGCGCCGAAGAACGTCACCACGAGGACGGTCGCCGCGTACCCCGGCACAGGAGTCGTTCCCGTCAGCCGCCAAATCAGCACCGCAACGGAAAAGACCACGCTCACCGCGAGCCCCAAGAGGCCCGCGCGCGTGAGTAGCCTGATGGGGAGATCCGAGAAGCTGAAGACGCTGTCGTTCAGATACGTCAGCTTTTTGCCCAACGTCCAGGCACTCTTTCCCTTGGGCCGCCGCTGCCGTTCGTAAGGGACGAGGCATCGCCGAAAACCCACCCAGAAGAGCAGACCGATCAGCGAGCTGTTTCTCTCCTTCAGCCGGAGGACTTGATCTCGAACGGCTCGCGTGCACCCGAAAACGTCGGCACCACCCCTCGGAATCTCCGGAATCACGAAGCGCCGGTACATCCACCAGAAGAGGTTGGAAAAAACGGAGGAGTCCGCACGCCCAACCCTCTGACCCACCGCGACGTCGCATTCTCCGGAACGCAGCTTGCTCGCCAGCTCGAGGACGAGACCGGGCGGCTCCTGGAGGTCTGCCGACATCACGACCACCACGTCGCCCCGGGCGGCCTCCAGCCCCGAGCGGATCGCGGAAAAGGCCCCGAAGTTCCGTGAGAGCGAGAGAAGTTGCGAGTCGAAGCCCGCTTTGGGGAGGTCGCGGCCCAAGAGGAGGAGCGAGTCGTCCGGACTCCCGTCCACCACAAAGACCGCCTCGAACGGTTCCTCGATCGAACTGGCGAGGCCGTTCACGGCCTCGAGCAGGTCCGGAATTCCTGCGGCACTCCGGTACACGGGGACAACCAAGGAGATCATCGGCCCTGCCACTCGTTGACCAACTGGATGACTCGCTCGACTTCCCAGTCCAGGAGGTACGCATGGATAGGCAGGGAGACCTCCTCCTCCGTCAGCGCCCGGGCCCGCTCCACCGTCTCGACGACCTCGTGTGGAACCGACGCAAGGGCGGGTTGAGAGGGGATCAGAGTGGGATAGTGGACCGCCGTCTGCACGCCACCCCCTTCGAGATGGGCGCGAAAAGCCGCCCTCCGATCCCCTGGCACACGCACGGGGAACAGGTGCCAAGAGGATTGGAAGCCACATCTCACCGGAACGGGCTTGACCTGGGGGTGCGATACCTCTTCCAGATAGCGGCGCGCGACCTCCGCTCGGCGGGCGTTCCACTCTTCCAACCGGGGGAGGAACACGTCCTCGAGCACGGCGGCGTGAAGCTCGTCGAGGCGGCTGTTCATCCCGATGTGGAGATGCTCGAACTTCGCACCCTGTCCGTAGTCCCGGAGTCGGCTGGCCAGTTCGGCGATTTCCGGGTCATCGGTAACGAGCGCTCCCCCGTCACCCAGAGCACCGAGGTTCTTGGTCGGGTAGAAGCTGAGCGTCGCGACCCGCCCCACCGACCCGGCCTGCCTCCCAGCATGCGCCGCGCCCAACGCCTGAGCACAGTCCTCGATCACCGAGATTCCGTGTCGGCTCTGGATATCCATGAGGCGTTCCATGTCGAGACACCGGCCATAGAGGTGGACCGGAACCATGAAGCGGATCTCGGTGTCGCGTTCGAGTGCGAGATCCGCGAGGTCCAGGTCCAGGAGCCCGAACTCGTCGGTATCCACGAAGACGGGGCACCCCCCCGCCCTCACGATCGCCAGCGTGGTCGCGAACGCGCTGAGCGGCGTGGTCAGGACCTTCTCGCCGGGCCGCAGACCCAGAACCCGAAGGGCCAAATCGATGGCGTCCAGGCCACTGGCGCAGCCGACGGCATGGGCCCGGCCGCAGCGGGCCGCCAGCCTCTCCTCGAAGCGACGAACCCGCTCTCCCAGTATGTACCAGCCGCTCTCGCCGACCGCTTCGACGGCGCTCAACACGGCGGACCGTGTGTCCTCCCACTGGCGAACGAAGGGGCTGGAAGCCACCGGCTGCTGGGAATCAGACATGGGTCAAAGCTAGCACCGGATTGACGCGTGGGCACTGCATTTAGCTTCCTCCAGCCGATACGTCTACCATCACCGGGCGAGCACAGGAACCGGTTGAAGGAGATCGTTCCGTCCATACCCAGGGCCTCACCCAGGACCTCGGCTCCGAGGCCCCCATTGTCAGGGGTCTCCGGACGGAGTGGGCTCAATCAGGACAGTCTGCGTCTCCGCTTCGAATTCGGATCAGGATTATCACGTACCGTCCGTCCCGGAACTCCCGGACTATTTCGGCGGAGAGCCCCGGGGTCATCTCGGCGAATCGGATCAGGCCCAGAATCTTCTCCCCCCCGAGCCAGGGATAGTTGAAGAGCACATAAACGCAGGGGGGCATCGGTTCTTCTCTGATGAGCTCCGCCAGTGACTCCACTGAGAAGTTGTGCCCGTTGGAGAGAGGACCCTTGGAGTATCCGAGCCCCGGATACTGCAGGAGATAGTGCTCGTAATGACCGTAGTAGGTCGGCACTCCTTCCGGGAGTGCCTCGAGGGCACGAATAGCGTCCATCTCGAGGGCCAGAAGGCGACGATAGGCGTTGGAGCGCTCGGTGAGCGGCGGGTCGTTGCCGGGTCCCTCCGTGTCGATGTCCAGAGGGTAGAGCGCGCCGTTCGTGTTGAGGGCGAAGAATGCCGCCAGTACCACGAAACAGACTGCCGCGGGTGAAGCGAGACGACGGCCCAGGAGTTGCTTCACACCGTAACCGAGCCAGAGCAGCAGAAACGGCAGGATTATCACGTAGTAGCGCGGGAGGACGACGGTGTACCCGGTGGCTACGGGGAGGGCCACCATGAACAGGAGGATGAAGAAAAAGATGAGCACCCCGCTGTAGCCCAGGACGAGGAGCTCCTGCTGCCCCCGATCACGAAGGGACGGCTCCAGGGGCTCGCTTCGGAGCGCTTTGAAGATCGGCCTGGCGCAGACGACCACCGTCACGAAGAAGACCGCGAAGTAGGCCACCAGATCGGGGACGTTCAGGAGGAAGCGGGCCAGATACTGACTGATCCCCCCGAAGCGGGCGTCGAGTGACGGGAGGAAGGCGTAGTTTTCAGGGTCGCTGACCGCGATGCGGTTCAGGACGGCGACCCCGACCGTCCATAACACGGGCAACGCGACCACCTTGCCGACCCGCAACACCTTTTCGGCCAAGGCGTGCCGTTCCAGCAGCATGGCCACCGCCAGGGTAGCCGGGACGATGATCCCCGTCTCCTTCACCGCATAGGCCAGCGTGGCCCAGAGCACCGCCGGCCAGAACCTCCGCTCGGTCCAGGCCAGGAGTGCCAACACGGCGAAGAGAAACAGCGGCACCTCCATGTAGAGGTAGCCGACCTGGGTCGAGAAGACGGGGTGAAGCAACACGCCCGCGCACAGGACCAGCGTCGTGACGCCGCCGAATACCGGTCGGACAAGGCGGAACAGCGCGAGAAGCGCGAGGGCTGCCCCCGCGAAGTGGAGAAGGTGGAGGAAAAGGAAGCCCCTCGTGCCCCCTCCCGAGATCCAAAGGACCATCGCCGTGGCGAGGGTGACCACGGAGGTGCTGTGGACATTTGGGCCCCCCTCCTCGTACCCCGGCATCCCCAGCAGCTCCAGAAGATCGAAGCCGTTGTCGGCCAACGTGAGAGCCGGTGGGAACAACCCCATCGCGGTGTCCCAGATGGGCGGCTGAAGCAGCGTATTCCATTTCAGGCCGAGGATGACTAGGAAGACGAGAGAAAACCGAGCCCAGCTGTTTTGGGCAAGGATGCGCGTTACGGAGGTCAGCCGGGGCATACGCGCTCGGTTGCCGCCTCGGAGGTGGGACGTGGGGTCATCCGATTGCGCACGATCGACCGAGCAACGTCTCCACCGCCTCCCGCATTCGGTCGAATTCGGATCCGACCAGAAAGGGGCGGTTGAACCGGACTCTGATGGGCGTCACGGGCGGGCTCCTCTGACGAGGGGGTGGACCGAGGGGCGGACAAAACGAAAGAGCCCCGTCTTTCACAAACTATTTCCGGTGCTCGTCTCCGCCAACGGCGTTCTTTTCGTTGACCTGCCTGGGGGCTTGAGGGTAGAGTGGTGAAAGGCCCCCGACGCTTCCATCCCCGATCCGCCTGACCCGATAGATGACCCCAGAGTCGCTTCAGATCTTAATTGTAGAGGATGACGAAGACCAACGCGTAATGCTGACGCGTATCCTCCAGAGCCGTGGTCACGAGGTGGTGGCTTGCGAGACGTCGGAGGAAGGTCTGGTGGCATTCCGGCGCAACCCGTTCCCGCTCGTGATCCTCGACATCAAACTTCCGGGCATGAACGGCATGGACCTGTGTCGGGAGATGCGACTCGTGCCGGAGTCTGCCCAGACCGTCATTCTTTTCGCGACCGGCGTGAATGGACGAAAGGGC
>JADFMD010000004.1 GCA_022564055.1 Gemmatimonadota bacterium
GGGATCCGACCTGCGTACCTACCGAATAGGCGTGGGTTGGGCTGGTAGGAAAAAACGGGGGAGGAATGCCGCTCCCCCCCCGCTTTCCGGTGCGAGCCCGAATCGCCTACCGATCGCGTTTTCGGAAGGGATGACGGCCACTTCGAGTCGACAAATCGAGTTCGAAGGTTTCACCGTCCACGCTCGATTCACCGTACACGGTCATGGTGACCAGGTTCGTACCGTTGAAGATGATCACGACAGTACGGCTTTTCGTGACGTCGGCGTCGGGTCCGTTGATGACGTTGATGGTCACATCGCGCGTGATCGTACCCGACAGCGGCCAGGCATCGTCGGTTCGCGGCACAGGGTGGATGACGTCCTCGATGACCGACGTGCTCGACATGTCGTAGGTCCTCGTACCGTCCGCGTCCGTGTGCTTGCTCCGGCTCACCTCGCCGTGTCCGGTTCCGTTGACGGTTCGGGTCGTCTCTTCGCCCAGGAGCCCCGTTATCCAGAGGTCACGCGAGCGCGTGCCGGTCGCAGACCAGGAGTCGCGAGAGAACTCGTGGGTCGACTCGATCGCGAGGTGAACCGACGCTGTCGTGAGTGGATCCCGGTCATGCTCGTTTCCCTCCGCGTCGTAAAACGTGGCCGTGCGGGTCACGGTCCGGGTGGACGCCTCGCTGGGTGCCGGAACGGCGCCGCCGCCGAACAGGAAGCCCATATCGCCCAACTCGTCGATGACGGCGTCTGCTGCGATCATGGCCACATCGAAGGTCAGGCTGTCCTCGAAGGCGTCCGGCCCGACCGTGTCACTACAGGCCACCAGAGTAAGTAGGCCAAGAGCCAAGGCTGTTGATCTCACACAATGTTTCATTTCCCAATCTCCTCAATCCAGGTCGAAGGCCGAACGAGACGTTCGGTCATCCCTTCCACTGGCTCTGATTCCGGACCGAGGTGAAACGTTAAGTACGCCGGCGAGGACACGTCGAGGGTAGAGGAACGGCAGATCTACCGGATGGTTGCCCGCTCGATTCGATCCAACTCGGGAAACTCCGCATCGAAGTACTCCGCGCCCAGGGCGAGCGCTCTCGCTTGATACACGCCCTCGCCACGAGGCGGGCCGTCCCCGTAACCCGCGTACAGCCCATCGACCACGTCCATCCCTTCGATGACCTCGCCGAAGGGGGCGAAGCGGTCGTCCAGGCTGGCGTTGTCCTTGTGGTTGACGAACACGTGGGTGGTCCGGCTGTTGGCCCCGGACCGGGCGAAGGACACGCGGCCTCGTGTGTTCGACTCGGTGACGGGGTCGTCGAGGAGCAGTTCCTTTTGCCAGACGAAGTTCACGTAGGGATCGTCATGGATGCCCCAACCCGCGGTGAAGTCTTGCAACACCCGGTGAAAACGCACGCCATCGTACCACCCCTGTTTTACGAGGTTGTAGAACCGGTCCGCCCCGAGGGGGGCCCATTCACGGTGCACCTCGATGACAAAAACGCCGGCCGTGGTCTCGAGGCGGGCCTGGAAGAGGTCGGGAGCCGTTTCGTTGAATCGGCTGGCGCGGAGAAGTGGGTTCTGAAGCCGCGGGTCTATTGGCTCGTCAGCGTCTCCTGCGCAAGCAGAAAAGAGGCCCATGGCCAGGACTGAAAGGGCGACACGGGCCTTCCCTGCGAACGGGCGTCGGCGCCCGCATCGAAGCCTCATCGGGGCGCGCCTACCCTACGAAAGCAGAGCGTTCCTAGTTTCCTGGCGCGTCGGAATCCGTGGCATCGGTCGCCCGGTGCGGAGGACGTCTCCGCCGCCGACGCTTTCGGTCCTCGTCATTCCGGAGAATCTCGATTCTCAGAACTTCTCCCGACTGCCGATCCCTGAGGGCCTCCAGTTTTTCCAGAGCTTCGGACAACTCCTTGATCTCACCCAGCTCCCCAGCTTCACGCCGGAGTTCCTCCACCTGGGCCCGAAGTCTTTCTAACTGATTCCGAACGGATGCGCTCGTGCGGACACGAGTCCGCATACGGAACATACGGGTTTCGGCTTCGGGAATGACGGCGATTTGGTGCCCCTCCATCCTTTCGATCAGAGCGTGGCGCACGACGTAGGCCTCCGCGCGTGCGTCAGCGATCCGCCCAGGCTCCACGATCACGGCGTGTCGTAGGACCCGGACCCTCACCGACGAGTCATCGGAGTGGAGTACACGGTCGGCCTGACTCTGGGCGAAAAGGCTGGTCACTCCCAACCCGAGGCCTGCTCCGCCGAGAATCGCTGCGAACGCCATGAAATCCGAGGTCCGTTTACCCATTAGAGGCTCCTGTGTCTGAACTCCATCCCGATCCGGGTTTGCTCCCCCGAAGCTGCCGCGGCCAGCCGTCCCGCCGCAACCCCTTCCAACATGTGACGCGAGATCGTTTCAAAGCGTTGCTCGATGCCCCCGCCGACTTGTTTGAGCTTCGGTATTTACCCTTCTGTATTCGGGCGTTCCTACCTAGATGCGTCCCTTCTTTGGCCGCCGTTCTTTGGTGGCTCTTTCTGCGGGTCTGTCAGCGCGGTTTGAAAGTACCGGTCTCCTCGACCTCGACACGGTGTCCGTCTATTCTCGAGGGGATCCGGCCGGCCGCACGCCGGTCCTTCACGTAGACCTTGAGACAGGGTTTGCCTCGGGACAGCCCAATGGCGGTTCCGGTCACGCCCGGTCGATCGATCACTGCCTTGGTGAGCTTGCTCAGTGCGGCCTTCATGTCTTCGATAGCTCCTATACCTCAGTTCCCGTCGATTTTCACCCCGAAATGATCCAGAACGAGGTCGATCGGGTTGGCGATCGTATTCGTGTTGCTGCCGGCAAAGAGTAGCCCAACCGGTCGCCGGTCGTTCTTGCCGCTGCCCTGCGTAACCACCAGAGATCCCGAGTCCCCGCCCTGGCTGAAGCGCCCATCGCTGATGAGGATCTGGTCGACGAAGCGCGCCGTTCCCGTGTTGTAATTCACGTTGATGGTCGCGTTGATGCCGCTCACGATGCCGGTGGTCAGACCGGTGGTCCGACCATATTTCTGGACCGCTTGGCCGAGGGTAGCGGTCGTTGTCTTCGTGCGGGGTTCCCCGTAGCCGTCTGGCGGCGTGCTCGTCCCCAGGTTGTCCGAGGAGGTGAGCGCAATGGCCGCGTCGATGCGATTTTTTGGACACGTCAGGGCCTTACAGAAACGCAACACTTTGAAGTCGTGCAGCGTACCGATGGAGTTTGCGGGATCGGTGCCTCCGTCCACTCGTCCGGGCTGGAGAATATTATCTCCCCGACTCGCGTCATTCCGGTTTGCGAACACGTGGTTGTTGCTCAGAGCGAACGTGCGACGGCCATCGCTGACGCGCGCGCCGATCGTTCCCGCGGTGACGTCGGGCTGGCCGCCGGAGACGCCGATCGGCACCGGACGGGGAAAGCGGCTCCTCCGGTCGACCCGGCTGTCCGCTTCCTTCGCTCGCGGCCCGTCTCCGAGTGCCCAGAATTCGCCGGTGACTTCGGTACGCACGGGGGTGCCGTCGAGCATCGCCGGCAGCCCCGAGATACCCGGGCGCGCGGTGTAAATGATCACCACCGGAGTGCCATCGGCACCTAGGCCCACCGCTGTGCCCACGACGCCGTTGATCCCGAGCAGATCCGGCGTGTAGGCGTCCTGGGTGGCCATCGCCAAAGAGAGGGCTGCGAAGTTCGGATCGCGGGCCAATCGCGCGCTCCATCGCGCCCCGATCGCCGAGGGGGAGGGCAAGAGTAGCTGAGCGAACACCGCTACCATGAGCGTGAGCTCGGACCAGCTCCCCCGTCGTTTCATCGAACCCCTCCGGCCTGCGTACCGCCTCTGGACATGCTCGCACACCCTTGATCAGGCACTCTCGCCTCCGCCCCCTCCTATTACATACGGGTGAACCATGGACTAAGGTTCCAAAACCGCGCGCCTTGCGTGGGGTGGCCGCACCCATTGCATGATTCAGGTGACGTTTTAAGATTTTCGAGGGGCGTGGCGCCGGAGGCCTCCTGGGGGAGGCCATGAGAAATCGTTTACTCTGAAGAGAGAGGCCTATACACATGACGGGGACAGAAGGGATGCGATTCGGAGGGACCGGCGAGTGGGTTCGCCTGACACGCCTGTTGCGGCCTTTGCAGCGTATCCGTCGGCGCATGCTGACGGCTGCGTTGGCGGTCATGGCGGGTTGTGGGGGCGTGTCCTCGGTGGGGCGTGGCGATGGGGTCTCCTCGCCCGGCGGGTCCAATCGGGAGGCGTCCCTGGCCACTGCCACACGATTCGTCCGTTCGGTCGACGCCTTTCCTGTTCGTGACCAGAACGGCAGGATGTACAACCCTCCGTTTCTAGGTGGTTTCAACGTTCCACGTCCACAGTTTGCCGACATCGACGGCGATGGCGACGTCGACCTCTTCCTGCAGGAACGCCCGGACGAGTTGATGTTCTTCGAGAACGTCGGAAGCCCCACCCGCCCGGAGTTTGTTTGGCGCACAGACCGGTATCAAGATTTGCCGGTGGGGGAGTGGACCCGCTTTGTGGACTTCGACCGCGACGGTGATCTCGACCTTCTGAGCGAGCGGCGTTTCAGCTATGTGCAGTACTTCCGCAATGACGGCACGGCTCGGGACGCGGCTTTCACCTCCGTCGGAGATTCCGTCCGGGATGTCGCGGGCGAACCGATCTTCGCGGATCGCCAGAACATTCCCACCCTCAACGACATCGACTGTGATGGCGTCTGGGACCTTATCCTCGGCCGCCTGAACGGCACCCTCAGCCGCTACGAGCTGGCAGAGATGACGGATGACGGAGTCCCCGTGTTCCGTTTCCTGGAGGACCGCTTTCAGGACATCGAGATCGTGGCCCAGCTCGGGAGCCTGCACGGCGCCAATGCCATGGCCTTCGCGGATATCGACAAGGATGGGGACCTCGATTTCTTTTGGGGTGATTTCTTCGAGCGCGGTGTGCTCTTTGTGGAAAACACGGGTTCCTGCAGCGAGCCGAACCTCCGCACCGAGCCGCTGCCCTTCGTCGTGGACGGTACGATCGCCACGAGTGGGTACAACGTGCCGGTTCTCCAAGACGTGGACTCCGACGGCGATCTCGACCTGTTCATAGGCGTGCTCGGCGGTGCCTTCAATCCGAATCTGACGACCATTCGGAACTTCCACTTCTACGAGCAGGTGGACGGAGAATTCCTCCACCGCACCGACCGCTTCATCTACACGCTCGATGTCGGAAGCGAGAGCATTCCGGTGTTGGCCGACCTGGACGGTGACGGTGATCTGGACCTGCTGGTGGCCAACAAGTTGGACCCGGACGACACGCAGACCTCCCGTCTCTATCACTTTGAGAACGTGGGTTCGGCGCGGGCTCCTTCGTTCGAGCAACGCGATTTTATTCCGCTTTTCACCATGTATCACTACGCGCCGGCTCTGGGTGATCTCGACGGCGACGGTGACCTCGACATGCTCGTCGGCACGTGGAACCGGGGCGTCGCGCTCTACCTGAACCAGGGTACGCGTGCGGAGCCGGAGTTCGTACTCCAGGACACCACGCTCGTGCGGCTCACGCGGGGGAGCAACAGCACACCCGCGCTGACCGACGTCGACGGCGATGGCGACCTCGACCTCTTTATCGGAGAGTCTTCGGGCGAGCTCAACTTCTACCGGAACGTCGGGACTGCGCAGGCTCCCTCGTTCGACCTCGTGACGGATCGCTTCGCGGGGATCGATGTGGGCCGGAGGAGCTTTCCGACGTTCGCGGATGTCGACGGTGATGGCGACCAGGACCTGCTACTCGGCCGCGAAGAGGGTGGCGTGCTTCTCTATCGAAGGGAGGGCTCACCGACGGACGTCGATCCCATTTTCGTCCTGGATTCGACCTTCACGCTGCCGCTCCCCAGGTATTCCACGCCATCACTCGTGGACATCGACGGTGACGGCGACCTGGACGTCTTTTCGGGGGGGCTGGGTGGGGGGCTGATCTTCCTGGAGGGCCGTTAGCGGCTACAACACAAAGCCCACACCCAGGAACAGGACGAGTGCCGCGGACGCGGCCAGGAGCGCGTAGGGAAGCTGCGTCCGAACGTGGTCGATATGGTCCGTCGCGGAGGCCATCGACGCCACGATCGTGCTGTCGGAGATCGGCGAACAGTGATCCCCGAAAATTCCGCCGCCCAGAGCGGCGGCCAGTGTGAGCCCGAGGTGTAGCTCCAGCAGCTCGGCCATGGGGACGACGATGGGAATCATGATCGCGAACGTGCCCCACGACGTTCCCGTCGAGAAGGCCATGATACAAGCGAGCACGAAGACGATGGCCGGCACGAAGCCCGGGTTCACACCTGCCTCCGCAACCTGAGCCAGCCACACGCCTGTGCCCAGCGCCTGTTGGGTTCCCGCGATCGAAAATGCCAACGCGAGCACGATCACGACCGGCGTCAGCCCCTGAATTCCCTTGATCGTGTAGTCGGTCACCTCCCGAAACGTCATGATCCCCTGGACCCGGTACATGACGGCAGCGAGCAGGATTCCGACGATGACGCCCCAAAGGACGGCGTCCGACCCGCTCCCCTGCAGCATCTCCCCATCTCCCGTGATCCAGAGGACGATGGGTACGGTGGCGACCATGGCGATGACCGGAAGGAGCATGTTGACCGCCCGGTGTGGCACGCCCTCCTTTGCAGCCAACATGGAAACGTCCGAGGACATCATCGGTTCAGCCCCGTCCCGCAGCAGCTTGCCCTCTTCCTGGATGCGGCGCTCGGCCTCGCGCATGGGTCCGATATTCCAGTCGGTGAGGGCCACGAACACGACCAGGATGATCGAGAGGATCGCGTAAAAATTCAACGTGAGCGCCGAGAGGAGCACCCGGTTCGGCTCGGCCACGTTCTGCGCGACGAGGAGCGTCACGATATAGGCGCCCCAGGCGTTGATCGGAATGAGAAGCTGCTTGGGTGCGCAGGTCGCGTCGAGAATATAGCTCAGTTTTTCACGGGAAATTTTGGATCGATCGAAGAGTGGGCGGGACACGGAGCCGGCCACCAGCAGTCCGAAGTTCGACTCGAGGAAGAGACACATGCTGGTGCCGATGGCGAACAGGCGCACGGTACGGCGATTCTGGCCCAACCGCCTTCGCTCGACCCAACTGATGAAGCCCTCCATGCCGCCCGAGGCCTGCGTCAGCGTGATTATCCCACCGATCAGCGCGGAGAATACGAGCGTCCTTGCGTTGCCGGGGCTGGTGATCGCGGCCAGGAAGGTGTTTACCCCGTCGACCAATCCGACGATGGGGTTCCAGGAGTTCATGATGGTCCAGCCCAACCACACGAAGGTGGCCAGCGAGATGTAGACCTCCCGAGTCTTGATGGCCAACGCGATGGCCACCACCGGGGGGAGAATCGAAAGCCATCCGATGGTCTCCACGTACTCTATTCGCTGTCCACGATGCGTATTTCGTCCGGTTGGTTGGGGACGACACACAGGAACGAAAATTCATCTGGGCCCAGCGATTCGTACCAATGGGGTACCCCGGCCGGAATGAAGACGACGTCACCCTCGGCGACCTCGAAGACGTCATCCCCGATACCGATTCGGGCCGCCCCGCCAAGCACGTACTGTTCGTGCTCCACGGTGTTCGTGTGTTTCGGCATCCCCCCTCCGGGTGCCATGACAAAACGCCGCATCGAGAAATTCGGTCCTTCGTCCGGACCGATGAGGACCTGGCGGATGGTGCCGGAGCCGGCGTTCACCGGCTCGGTAGGAATTTCGTGGATGTTTTTACGAGACACGTGGTCACTCCTCCGGGTGCCGGTCGCGGAGCCTCTGCCGGCGTGCGAACCGAGATCGGGTTGGTATCCTGAAGGGATCATCGTACGATGGCCTTTACGATATCCTTTCTCCAAGCAATCGCAATTCTGAAACCCGAACCGTGCCATGTACGAGCGGATTGTTTGTCTGACTGAAGAAACCACGGAGACCCTCTACACGATCGGCGAGGACTGGCGGATCGTCGGGATCTCAGGATTCACGGTTCGCCCCCCCCGCGCCCGGCGTGAGAAGCCGAGAGTCTCGGCGTTCACGAGTGCCAAAATCGACGAAATTCTGAAGCTCCGGCCCGACCTGGTCCTGGGGTTCTCGGACATCCAGGCCGACATCGCCGCGCAGTTGATCGGTCATGGGGTGGAGGTCCACGTGTTCAACCACCGAAGCGTGGACGGCATCCTGCGGATGATCCGGGCGTTGGCGGCGATGGTGGGGTGTGCCGAGAAAGGGGAAGAGCTAGCGGTCCGGCTCGCTGCGAATCTCGCCAGCGTCCGGGAGCGGGCCAGCGGTTTTCCGGAGCGGCCCCGCATCTATTTCGAGGAGTGGAGTGACCCGATGATTTCAGGCATCCGCTGGGTGTCGGAGCTGATAGGCTACGCCGGCGGGGAGGATTGTTTTCCCGAGTTGTCCGAGTCCTCCCTCGCGAAAGGCCGGATCATCGAGGATCCGCAGGAGGTGGTACGTAGGGCGCCGGATATCATCATCGGTTCGTGGTGCGGGCGTAAGTTCCGCCCGGAAAAAGTCATGGCGCGACCGGGGTGGGAGAACGTACCGGCGGTACGTGATGGGCACGTCTACGAGATCAAATCGTCGATCATTCTTCAGCCGGGCCCCGCGGCCCTCACCGAGGGCGTCGCAGGGATCCAGGAAATCATTGAGCGATGGACGAGCCGGCGGGCGGCTGAAGCCGGTTAACGGCTGAAGCGTGCGAGCAGTTGAAGCGAGTGAGCGGCTTGAACCGAGTTTAACCATATGACGGAGCATGGAGCCATGGGAAACGTCATGGCCATCATGCACGAAGTAGGCACTGTCTGACAGGACGCTCTCCGGATGAGGCGGCCGCGTACCTTCTCTTGATGGTGCTCGGCGCCGGGGTCACCTTCGTGGCGAGCGCCACGGGGCTTCAGTGATCATCGGCGGGCCAGAGCCAGGCCGCCCCCCGGACGCCACTCGAATCGCCGTGCACGTTCCGGAGGACCCGCGTGGTGAGCTTATCGGTAAAGACGTAAGGAGGCAGGGCCGTTTGCACCTCCTCCGGTAGCCCTGGTACGTTCGACATGCCCCCGCCCAGAACTACGATCTCCGGATCGAGCACGTGGATCACGGCGGCGAGCCCCCGAGCCAGCCGGTCCACGTAGCGGCCGTACGAGGCCGTGGCATCGGCGTCACCACGGGCCGCATTAGCCACGATCTCCTCAGTCGAGAGTCGCTCTCCCGTGACCGCTTCGTGATCCCGCACCATGCCGGGACCCGAAACGTAGGTCTCGATACATCCCTTTCGCCCGCAGTAGCAGTCCGGCCCCGGACACTCCCCACCTCTTGGCCAGGGGAGTGAATTGTGGCCCCACTCCCCTCCGATCCCCTGGTGCCCCTCCAAGACGTGGCCTTCGATCACGATACCCGCACCGACCCCGGTCCCTAGGATGACACCGAATACCACGGATGCCCCCGTGCCCGCGCCGTCGGTGGCCTCGGAAAGCGCAAAACAGTTCGCGTCGTTCATCACCCGAATCGGCCTCCCTAGGATCGCCTCGAGGTCCTTGTCGAACGCGTGGCCGTTCAGCCATGGCGAGTTCGAGTTCTTCACGACGCGGGTCACGGGCGACAGGGTTCCGGGGATGCCCACGCCGACCGAGCCGAGCCCGGTATTGCCGGTGGCGGCGCTCGCTTCTTCCTCGACGACGGATACGAGTCCCTCGATCGCTAGGAGGGTTTTTTGGTAGTCCTTCGGCGTTTCGATTCGTCGGCGCGCGACCTCGGCTCCATCTCGGGTCAGCGCCAACCCTTCGATTTTGGTGCCACCGAGGTCGATTCCGATACGAAAGGTTGCGCCATTCATGGCGCAATATTTGCTCAAGGAGGAGGCCTGTCCAACGGTGGGGCTTGGAGATGTTCGACTTCTGGGCGAGGTCCGATTATCGGGCCAGGCTTTCCGCCTCGGGCGAATCGCCCTCGCCCTCCGGCAAACCATCCTCCTCGAGCGAGGGCGTGTCTACCACGACGGTACCATCGCCCTTCCCCGAGTCGTCTTGGGGCGGAGGAAGCGACTCTGGCGGCCGGCTACCGGAGAGCGCTCCGCCCAAGAGTTGCTCCGTGAAGTCCAGGCGGGTGTCCACCGAATGGAGTTGAAGGGCGAGGTCGGCGAGGTCCGCCCTCATCGCCTCGACATCGCGCGAACCCCGAAGTTGTGAGCGCCCTTGTGACGGTGGCGAGATCCTCGCCACGACCCACTGGCAGAGAAGAATACCGGCAGCTCCCATCGCCCCACCGCTAACGAAGATGGCGAGCGCCCCGATGATGATCTCCGGTTCCATGCGAACGTTACCTGGTGGTGTGAAACCGGCCATCGAGATGGCCGGCGGGATTTTGGCGAAGAGGGGTGTAACTCCCCCCTCCCCGTTCCCGACGAAGCTTCCTGCGTTCGGGTTTCGTGGTCCCGCACCGCGCGGGGGACCTTCCATGTCCAAAAGCCGTCACGGCTCGATCACCGTTCCGGCTTCGCCGGCCAACATCTTTGCAATGTCTTCGAGTGCGCCAATGGTTGCCCTCCTCCCCGTGTTCTCCACGAAGGTACAGGCCGCCTCGACCTTGGGTCCCATCGAGCCGGCAGGTAAGTCCTGGTGGCGGAAATCGCCTGGAGACGCCTGTGCGATCGGCCGCTGCTCGGGTTTACCCCAGTCGTGATAGACTGCGTCGACGTCCGTGGCAAGGATCAGGCAGTCGGCTTCGACCTCCTCGGCCAGGAGGGCGCTAGCCCGGTCCTTGTCGATCACCGCCTCCACTCCATGCAGTTTTCGTTGATCGTCATAGGCGGTGGGAATTCCTCCTCCTCCGGAGCAGATGACGATGACGTTGTGCTCCAGGAGCCAGCGCACCGGTCGAATCTCAAACACCCGTTTGGGAAGCGGTGACGGCACGACCCGCCGCCAGCCGTCTCCGTCGGGTGCGACGGCCCAGCCCCGGTCGTTCGCCAGTGTGCGCGCTTCGTCCTCGGTGTACACCGGGCCGATGGGCTTGGTGGGATTCCGGAACGCCGGATCGTCGGGGTCCACCTCCACCATCGTGAGGATGGTCGCGAGAGGCCGCTCGACGGGAAGCAGATTTCCCAGCTCTTGTTCGATCATGTACCCGATCATCCCTTCGGTCTCCGCACCGAGGACATCGAGGGGGTAGGGGTGCACATCTTCGTAGGCCGCCGCCTGTAGCGCGAGGTGACCCACCTGGGGGCCGTTTCCGTGCGTGATCACGAGCTCGTGGGCGTTCGCGATGGGCGCCAGCGCCTCGGCCGCGGTCCGGACGTTCTTACGTTGTATCGCCGCGGTGGGTTGTTCGCCCCTGCGCAGCAGTGCATTTCCCCCGAGCGCCACGACGATGCGCATGGATTTCGCAGATCAGGACCCGAGTGTCGCCACCATCACGGCCTTGATGGTGTGCACCCGGTTTTCGGCTTGATCGAACACGATCGACTGCTCGGATTCGAACACCTCGTCGGTCACTTCCATTCCATCCAGCCCGTACTTCTCGAAAATCTCCTCTCCGACCTGCGTCTCCCGGTCGTGGAACGCCGGGAGGCAGTGGAGAAATTTCGCCGGCGGGTCCCCGGTCATGGCCATCACCTCCGAGTTGACCTGGTACGGCCGCAAGAGGTCGATGCGCTCCGCCCACTTCGCGTCGGGCTCACCCATCGAAACCCACACATCGGTGTGGAGGAAGTCCACATCCCGGACGCCCTCCTCCACACTTTCCGTGAGGGTAAGGGATCCGCCGGTGGCGTTCATGATTTCCCGGCACCGTCCGACGAAATCCGCCTCGGGCCAGCACGCTTCCGGAGCCGCCAGCCGGACATCCATGCCCATCTTGGCTCCCCCGACCATCAGCGAGTTACCCATGTTGTTCCGGGCGTCGCCGAGATAACAGAACGAGACCTCAGAGAGCGGCTTCGGGGTGTGCTCCTCCATGGTGAGCAGGTCGGCGAGCACCTGGGTGGGGTGGAATTCGTCGGTCAGGCCATTCCACACGGGCACGCCCGAGAAGCGGTCCAGCTCCTCAATGATCTTCTGTCCGAATCCCCGGTATTGGATTCCATCATACATTCTGCCGAGCACGCGGGCCGTATCCTTGATCGATTCCTTGTGCCCAATCTGGGATCCGCTGCCCGGCCCCAGATACGTGACGCGGGCCCCCTGGTCGAAGGACGCCACCTCGAAGGCACACCGCGTGCGGGTGGAGGTTTTCTCGAAGATCAGGGCGATGTTCTTTCCGGCCAGACGGGGGCGCTCCCGACCCTCGGCCTTTTCGGATTTCAGCGTGGCCGCCAAGTCGAGGAGATACCGGATCTCTTCCGGTGTGAAGTCTTCGAGCTTGAGAAAGCTGCGCCGCTCGAGATCCACCGTCATGCACTGCCTCCTACGTTCGAGTGCCCTTCCGATCCCCCTTCAGACGGGGTCCCGCAGCAGGGGGCAGGTCATGCAGTGTCCGCCGCCCCGTCCCCGGCCCAACTCGGACCCGTCGATCGTGATCACTTCGATACCCGCGTTGCGTAATTTGGTGTTCGTGTACTCGTTTCTCGCGTACGCCACCACTACGCCGGGCTCGACCGCAAGGAGGTTGTTCCCGTCGTCCCACTGCTCACGTTGGGCCTGGAAATCATCGCCGCCCGTTCCGATGACCCTCAACCGCTTCACCTGCAATGCGTCCTTGAGCGCGTCGAGAAAGTTATCCTCCCGAGTGATGTCCAGCCCGCCGCCGGCCCGGTCCGAGGGGCGAACGCTGTAGACCGCGATGTGATCCACGACCTTCGGGTAGATGGTCACGGCATCCACGTCCAACATCGTGACCACGGTGTCGAGGTGCATGTGCGCCCGGTCTTGGCCGATGTCGCACGCGATCACGCGTTCCACGGCACCCGCCTCGAAGAGCGTGGTTGCGAAGAGTTCGACCATCCGTGCCGTCGTCCGCTCACTGATGCCCAGTAAAACGGTACCGTTTCCGATCGGCATGACGTCCCCACCCTCCAGGGAAGCCTTTCCGAAATCCTCGAGAGGTCCATCGCCACGGCTCTGGTCATCGGAGTACCAGAATTCGAAATCCGCATCCTTGAACATCGGGTGATTCTGGTAAATGAGCTCCACGTTTACCGTCTCCAAGCGTCTCACCGGGAAGTACATCGGATTCAGCGTCACTCCGTTGTAAACCCACGACGACGAGTCCCTCGTGAAGAGGGAATTTGGAAGCGGTGGAAGAACGAACGATGTGTCGGGACCGGCTCGCACGGTAAGTGAGCGGCTGAGGTCGAGTCCCTCCACCTCACTCCTTTCGAGGCCGCCGATCAGGTGGGTCGCCAGCCTGTCCGGGTTCATCTCGAGGAGATAGGCTCGGATTTCATCGCGCAGGGAGACCCCCACGGTCCGTTCCGTGATGACGTGCCTCACGATCTTCTGTCGCGCTTCTGCGCTCGCGGTGAGCGTTTCTGAAAGGAGGTCTCGGAGCAGGTAGACCTCGACGCCCCGGTCGCGGAGTTGGTCGACGAAAAGGTCGTGCTGCTCCCGCGCTCGCCGCACCCACAGCACGTCATCGAAGAGCAGCTCCCGGACGTTCGAAGGTGTGAGCCGTTCAATGCTCAGGCCGGGCCGATGGACCAGGACCTTTCTCAACCGCCCGACCTCCGAGCCCACGTAGAACGCTGGCGCCTTGTCAGGGCTGGCTGGTGTCAACGATTCGGAGCCGGTCATGCGTTCCGGGGCGTCCCCTGTCGGTGATGGCGTGCAGGTGACGGCGCGAAGAGCCGCGCCTCGCTTAAACGAAGTCCGTAATTATATCAATTCTCAGCGAGGCGGCACTCGGCGCGTCTCCGGACGCCGTCCCGATTCGGGGTCTTGCCACGCATCCTCTCCCGGCAGCTCCTCCTTGATCGCCGCCACCAAGTCGCCGAAGTCGGCGGGTTTCTGGAGGAATCGGCGGACTCCGAACTCCTCCGCCAGGCGGGCGTGCTCCGGATCCGTTGACGCGGTGAAGACGATAACCGGAATGTCTCTGAGCCGTTTTCGCCTCGCAATCCATCGGAGGACGTCGAAGCCGCTCCCATCCGGTAGCGAAAGATCGAGTATGATCAAGTCGGGGACCGGGTTGTTTCGCCCGTCATCCTCGTATGCGGACCATTCCCCACGGAGATGCCGGCGAGCTCCCTGGCCGCGAAGCGCCACCTGAACGCGGACCCCCTCCAGGCCCGAGGAGATTATGGCCTCGATCAACCCGACATGATCGGGATTATCCTCGACGACGAGGATGGTCGTATTTCCAGACACCTATTACATCCCTGCATCAATGAAGGGGGGCTTCCCAGGCGTGCACGCCCCCGTCTCGGGCAGCATCTAGCGGTCTTTTAAGTATACCGGTGGGTCTGGCGGGGGACCTAGCTCTTTTTTCTCCGAAAAAATGCCTCCGGATTCGTTGAATCTGGAGGCGGCTAGGGCCCTTCGGCCCCAAAAGATGTGAGGAGTTTGGTAGCCCAAGCGATTTCCTCCCCGTTGATCGTGTGCCCCATGCCGGGATAGATCCGCTCGTCGACCAAGCCGCCGAGACCCTCCAAAACGTGCGCCGTTTCATGGACGCGACTCACCGGGATGTGCGCGTCCACGTCGCTGCAGCCCAGAAAGACCGGGGTCCCCTCGAGGGACCCCGGGTAGTGCCGCGGAGTGCCGTCGGGTCCGATCAGCCCGCCTGAAAACGCTACCACACCTCCGTATCGTTGTGAATTTCGGGCCGCGAACTCGAGAGCCAGGCACGCTCCCTGAGAGAACCCCATGAGCACCACTCTCTCTTTGGGAATGATCGTGGCCACGGCGGTGACGGCTGCCTCGATCCGCTCGAGAGCGGATGAGAGCCAAGGCTCGTTGAGTTCGATCTCGGTCAGAAAACTGTTCGGATACCACGAAAACCCCGTCGCCTGGGGCGCGAGAAAGGCCGTTTTCGGCGCTTGGAGCTCGGGCGCTAGGCCAAGAATTCCGCGCGCACTGTCCCCGCGGCCGTGAATCAGGACGACGGCACTCTCGGCCTCTTCGAGCTCCGGGCCGAACCGGACTTCCTCGCTACCGCGGTGAGGATTATCTGTCATGACCGTTCGTCGGGGAGCATGAGCTTCGGAAGTCGTGCCTCGAGCTCACTCCGGCGGGATTCGAGCCAGGGCGGGAGCTTGAGGCTGCGCCCGAGCTCCTCCGGTGATTCGTCGATTCCAAACCCCGGGGTATCCGTCGCGATCTCGAACAGGACACCGCCGGGTTCCCTGAAGTAGATGGACCGGAAGTAGCAGCGGTCTTTGACCTCGGTCACGGAGAACCCGGCGGCGGCGATGGTCTCCCTCCACGACTCTTGTTCATCGTCGTCCCGGGCACGGAACGCCACATGGTGCACGCTTCCTCGTCCCATGTGCGCTGGCGCCCCCGACCCGGCCGCGCGAAGGTCCACGATCGAGCCGACCTCATGCTCATCACCCCTGAAGCGGATCCGTCCGTCGTGTTCGCCCATGTGCTCGAAGCCCATGACGTCGGTGAGAAGCCTCGCCGTTGGCTCTGGGTCGGCTATGTCGAGGACCACGCCGTGGAAGGCGCGTATGGCGAACTCGGGGGGAACGCCCGGATGGACCGGCCGGCCGGCCGATGTCTCGCGCGTGGCGGGTCCCGCCACGAGCTCCAGGACCAACCCATCGGGATCCTCGCAGCGTAACGACTCTTCCTGGAACCGCGTCACTACCTCCCCTGGTGAGAAGCCTCCAGCTCTGAGGCGGTCGGTCCAGAACTCGAGCGAGCCCGGAGGCACCGAGAAACCAGTCGCCTCGGTGGAACCCGAACCCGGCTCACCGTGGGCGGCGTGTTCCCAAGGGAAGAAGGTCATGGCGGTGCCCGGCGTCCCGGCACGGTCGCCGTAGTAGAGGTGGTGAGTCCCAGGATCATCGAAGTTCACGGTCTGTTTGATCGTACGGAGCCCGAGCGTGTCCGCGTAGAAATCCACGTTCTGCTGTGCCCGCCCCGAAATGGCGGTAACGTGATGGATGCCCGGAACTCTGAGCGCTTCAGTCTTGGCCTCGGCGACGCCCATTGTGTGGTCTCCTCCGGTTACGTCTTACTTGCCTCTGGGCGGGTCAGCGTCCAAGCTCGGCAGTGAGATTCCGTTGCGAAACTCAGCCCGGGGCGCGTCGGCTTCGGCACATTGCCCTATGGGCAACCCAGGTGCCTGAAACAAGCGACGCGTACCCTCCGTAAAGGCTAATATGACAAAATATCTCGCTCCTGTAGCGTTTACGGGAATCGCCGGCGTTATCCTTTGGAAGCTTCTCCAGCTTCTCATGGCCCCGGTGATTGCCTGGATCCTCGGAGTCCTAGCGATCGGGCTCAAGATCGGGCTCGGCGTGGCGTTGGCATGCCTGGTGATCTATGGCATACGACGAGTGATGCGGACCCGCGCCGAAGGCGAGACCGAGGCGTAGGAGTTTCTTTCCACGGAGTCCTTCCTCCCGCCGGGGTCTTTCCTCGGTATGCCCGGAATGGCTATATCCCAATGGCTAAATTCGATGCTTAGGCGGTCCCCACCCGGGATTTGACTCCAAAAGACGCAGGAGATTGAGATGGTCCGGACACCCGTGAGAATTTTCATTGCCCTCGGGCTTCTTCTTTCCGTCGTAACGCCCGTTTTGGGCCAGGACCCGGTCCTTCGGTCGGCCAACCACGATTATCGGGTCGTCAAAGTAGCCGACGGCCTGATCACCCCATGGTCCATTGCGTTTCTTCCCGGGGGCGACATGCTCATCACGGAGCGCCCCGGTCGGCTACGTCTCGTCCGAAACGGTTTACTGCGTATGGCCCCCGTCGAGGGAGTTCCCGAGGTTTTGGCCCAGGGTCAGGGTGGGCTTTTCGACGTGGTCCTTCATCCGGACTTCGAATCGAATCAGCTTGTCTACCTGAGCTATGCCAAGCCGATTGGCGACGGGACGGAGGCGACCACGGCGGTTGCCCGGGGGCGTTTTGAGAACGACCGGCTCACGGATGTCGAAGACATCTTCGTTGCGGAGAGCCGGGGTCGCCCTGGCCACTACGGCGCGCGCCTCGCGTTCGATGAGGAGGGGTACCTCTTCGTCACGGTCGGGGACCGTCAGGCTCCCTCAATAGGGGACCTGGAGGCCCACCCCGCACAGGATATCTCGAACCATCACGGCACCGTCATCCGCCTTCACGACGACGGGAGCGTGCCCGTCGACAATCCCTTCGTGGGCGAGAGCGGCGTACTGCCCGAGATCTGGAGTTACGGACACCGGAACCCCCAGGGGCTGGCCATCCACCCCGAGACAGGGGACGTCTGGATCACCGAGCACGGACCTCAGGGGGGGGACGAGCTCAACCGCATTCTTCCGGGCCTGAACTATGGTTGGCCCGTGATCGGGTACGGCGTGAACTACCGGACCGGCTCGGCGATCCACGAAGGGACGCTCCGGGATGGGATCGAAGCCCCGACACATTTCTGGGTGCCGTCCATCGCGACGTCCGGTCTGATGATCTATACCGGAAACGTCTTCCCTGCCTGGAAGGGAAGCATTTTCGTCGGAGGCCTGGGCGGCCAGCAAATCGCGCGCCTCACGATGAACGGACAGCGTGTGGTTCGGGAGGAGACACTCCTCCAGGGCATGGGTCGCGTACGTGACATCCGGCAGAGCCCGGATGGATATATCTACGTCGCCATCGAAAGCCGAGATGGCTTGCCCACTGCCGTGGTCCGGCTCGAGCCCGCAGGGGCGAGGTAGGCAGTCCCGAATCAGTTTCGTGCTTGCCGAATCGCCTCCTCGCGGTATGCGGCGCTGGCGAAAATCGCGACCTCGACCCGTCGGTTAGCCTGCTGACCCACTGGGGTCTCATTCGAGGCCAAGGGTTCCATCTCACCGAGGCCCTGGATGCGGATCTGTGAGCCCGGGATTCCCGCGGTGGCCAGGAAATCCGAAGCCGCAGCGGCTCGCCGCTCCGAGAGCGCCTGGTTGTAGGCCTCAGCCCCGGAGTTGTCGGTGTGCCCCGCCACGAGGATCTCGTAATCCTCCGGGTCGGCGGCCAGCACACGGGCTAGGTCACCGAGGTTATTACGCGCCTGTGCTCGCAGCGTGGAGGAGTCGAAACCGAAGAGGATGCCGGAGTCGAAGGTTACCAGGATCCCCTCTCCCACGCGCTCGATGGTGGCGTTGTCGAGCTCCCTCTCCAGCGTCTCGGCCCGGTCGTTCATTCGACTCCCGATGATCGCGCCCGCGGCCCCGCCCACAACCGCGCCGATGATCGCGCCCTTGGTGGTCGAGCCGGCCGCGTTCCCTATGATGGCGCCCACAGCACCTCCGGCCCCCGCCCCGATCAGTGCCCCACGTTGTGTATTGCTCAGACTGGAGCAGCCGGTGCCCGCGAGGGACAGCGCGGTGACCAAGGCAAGTGTGATCCCACGGCGTCGCACCCGGGTGGTCCGGTGAGAAATCTCACCCCCTGACAAAATCAGCTTCATCCAAGGACCTCTTTTAGGTTGGTATCTTTTTAAATAGACCGCGGGAGATCGTTCGTTCCGCTGGATCGAATATATGACCGCCGCCTACGCGTGAGGGCATTTTTTTCGCGGTGCGACAGCACGTTTTTCTGGCGTGACGTGTGATCCCCGAGTAAGGTAGAGAGTGTCCCCCCGTTCGGATTTCTCGACCGGAATCCGCGGCAAGAGAACACCAACCAGGAGCCCTCCTGCGGGTGCCCCGAGGACCATGACTCTCAAGCTACGACATATGGCTGTACTCTTTTTCGCTCTCCTTCTCGGGTCGGTGGCGATGTACATCGAAATCGCCCCCTGGCTCAGGTTGTTGGTCGCCGGGTTCCTCCTGTTTCCCATCATCTACGCGGCCGATGGATTGGGGATCGCCCAATTGATGAACGTCCTGCCGCAGCGCAGGGTCCGCCATCGCCAGTTCGGCGTGCTTCGGTCTGAGGTCATGCAGCTTCTCGACGTGGTGCGAAGGCTCAACTGGCTGACCGTCGATCTGGAGCGGGGCGTTCGCAACAAGGACGCCGTGACGGCGGAGATCGCTTTTGCGGAACGGCGGCTCGGAGAGATTCTCGACGAAATCCGCGACGCAGTCGGGCGGTCCACCAACGGGGAGGAAGTTGATGATGAGCGGGATGATGAGCGGGATGAGGAGCGAGTTTTCGACCTGGACCTGGGGTGAAGTTCCTGCCTAGGAAGAGGCCCCGTCTGATTCGCGCGCCCGCTTGCTGAAACGGGTCTGCGAGCGTGTGCGCCGTGTGACGAGAATTCCCCCCAGAACGGCGGTGGGTGGCACAAGCATGGTAATCACCCCTGGATACCAGTCGGGCTCGCCTGGCGCCGGCTGGCCGCCGTTGATCAGCCATGACGTCAGCCCGAGCAACATCATGAACGCGGAGAGTGCGGCGGCGTGTCCGAGCGGGGAGTGATCCGATACCGTCGCGGCCACATATCCACCCACGATCGCGAACAGCACGTTGTAGGTCAGGTTTACGACCAAGAACGGCGTCGTTGGCTCCGTGCCGGGCCCCGTGGATCCCAACATGATCTGCGCTGCGAGAGCCGTGGCCAGCCCTACGAGCACGGCCACGACGACGAATGCGCCCAAGACGGAGAGCACGCTTCTGATGAAAGGCGGCATCCAAACTCCTTGGGTCGAAGGGGCCGTGAGAGTAGGGTAAGCCGCCGGTGAATGAAAGTGCTTTTCGACGTCTACCATGGACCTCGATTTCTTTCGGGCCTATTTTCCCGCAGCCGCCACCGAGACCCTCTTGAGGAACCGGGGCGGTGGCCCTGGGGTCTTCTTGCCCAGTGCCCACTCAACACAGGACATTGAATGATCGAGCCGCTCGAGGACATCAAAGGCGTCTTACTCGATTTGGACGGCACCATTTACGTCGGTGACCGTTTGGTGCCGGGCGCCGCCGATGCCGTCGACGCGCTACGTCGTGGTGGCCTCCCCCTGAGGTTCGGCACGAACACCACGCGGATGTCGCGGGCAGCTCTCGTCGGTCGCCTGCAAGAAATGGGGCTCGAGCTGGAGGCCGGCGAGGTCTTCACCGCGCCTCTCGCCGCTGCGGCCTGGCTTGAAAAAAAAGGCCTGTGGAACTTGTCCCTATGCGTTCCCGAAGCGGCGCATGAAGACTTTGGTCATTTCAAGATCAATGAAACATCTCCCCAGGCTGTGGTCGTAGGGGATTTGGGAGAGGCCTGGGACTTCACTCGGCTCAACGACGCGTTCCGTCACATCATGGACGGTGCGGAGTTCGTAGCATTACAGCGAAACCGGTACTGGGATACCGGCGAAGGGCTGGCTTTGGATGCGGGTACGTTCGTCGCGGCTCTCGAGTACGCGACGGAGCGTGAGGCCACCCTGGCGGGCAAGCCGAGCGAGATGTTTTTTCAGGGTGCTGCGGAGTCGATGGGCGTTGAGTTATTCAACCTGGCGGTGGTGGGAGACGACCCGGGGACGGATGTGGCAGGCGCCCAAGCCTGTGACGCTGCGGCAATCCTGGTGAAAACCGGCCGCTTCCAGGACGGGGCACTCGCTCCCAGTACGCCGCGACCTGATCTCATTCTGGATTCGGTGGCGACGCTCCCCGCCGCTCTCGGGGTCGGGTTCTGATGGGCCACATCGACGGTTCGCCAGAAGAACCCGTGGGACCGAAAAATCGAGAAGGGCCGTTCTACCAAAATGTGATTTCCGACGATCCGATCTCCGCCGATCCCGTCGCCGACGGTCCGGGCGCGGGGGAGCCGGTCCACGAGGAAAGGACTTCGGAGGAGTGGCGCAGGATCCTCGGGCCGTATGGTGGAGCGGACCTCCGGCGTAGCGTGGGACAGATTCTCACTTCTGCGGTACCGTTCTTTGTGTGTTGGTACGCCGCATACCGTGCCCTTTCGGTCGGGTATTGGCTGACCCTGATCATTGCGGTTCCGACCGCCGGCTTCGTCATGCGCCTTTTCCTGATTCAGCACGACTGCGGGCACGGATCGTTTTTCAAATCGCAAAAAGTTGCGGACCTGGTCGGTTTCTGGCTCGGTGTAGCGACCCTTACGCCGTACCGGTATTGGCGGAAAACGCACGCCTATCACCATGCTCATTCGGGCGACTTGGGTTTTCGGGGCCTCGGTGACGTCGACACGATCACCCTTTCGGAATACCGTAAGAAGTCTTTTTTCGGGCGCCTTCGTTATCGTCTCTACCGACATCCGTTCGTGCTTTTGGGCTTGGGGGGATTTTTCGTTTTCGCCCTCAAGCACCGCTATCCCTGGGATATTCCCAGGCGATGGAAGCGGGAGTGGGCGAGCGTCTGGAAGACGAATGCGGTGCTCGTGGCGATCGTGGTGCTTTTGGGCCTGACCATCGGGCTCAAGGCGGCGCTGCTGGTTCACCTGCCGGTGCTGATGCTCACCGGAGTGGTGGGGGTGTGGCTCTTCTACGTACAACACCAATTCGAAGATACGTATTGGAACGAGCACACCGAATGGTCGTACTTCGACGCGGGTCTCCAGGGTAGTTCTTATCTCGTGCTCCCCAAGCCTCTCCAATGGGTCACCGCCAGCATCGGTATCCATCACGTTCATCACCTGAGCGCTCGGATTCCGAACTACCGGCTGCAACAGTGCCTCGATGAGAACCCTCAGCTCCAGCAGGTGACGCGGATCAACATCTGGGATGGGATCAAGACCCTGAGCCTTGCCCTCTGGGACGAGGAATCCAGGCGGCTCATCAGCTTTCGAGAGGCGCGGCGCCTGGCCTAGGGACATGGCTCCGACGATCCGCTTCGCGGCCGAGACCGACGCCACTCAGGTCCTGGACATCTACGCGCCGATCGTCACGGACACGGCCATTTCGTTCGACGAGGTGCCACCCACCAGACCCGAGATGGCCGGTCGGATCCGCAGCACCCTGGAGCGCTACCCGTGGCTCGTCTGTGAGGAGGCCGGGCACGTCTTGGGCTATGCATATGCGGCCGATTTCCAGTCACGGCCAGCCTACCAGTGGTCCGTCGAAGTTACGGTGTACGTGCGTCCCGAGGCACAAGGGGGGGGTGTTGCGGGCGCCCTTTACACGTCTCTGTTGGGGATACTGCGGCTCCAGGGCTTCATCAATGCCGTCGCGGCCATCGCCTTGCCAAACGACGCGAGTGTCGCCTTGCACGAAAGGTTCGGCTTCAAGCCCGTGGGTGTCCTCCAGGACATAGGATTCAAGTTCACGCGGTGGCACGATGTGGAATGGTGGGCGCTTCGGCTCCAGGAACCACGGGATCCACCCGACACCCCCAAGCCCATCCCGGAGGTCTGGGCGGCCAGCGCAGATCTCATGTCGATGTGAAAGGGTTCCCACCCCCCGCGTCTACCGTGTGATTCCTATCCTCGCTACCGTTCACCATGTCGATCAAATCAGCCATCAAGTCCGTGGTCACCCTCGGCCAGGGGGTCACCCAGGGGCTTCCCGAGGCGAGTGCCGACCGCGACCCGATCGAGTTGTTCGGCGAATGGTTCGAGCAGGCTAAGGAGTCGGGCATCCTCCTTCCGGAGTCGGCTTCCCTCGCCACGGCCAATCGGGATGGCGTGCCCTCGTCTCGTATGGTCCTTCTCAAGAGCTTTTCGGCTGACGGATTCGTTTTCTTCACGAACTACGGAAGCCGCAAGGCCAGGGAAATGGACGAGAATCCGAACGCCTCGCTCCTGCTGCACTGGGTGGTGCTCGAACGGCAGGTTCGGGTAGAGGGTTCGGTCGAGCGCATCGGCGCGGAGGCGTCGGAGGCGTACTTTCGCACCCGGACCCGGGGAAGCCAGATCGGTGCCTGGGCGTCACGTCAGAGTGAGGAACTGGAGGCCCGTGCGGTGCTGAAGGGAAAGGCGAAGGAGATGGAGGAGCGCTTCAAGGGCCAGGAGGTGCCTTTTCCTCCGTTTTGGGGGGGATATCGCCTCATCCCGGAGCGCATCGAATTCTGGCAGGGCCGTTTGAACCGGCTGCACGATCGGCTCCTGTTCACCAGGGCAGAGGGGGCGGGGGGAGCGGCCGCGGCCTGGGCCGTGCGGCGCCTCTACCCTTGAGGCGGGCCCTGAGGCGGGACCCGAGGTGGGTTCGGAGGTGGGTTCAACCAGGCCTCGATACGCCCGACGAACGTTTCCGGCTCCTCCGCGAAGAGTCGGGCGCTCAGTGCCTCCGCTTCCGATTGGAGCGTTGACTTCAATCCCTCCACATGGGCAGTCAGCGACACTCGCTCGCTCTCGCACAGAACGTCGGTGGAGGCCGTGTGGGTCGAGAGCGTGGCGAGGTCGTTTCTATCACCGAGGAGATCGGTGAGATGGTGGAGATCCCTCACCAACCGATCGAGTTTCGGTTGGCCACTATCCAGGAATTCGAGCTGGTAACGTAGATCTTTGACGCGTTTTCGGAGCTTGTGGGAACGTTCGTCGACCGGCCCTTCCCCGGCCGCTGGATCGGATCGCACCTGGGCGGATGCGTACGAAGCACCGAGCCCGACCCGCAGGAGCTCCACGGCGCCCGACGGCGTGGGCTTCTGGCTGTCCGTGACCTGGAGCGTCTGTGTCTCCGGAATTTCAAAGGTGACGGACCTCAAGAGTTCATGCGCCCGGCGGAGTGGACCATCGGCCGAGCCCGACTCGGCGAAACGTCGTCCCCTTTCGTCCTCGAGAGATTCGAGCAGGTGTCTTGGGACCAGGTTCGGCTCGGAGGACCGGGAGCCGGCGCGGATGTCTTCTGCGGTCACGACCACCACGTCGGCGTCCCGGAGGAGCGCGAGGGCGCGACTCGCATCGCGCAGCGTGCGGTCGGTGTGCGAGTCTCCTGATCGCGGATCGGCTAGCTTGAGGAGCGCTCGCGTACGCTTGATCGCCCGGCGCGCTTCATGCACCGAAGACGATAGATCTGTCCGCCCCTCCAAAGCCTCCCTTGCCCGTGCGAGTTCGGCGGAGATAGCACGCGCGAGGACGCCCGCGGCGACCTCGCTGCTCTCAGCAATCCAATTCATCTGGACGAAATCCTCGTGACGGTGGTCTCCGGGCAACGCACGATCATATTACACTAGCCTACCGCGAGCTGCGGGAGGCAAAACGGGGAAACGGAATGGCCAAGGGAATTTGGGTCGGCATTGCGCTCGGCGTTTTCGGCCTTGGAGCTGCGCGCTTCCTCGGGGTTCCTCCCCCGGAGGCGACCCACTTTCACGCCAACTGGGCCATCTACATCGATGGCGGTCGTTTGGATCTCTCGGATCGGCGTTACATGGAGGAGATTTCGAGTTGTACTACGGTCGATGGCGACGTGACGCCCCAATCGCGTGTCCACATGCACGAGGCCGACCACGACGTGGTGCACATCCACCATCTCGGAGCGACCTGGGGCCATCTCGCGGGCAACCTCGGTATCGGACTCGGCGAGGGTTATCTAATCCTGGATGACGGCACGCGGATCTTCGATGGGGAAGCCGGCCGATTTACCTACATCCTGAATGGCCGAGCGCTCACCTCGGTCCACAATCAACTGATCGCCTCCGAGGACCGCCTACTCATCAGCTACGGTTTCGAGTCCTTGGATGATTTGGGGGAGGGTAGGTTCGATCGGGTCGCGACGACCGCCGGTGAGTACAACATGCGCGAGGACCCAGCCACCTGCTCGGGCTCGAGTGAACCGCTCGGAATGTGGGGGCGGCTCAAGTTGGCGTTCTGGGGGTGAGTGTGGAGGCCGGCGGAGCGGCAGCGTTCTCCAACCGAGGCCGATCCTCCACCGCACTCCCCCGGCCTGAAAGACTTGGACTGGCCATGAAGTACCGGTGCGCTCCGAACGGATCACCGCCGGGGTGGGCCCTCACGTAGGTCCGATCCGGCTGAAGATACCAGCACTGCAGGTTGTCCCGGAGGGTCGTTACCATGATCTCATCCAGGATCTGCCGGTGCACGGTCGGATTCTCGATCGGAACCAGGAGCTCGATCCTGCGATCGAGATTACGGGGCATCCAGTCGGCGGACGAGATGTAGACCTTCGCCTTGGGTGAGGGCAGCGGATGCCCGGCGCCGAAACAAACGATGCGGCTGTGCTCCAAAAAGCGTCCGACGATGCTCTTGACCGTGATGTTCTCCGAAAGCCCAGGAAGGCCCGGCCGAAGGCAGCAGATCCCTCTCACCACGAGACTGATCTGAACCCCAGCCCCAGAGGCCCTGTACAGCGCGTCGATCACCTTGCCGTCCACCAGCGCGTTGAGCTTGGCCCAGATGGTCCCCCCTCGCCCGGCCTCGGCGTGCTCGATTTCGTCGTCGATGAGCTGGATCAGGGTATCCCGAAGATGGAAGGGAGCCACAACCAACTTGTCCAAGCCTTCCGGCTGACCGTACCCGGTCGTGAAATTGAACACACGGGCCGCGTCTCGGCACAACTCCTCGTCGCAGGTGAAGTAAGAAAGGTCCGTGTACACCCGCGCGTTGTCCGGGTGATAATTCCCGGTGCCGAAGTGCGCGTAGGAGCGTAGCGTGCCCCCTTCGCGCCGAACGACCAAAGCAATTTTGGCGTGCGTCTTCAGGTCGATCACTCCGTACACCACGTGAACCCCAGCCGCCTCCATCTTGCGCGCGAGCCGGATATTGGCCTCCTCGTCGAAACGGGCCTTCAGTTCGACCAACGCTGTCACGTTTTTCCCGGACTCGGCGGCTTCGATCAAGTCCCGGACGATCGGTGAGTCGTCACTCGTGCGATACAGCGTCTGCTTGATGGCCACGACGTCCGGGTCACGCGCCGCTTGGCGGATGAACTGCACGACCACATCGAAGCTCTCGTACGGGTGATGAACCAGCAGATCCTTCGCTCGGATAGCCGCGAAGTGGTCGCCATCGAAGTCCCGGATGCGCTCGGGAAAACGTGGCGTGAAGGGTTCGAACAGGAGGTCCGGGCGTTCCGAAACGATCAACTCGCTCAGGTCGCCGATGCCCACAAGGCTACTTGCCTGGAAGACGTTCTCCTCCTGGATATTCAACTCTTCGATGATGGAGTCCCTCATCTCCTTCGACATGAAGGACGATACGCGAAGGGAAATAGCCGATCCCCTCCTCCTTCTTTTCACCAGGGATTCGAACTCGAGAAGTAGATCTTCGGCCTTTTCCTTTATTTCCACATCCGAGTCCCGGAGAATTCTGAAGTGCTCGGCCTCCTCGACTTCGAAGCCCGGGAAAAGCGAATCGAGGTGCTGACAGATCACGTCTTCGACCTTCACGAAGGTGGGCTTCTTCCTCCTTCCCGGCAGACGGATGAAGCGCGGCATCTGGTTGGGCAAGGGCAGAAGCGCGGCCATCGAGGCACCGTCGCTGATCCGTCGCAGTGAAAGCGCCAAGCTCGTTCCGCCGTTTGGGATGAACGGGAAGGGGTGCGCTGGGTCCGCAGCCAGCGGCGTCAAGACAGGAAAGATCTCGTGCGTGAAGTGATCGTCGAGCCAGAGCCGCGCCTTCTCGTCGAGCTCCGACGGGTGGACCACCGCAATCCCGTGGTCGGCCAGCTCCTCCCTGAGCACCTGCCACGACTCCTGTTGGCGGACCATGAGCTTCATCGCACGGCTGTTGACCTGATCGAACTGCCGGCTGGGCGTTCGACCGTCCTGACTGAGGGATCGTACCCCGGCCCGAACCTGAGCTCGCAGGCCGGCCACGCGGACGATGAAAAATTCGTCCAGGTTGGTACCGGAGATGGAAAGGAAGCGAAGACGCTCGAGCAGCGGATGGCTCTCATTCATCGCCTCTTCGAGCACCCGCTCATTAAACGCCAACCAGGACAGTTCCCGGTTGATAAATCGCTTCCGCGACCGCAAACCGATCGCGGTGAGATCTTTCTCGACGGTTTTCGCCACGAACCAGCTCCCTGTGTCCCATGGGATGTCGCCCCGGAGGGCGACGCACGTATACTACTACGATTCCCGTCAAATGTTTAGGAATCAAGGATCGGTAGGGATTATGAAGACCATTTTTCTGCTACGCCACGCGAAATCGTCCTGGAAGGACGACTCACTCTCCGATCACGACCGCCCGCTCAACGCAAGGGGCCGAGCGGCCGCTCCGCGAGTCGGGGCGCATATGCAGGGCGCGGGTTATCTACCTGATCTTGTCCTGTGCTCCACGGCGACGAGGACGAGGCAAACGTTGGACGCCATCCTTTCAGAATTGGAGGTGGACCCCGCCATCGAATTTCAGGAGGATCTCTACCTTGCGGGTCCAGGTGAGATGCTCGATATGGTCAGGTCGGTGCCCGATGCAGTGGAGTCGGTACTCCTGGTGAGCCATAACCCGGGCACAGGGATGCTGGCCGATGGCCTCTCAGGCGAAGGCCTACGGGAAAGCGTTCAAAGTATGAGGACTGGCTTCCCAACCGCGGGACTGGCAATTATCGAGTTGAGGGTCGATCGTTGGAAAGACGTCGAAAACGGATGCGGAAGCCTGACGGAGTTCGTTCGGCCACGGGATCTGGCTTGATCCCTTACCTCCGCGCCGTCGGTCTACGAGATGAGCGCGTTGGAGGTGCACCATGTACAAGACGATTTCGATGGCCGCCTTGGCGGCTTTGACCATTCTTTCCGTTGGTTGCCTGGGCAGTGGCGACGCCAGTGCCAGCAACGCAGCCGACACCCTGACACGCAGGCAGAAGAACGAGATCATCTCGACGCTTCCAGTCCCGGGAGCGCGCGGCGTGGGCGCCGCGCTCGACGTCAGCGACCGGCTCGCGGAGCGCGCCCAAGCCCACGATTCTCTGGCCGGAGCCCGTTAGGGGGGCGGTACGACGGCCTGAGGGCCTCAGTGGCTCAACGTCCACACGTAGGCCGCCACCGAACGGACCTGAGCTTCCGTGATGGCCGCTCCACCCTTCGGAGGCATGATGGCGCCTAGCGAATTCGTGGCCTCCTCGGCCGAGACTCCTTCCAAGATCTGAGCAACGAGCTGCTCGTACTCGCCATCGCCGATGAGCCATTCAGAGTCGGTGAGGTCCGGTCCGATGGCCCCGGTGGCGTCCGGGCCATGGCACGCCGCACAGATGCCGGCGCCCGCGTAGATCTGCTGGCCCTCTTCGACCATGGCAGCGGTAAAGCTCCCCGCCTCCCCCGCGATCCCTGCTGTGACACCGGATGGCGGTGCGGCGTCAGCACGGGTGTCTGGCTGAGACGCGGCCCCAAGATCGTCCACCACGTCGGCGTCATCGCTCGCCACGCGGCCGGAGCACCCCACCATCATTGAAGTCGCCAAGAATGCCAGAACGAACCGGGCAGGCGGGAAGGAAATACGCTTCATATAGAACCCCTACACTCGAAAGCGGCGTCCCAAACTGACACCGAGACCATCCCGGTTGGGCACCGCCAATAAAATTCCGCTGGAAACTAAGGGCACCTGAGCCCAACCCCAAGACCCGAGCACAACACACACCCTGACGCTCCGCCGAAACAGAACTGTAGGGCGCTCCGGCGTCCGTTGTTACTGTTGAACAGTCGGTGGCCTCCGTGAGCTCGGGGGTTTCCGGGGCGGTTCGGGAGCGCGCTCCTCGGCCGGAGGCGGGGCGAATTCAACAACGCAGAGTCCCGTCATGCGAGAGCTTCTGTTCAGAGAGCGAATGCGCATCTCTGCGTCACCTGCGACACGTCTTCTACTTTCGACGTTCGGCCTTCTCGCGCTCGAACTCGCGTTCATCCGATGGCTCGCGAGCCAGATTCGGGTTTTCGCCTACTTCAGCAACCTCGTCTTGATCGCAGCCTTCCTCGGGATGGGGCTGGGCCTCGGTATCGCCAAGAAGAGGGGTGCGCTCCGGCACTGGGTCCTGCCCGCCGTGTTGATGTTGAGTATCCCGGCTGCAGCGGCCGAGCTTCTGGGGCTCACCCAGCTCACGTTCCCGGATCTTTCGGTACACATCTGGGGATCTGAAGGAGTGCTCGGCGATGTCGCGAATGGGATCTCCGATGCGCGGACGCTGCTTATCAGCGTCTTAACGGTCTTGATCTTGTTCTGGGGCGTGGCCGGATCATTCGTGGTGGCTGGCGTCTCCGTCGGTCACTACTTCAGTCAGTTGGGGACCCTGAAGGCCTACGGTCTGGATCTTTTCGGCTCCCTCCTAGGCGTCTTGGCGGTCATGGCTGTTACGTCGCTTGGAACGAGTCCCCCGGTATGGTTCTTCGTGGCGGGCTTGCCGTTCCTTTACCTGTCGCCCCGCCTTATCAACGCGCTCTGCTTCGCTGGAATCCTCTTCGTCACCTGGACCTCGGTCGATGGAGCGCTCTTCAGTCCCTACAATCGCATCGATCTGGTCAGCCAGGCGAGGGGCGACGTGTTGCTCAAGGTGAATCACGACTTCCACCAATACATCCACGACCTCTCCCCGGAAAGGCTCGCGAGCATCACCGATCCCAAGGCCCGAAAGGTCGCGGAGGGCACCCGGATCGTGTATGACATTCCGTACGTGGTCGGTGGCCAACCCAGGCGCGTTCTGGTGGTCGGGGCGGGGACCGGAAACGACGTGCAGGCCGCGCTCAGAAATGGTGCGGAGGCCACCACGGCGGTCGATATCGACGGGACGATCCTGAAACTCGGAGAAGTGCTGCACCCAGAGGAGCCCTACTCGGATCCCTCCGTGCGCCTGGTCACGAACGATGGACGTGCCTTTCTCGAGCAGTACGACGGTGAGCCATTCGACGTGGTGTCGTTCGGCTTCCTGGACTCCCACGCGCTCTTCAGCGCCATGTCCTCACTCCGACTCGAGAACTACGTCTACACGGAGGAAGGGCTCGCTGCCGCCTGGAGGAACGTGTCGGAGGGCGGGGTGCTCGCCATCAGCTTCAGTGTAGTGGGGGGACCATGGATCGCTGACCGGATTTACTGGACGCTGGCTAAGGCGACCGGCAAGGAACCTCGGATGATTCATCACGGCCTCCATGGCGGCACGACGTTTCTGGTTAGGAAAGGGCCTCTGGATCTGGATCTCGACGGGTATCTCGGGCTCGAGGAGCCGGCTTCGTCCAGCGAGGAAACCATGACAACGAGCGACGATTGGCCCTTCCTCTATATACGCCCCGGGGTCTTCCCGTGGGGGTATGTGCTTCTGCTTGGAGCGGTGCTTCTTTCCGGTATTGCGGCTGTGCGGATCGCCTACGGGAAGGACGTGACGGGTGGTGGTTTCGATCCACCTCTGTTCTTCATGGGAGCCGCGTTCTTGCTGCTGGAGACCCGGGGGGTGACAAGCTTGTCTCTGCTCTTCGGGTCCACCTGGGTGGTCAACTCGGTCGTTTTCGCGGGCATCCTCACGACCGTACTCCTGGCGAACTTCGCCGTGGTCCGGTTGGGTCTTAAGGACGAGCGGCCCTGGTTCATTCCTTTGTTGCTGAGCCTTCTGGTCCTTTGGGCGATGCCGGTGGGTGCCCTCAATGCCCTTCCCACGCTTGCTCGAGGTGTGCTCGGCGGCCTTTTGGTGGGAATTCCGATCGGGTTCGCCGGCGTGATCGTGAGCGCGCGGCTACAAAAAACCGCAAAACCGGCAGCTTCGTTGGGCTCGAATCTGTTGGGAGCGGTTGTCGGCGGGTGCCTCGAATATATGTCGATGTGGACCGGACTCCGCGTGCTCGTGCTGGTCGCCGGACTCCTCTATGCGCTCGCCATGGCTTCGATTCTCCTACGGGGGAATTCTGGATTGGTACCGGATTCCGAGAGGTCACCCACCTCGTAGTCGGATGGGCAGGGGCGGGAACCGCCCTTTTCACCTCGAGCCGGTGTCCCGAGCTGGTGACACACGGTGTCCTCCTACGGTGCCGAAAACCGAATGAGGGGGCCGTAATCGGCCCAAGACATCGCTCCTGAGCCCGGCATGTCTCTTGCGTTAATTCTGGCTGTGGCTAGTGTCGCACCTGGGATGAAACCGGGAGGGGCCTTTTGATGGACCACTTGAGTCGAATTCGAGCTAGTGTTCTGTTGCTCGTCGCCACGTTCCCGCTGCTTCCCTCCGGGACCTCTGCTCAGCAGGGGAGCGGTCAGGGCTTTCTCTTCAAGCAGCCAACGATTCAGCTAGGCCTCCGCGGCGGGTACACTGTTGCCCGGGCGGGTGGGCCGGTGCTGGACTTTGCTCGGAACGAGTTGACCCTGAACAAGCGCGACTTCGATGCATCTTCCTGGGGACTGGAGTTGGCCGTCAGAGCGCAGGAGCGGCTGGACATTGCGTTTGATGTCCGGTTCTCCAAGAGCGAGGTCGGATCTGAGATGCGGGATTGGGAGGATCAGGACGGCCTCCCCATCCAGCAGACCACGACCTTCGTCCGGGTGCCGATAACGGTCAGCGCGAAGTTCTATTTTCGCGATCGAGGCCGGGCTATCAGCCGGTTCGTTTGGATTCCTGAAAAGTGGGCCCCATTCCTGGGTGCCGGTGGTGGCTTCGCCTGGTACCGGTTCAAACAAGCGGGGGATTTCAAGGACGCCTTGAGCTTCGACATCCTCAGCCTTACACTTGAGTCGAGCGGTGCGGCGCCCACCGCCCACGTGTTTGCTGGAGTGGACGTTTCGATCAGCCCGCGGTTTCTGTGGACGGTGGAGGCAAGGTACGCGCTCAGTGGTGCCGACACCGGCTCCGCTTTCGATTTCGACAATATCGATTTGAGTGGATTCCAGGCCACGATAGGTATATCGGCTCGGTTTTAACCGAAGGGGGCATCATGGTGAGCACGTTTAGCGACCAGCAGCGAGGAGTCACGCTCGGCCTTCTTACGGGTGCCTGGCTGATGATGGTGGTTCCTGTGGCGGCGGCCCAGGCGATAGACACCCGCTGGGCGCCTTGGATCGGTTGCTGGCGGGCGGTGGAGGCGACGGCCACCGAACCCCTTCTTTGTGTGGTGCCGCTCGCGGATGAGGCGGCCATCGAAATGCTCACCGTTGTCGACGGCCAGGTCGTGTCAAGAGAGTCGATCTTCACCGACGGGCAGCAGCACGCGGTGAGCCGAAATGGGTGCGAGGGTTGGGAAGAAGCTGAATTCTCGGTCGATTCCCGTCGGATCTACGTCCGATCGGAGCTCACTTGTGGTGCCGGTCCCCATAGAAGCTCGACAGGGGTGATGTCCATGGTCTCTCCCTTCGAGTGGCTGGATGTCCGGACCATGGATGTGGACGGACAGAGCGTGCCGTGGGCGCTTCGATACCGGCTGGCGTCCCAGGCCGACTTCGAGGCGGCGGGGCAGGGGAATTTGTTTGCAGCCCAGGCTTCGGAAGCGCGGGTGGCCCGGATGGTCGCCTCGCGTCCGATCGTTATCGCCGACGTTGTCGAGGCGACCGGGAAGCTTTCCGCGGAGACCGTCGAATTGTGGTTGGCGGAACGGGGTGAGCCGTTCCCCTTGGACGCGAGCCGGCTGGTCGAGATGGCGGATGCCGGGGTTCCCCCCAGCGTCATCGATGTCGTCGTCGCGGTTTCGTACCCGGAGAAGTTCGTGCTCAACGGGGGTTGGGCCTCGGGGCGCCGCTCGGCGGAAGCCGAAGGTGGACCCTCGAGCCTCGGTTACGGTCGGAGTTTCAATCCCTTTGTAGATCCGTTCTACGAGCCGTATTCACGCTATGGCTACGGGTATTATCCTCGCTACGGGTCTCGGTGGGGGTACAGCCTCGGCTACTACAACGGATTTGGATATGGCCCTGGCTACTACGGCGGGTTTGGGTACGGTTATAGTGGGTACGGCTTCGGAGGTTACAACTACGGATTTGGAGGATACGGCAACCGGATCATTGTCGTCGGTCGAAGCGGAAGTGGGGGCGGCTCAGGCTATTCCGAGGGAAGAGTGGTGAGAGGCGGGGGTTATACGAGCGCCGGGAATAGCGGTGGGAATACGGGCAGATCAGCACAGCCACGCTCTTCGAGATCCTCCCGTACCGCAGCGCCCGCGGCCAGATCCGCCCGGTCGCGCTCCGCGGCGCCCGCCCGGAGCTCCGCTCCCCGCTCCTCGCCGCGTTCCAGCGGCGGCAGCCGGAGTGCCCAGCCAAGAGCGGGTCGCGGCCGTTAGCGTGTATTGAGAGGGGACACCCGCACCAACTTCGTTTGATGCGGATCGGAAACGCCGGGGGCCGATAGGCCACTCGGCGTTTTTTTTGAGCCTCTAGAGCTCAGCCAACCTTTTCCGATGCGCGGCCCGCGAAGTTCGTTGTCCCTGGTTCTCCCAGGATAGGACCGAGCTCCGCCATGTTGTCATGAGTCCCTCATTCCATTATTCCGATATATCGATTAGTATATCGTAATAGGACGAAAACGATATATCGACTGATCTCCTGACTGAGCCGGGAAGGTGCGTGGCTGCGAGCCTGGAGGGGGTGCCAGGCCGGCACGGAGGGAGAGGGGAGGAAAACGAAATGTTTTGCGCGATGGATCCTGGATTCGACTTCGAAGCATTTATCTTCGGGCCCCGCCGCCGGCATCGCCGGCGCCACATGAAATGGAAGATCTTCGAGCGTGGGGATCTCAAGTTCGTGATTCTTCGACTCATCTCGAAGCGCCCGATGCATGGGTACGAAGTGATGAAGGCCCTCGAGGAAGAATCCAAGGGTTACTACAGGCCCAGCCCGGGGTCCGTTTATCCCACCCTGCAGATGCTGGAAGACGAAGGTTATGTGACGGTCGAGAAGCGGGAGGGAAAGAAGATCCACACCATCACCGACGAGGGGGTGGCGTATCTCGCTGATAACGAGGATGTCGTAGACGAGGTGTTCGAACGTGTCGAGCACTTTACGGATCGTTTCTTCGGTGGCGACATGCGCGCCCTGTCGCGCTCGTTTTCGAAGCTCGCCCAGCTCACATTCGATCAGGCCTTCCAGTGGGGCGCCGAGCCGGAAGATCTCGCCCGGATGAATGAGATACTCGAGAAGGCAGTCGAAGATATGAGAGCTACGCGGAAGGGCGCGCGGGAACGCCGCCGGAGCCGCCGAGGAAAACGGAGCGCCCGCCCCGGAGAAAAAGCAACGAGGCGGACCAGCGAGGCGGAACCGAGCGGAGAGGGGGAGCGGGGTGAAGGCGAGGAGCGGGCGGAGGAAGAATAGGTCCAGGGCCAGTCAGGCTTTTCGCCGAGCCTCGAGAGTGCACGATCCTTGAGGAGCTTGCCTCCCGTCTGGCAGACCGCACAGTAGTTGGTCTCGTGCGCCGGACCGGCGAGAGCCGCGCTTCGAGTAGGATCTCGTCGGAGTGAGCGTTTCCGACCACTGAAACCGTCCGGAGATCATCACGTGGATGACGCTAAGAATTCCTCCTCCAACTCGAAGACGATGCGTTTTCCCACCCGGCGCACAGAGGTCAGGCGGCGTCCCTCCAGCTCCGAGGCCCTCGGGTCGAAGGTCTTCAAGAGCGACGGGGTACGAATGCGCACGGCTTCGAGCACCTGCCTGAGCGTGCGTCGCTCGATCGCATGAACGTATGCGGTGATCTCTGGGAGTTCCGGCACGGGCTCTCTATCTGGAAGCGAGGATCTACGCCAGGTTCGGATATAGATCCCGAGCTTCCGGGCTGCAACAAGGGCCAGGCCGGTTAATGAGCCGGAGTTTGCGCTTGCCAGTGTAGCCACCCTGCCGCAAGGTTAGTGCGTCGGACCGCCGGGATGAACCCTCAGGAGGTGACTGGGATGATGACGAGAAGAGTCTTGAGCCATTTTCTTGCCCTCACCGTGGCATCGACGGCCTTAGTGATCGCGCTCCCGCTGGGTGCGGTGGCACAGGACGTGGTCGAGCCAGAGGAGACCGAGGAGGCGGAGGCCCAGGAGGAGGAGGAGGCCGAGGAGGAAGAGGACCCCTTCGAGGACTTCGAGAAGCTCGTGGAGGGCGCCGAGGTCTCACTCGGCTTTTTCGACCTCTACACCAAGGAAGGCAGCCTCTATCTCGCTGTCCCCACGGATCGCTTGGGCCAGGACTTCCTGATGGACATGCGGGTGGCACGGGGCATCGGTGCGGCTCGTCTGTTCGGCGGCACCACGCTTGGCTCCGCGGAGATGAATCTGATGGCGTTGGAGAAGCATGGAGAAAAGGTCTACCTGGTCCAACGGCCGCACCGCTTCGGTGCCGCCTCGGATGATCGGGCCGCGGAAGCCGTCGACATTTCCTTCGGGTCGTCGGTCGTCCAGAGTGCCGATGTCGAGGCTATACGTCCGGACTCCGCACTGGTGCTGGATGTAACGAGCTGGTTTCTCTCGGATCTATCAGGGGTGGGACGGAGGACCAGGGGAGCCGCCAGGGGGAGCAACGGGCAAACCGGCAGTACGACCTTCGACCGAAATAGAAGCTACTTCGACGGGGTATCCAGCTTTCCTGAAAACACGAACATAAGGGCCACACTGACGTTTCGTTCGGGGAATCCTAGGTCGGTTCCATCGGTCCCGGATGGACGCTACATCCCGGTCACTGTCCACTACACGCTCGCCCAACTCCCCGAGCGGCCGATGGAGCGCCGGATCGCCGATGACCGAGTCGGAAACTTCATGACGGTTCACAAGGACTTCAGCACCGAGGATTCCACTTTCTTTCGGCGGTATGTGAACCGGTGGCGGCTGGAGCCCGGCGAACGTGTCGGAGACCGGCGGCGCCCCGTCAAGCCCATTACGTACTACATCGATCGTACCGTACCCGATGAGTACAGGGCGTGGTTCAAGGAAGGCGTGGAGAACTGGAACACGGCGTTCGAGGCGGCCGGCTGGGTGGACGCGATTCGTGCGCTCGACCTGCCGGAGGATGCGGACCCGAACGATATCCGGTACGCCGTGCTCCGCTGGAACACCTCCGACGATCCTCGCTATGGCGCGATCGGTCCGTCCAAAGTCGACCCGCGCACGGGCGAGATCCTCGACGCGGACATTCTGTTCGAGGCGAACATATTTCGGAGCTTCCGTAACACCTGGCGGAACATCGTGAATCCCGTGACCGCTGCCGAGGCCTTCGAGATGGCGCTCGGGGTGGGCGAGTTCGAGGTCCCTGAGCCGCAGGTTCCGGGTTTGGAGCTTGCCGGGTTCGCATCGGCGCTCGGGGCCCAGGGCGCGCTGGCCGGGTTGGTTCTCGCGGTACGGGGCGACTTGGACCCCGGTGACCCGCTGCCCGATGAGCTTCTTCGGCAGTTCACCGTTTGGCTCGTGATGCACGAGGTCGGACACACGCTCGGTCTGCAACACAACTTCCGGTCCTCCGCCAGCACCCCGATGGACCAACTCCACAACACCTCGTTCACCGGCGTAAACGGCGTATATGGTTCGGTGATGGAATATCCGACGGTCAACCTGGCCCCTCCCGGGGAGCGGAACGGCGACTACTATACGTACAACGCAGGATCGTACGATCGGTGGGCGATTTCGTATGCCTACACGCGGAGCCAGGACGACGCGAACGCCATCGCGCGCGGGGTCTCCGACCTCGGGCATATGTACGGCAATGAATCAGGCGGAGGCGGGGCGTTGGATCCGACGATCAACACGTATGACCTGGGCGCGGATCCCCTGGCTTGGGGCGCGGAACGTTCCGCGCTCATCCGTGACCTCCTGCCGAAGATTCCGGAGTATGTGCTCCAGGAGAACTCCCCCTTCGTTGATGTGACCAACGCGTACACCCAACTCATGAGTGAGTATTCTCGGGCGATCGCCCCTGCGGTGAAATACATCGGGGGTCAGTACATGAACCGCGATCATGTAGGGGATGGGCGTGATCCGTTTGTGAACGTACCCAAGGCCAAGCAGATCGAAGCACTCGAGCTAATTGTCGATCGTATTTTCGCGGAGGGAGCACTGGCGCTGCCTCCCGAGGTGATCCAGAGCTTTGGGGCCAACGGATTTTCGCACTGGGGCAGCGACCGCACGACCGGCGGCCGGTACGATTTTCCGTTTCATGCTCGGATTCTCGACCTTCAGTCGTCTGTCTTGAACCAGATCCTCAACCCGTCGCGACTCGCTCGCATTCGAGACGGTGAGATGAAGTTCGGCACCGGGCAGGTCCTGACGATTCCGGAAGTTATGGCGTCTTTGACCATTGCCATTTGGAGCGAACTGGGACGGGGGACGATCAGCGCCGATCGTCGGGACCTTCAACGGGCCTACTTGGATGCCATGATGCGCCTGGTTGTCGATCCCGCGAACGGAACGCCGGCCGATGCTCGTGCGGTGGCCCGCTGGGAATTGTACCAGCTCCGCGACCGGATCGATTCAGCTCAGTCGGGGGCTTCGGACGCATATACGCAGGCGCACCTCTTCGAGGCGTTGGCTCGCATCGACAAGACGCTCGAGGCGGGGCTGGAAGCTGAAGGCAACTGAAAGAACACACCGAGACAGGGGTAGAACCCGAACGCAACGGATTACGTGAGACCAGGCGGTGGCCTGAGGATCGCTATACGGTCAAACCCCGAGTGTCAGCTGGATCACGTCCCCGGGCCGTCGAAACGCTGCAGTGGACAGCTCCACAGCCGGGCCGTCCAGGCCTGCCTTCCTCCGTGCCACGTGAAAGAGTTGCATGACCTGTTCGGCCATGGGTCCCCGGCCTTTCATGCGTGACACGAGGTTGGGGTCGTTCAACCGACCGCCCCGCATGGCCAAGATCCGATTCACGATCTTTTCCTTACGGTCGGGAACGTGCCGCTCCAGCCAATCCAGGAAGATATCCTTCACGCCGTAGGGGAGGCGCAGTGGGACGCAGCTCGCTTCCGTGGCGCCCCTGTCCGCTGCGGCCTCGAGGATGGACGGGATCTCATGGTCGTTGAGTCCGGGAATCAGAGGCGCCAGGAAGACCGCGACGGGAACACCGGCCTGGGACAGTTTCTCGATGGCATCGAGCCTGCGCGCCGGACTGGAGGTTCGGGGCTCCATCACCCTCTGGAGTGAGCGGTCCAGCGTGGTTAGGGAGATCGCAACCTTCGCCGCTCCATGGGAGGCCAGTTTTGCGAGGAGGTCGAGGTCTCGCGTTACCAGAAAATTCTTCGTGATCACCATCACGGGGTTTCTGAACTCCGCGAGCACCTCGAGACAGCCCCGCGTGACTCAGCAGTGCGTTCGACCGGTTGATACGGGTCCGTGACCCCGGAGAGTGCCAGCAGCTTGGGTTGCCACCGAGGAGAGGAAAGCTCATCTCGCAGGAGTTTCGACGCGTCCTCCTTGATAAAGATCTTCGACTCGAAGTCGAGCCCGGCGGACAGACCGAGGTATTCGTGCGTGGGCCGGGCGTAACAATAGGCACAGCCGTGCTCGCAGCCCCTGTACGGGTTGATGCTCAAGTCGAATCCGACATCCGGACTCGTGTTGCGGGCAATGATCGATCTCGTGGAGTCTTTGAAGAACTGGGTCTTCGGGTCGGGGTCCTCCACCAGCGTCGACGGGTCGCGCTCCATCGTGATGCGTTCGAAGCGGCTGGCTGGGTTGGGGGTCACCCCCCGTCCCCGCAGCGTCGGAAGTCGCGTCATTCGGCTTGGCGAGTTCACGGTCCGGGCGTCGGCGTCTTGATGGTCCATTCGGCGTTGCACTTTCGGTATTTGTTCGGTATATGGTATGTCTTGGCAACCGCAAGCGAAAGAGGCCATCTTCCGGCGATGAAACCGACCAAAGCCCAGATCGCAGCGCTGAGACGCAGGGACCCCGTGCTGGGGGCGGCGATGAAGAGGCTACCTCCCTTCCCGGACTTTCCGGTTCCGAGTCTGCGAGGTCCGCACTTCCACATGCTGGCCCGGTCGATCATCTACCAGCAGTTGGCCACGAAGGCGGCGGCGACGATCTACGGCCGGGTGCGAGAGTTGGGTCCGGGGCCCCGGTTCCCGACTCCCGAGCAGGTGTTGGCGTTCACCGATGAACGCCTTCGGGGCGCGGGATTGTCGGAAAATAAGACCAAAGCCCTCAAGGGTCTCGCGGAGAAGATTGTGAGCGGCGAACTCCCTCTCAGGGGCATCGCCCGGCACGACGACGAAGAGGTCATCCGGCGGCTCACAACCGTATGGGGCATCGGCGAGTGGACGGCCCAGATGTTCCTCATCTTCAAGCTCGGGCGGCTGGACGTGATGCCTTCGGGCGACCTCGGAGTGCAGGAGGGGTTGCGGGTTTTGGATGGTCTGGACGCCCGCCCGTCTCCCGACACGCTTCTCGATCGCGCCGAGGTTTGGCGACCGCTCTGCAGCGTGGCCGCTTGGTTCCTTTGGAGGCTCTCCGACGCCAAATGAAGATCACGCGAAATCTCAATGGTCTAGATTCCGCTGTGAGTGTGTGCCACCCCATGACACTCGGAGGCCCGAATTTCCGTAGTGCATGAAGAAACGTAGTCCTTCAGGAAACGTAATCTTCCAGGAAACGTAGTCCTTGAGGAAACACTGACAGGGAAGGTCTTTGCGCCCAACCATGTCAGGTTGTTGATGTCTTTCGAAAAGGAGGGACCTAGTGGCCAAGACGAGTCGAGGACGCGCACCACGGGACAAGAAACCGTCGCTCAAGCTTCCGCAATGGCTCGGTACGCCCGGCGCGCCCAAGCCGCCCAAGACGCCACCGCCACCGCGCCCGACAGCCCCCGTGGGGTCGGTGCCCGGGCCCGACTTCAAGAAGGTGATCAAGAAGCTCGGGAAGAAGCGTTGAAGAGGGGCTGAAGTACCGTTGAAAAAGCGTCAACAAGTACGGGTGCCCGAGAAAAGAAGCCGAATTACTCGGAGCTGGCGAGCGTGGCCTTGAGCGCCTCGTCGACCAGGAAAAGATCGGTCAGAAGCGCCCGGAAGTGGATGGAGGCGTTCAGGTTGTCGATCAACTGTGAACTGATCGACGGCTGTGCCATGACGAGCTTGAGAGCGGCCCGGGTGTCGCTGGCATCCCGCTGGAGAACGAGATCCATTGCCGCCATGGCTTCCGCGTCGTTCTCTTGGGCGGCGTCGCCGATCCCACCTTCGAAGGCGGCGAGAGCCTGGTCGGCCCGGCTCAGATAGCCGGTCAACTCACCACTGATGCCGGTACCGGTTCCAGACACTCCTTGAGCCGCATACGCGAGGAAGAACTCGTAGGTTTCCTCAATCGTATCGATATTTTTCTTTAACTCGTCGGACGTCACCTCAGTCCAGACCTCCCGCCTCTGACGTCCGCTCCCCGCTGGAGGACTCCCCACTCTCTTCATCATCCCCACCGGCCGGGGCATCCTCAACGACAGGGGTAGCATCACCCCCACCGGCCGGCCCATCGCCTCCACCGGCTGCAGGATCGCCTCCACCGGCTGAAGCGGCGGCATCGTCAACCCCACCCACTGGTGAGCCCACGCCGGCTGGCACGAGCTCTTCTTGTTGAGGCTCGGCGCCGGGAATGACCCAACGAGCCGGATCGAAGTTCTCCTCGTATTTGTCCCGGCCGATGAACCCATAGATCATCGACTTGGTGATCCACCACTTATCCGGCCGTATGGCGAAGTAGATATGCGTGATGATCAGACCGAAGAGCGCCACACCCGAGATACCGTGAACGACATACACAACACCCCAGGAACTGTCGGAGATATTCAACAGATATGGGTTCGCCGCCCCGAGCCACGTGTCGATGCGGAGCATCATGAAGATGCCCGTTACGATGGCGACCAGACCCGACACAGCCGCACCGTGGTGGAACATCTTATGATCGATCGGATACTTCGCGGCCTTGGGCACCTCCGTCCCGTTCCTACCGAGCATATGACTCAACTCGGCAACTCCGGCCTTGATATCGGCTCCGTTCACCCACATCGCCCAGAAATCTTGCCAGAAGGTTGCATGAACGATGTGGTAGGCGATCGTTGCTGTCAGGACCAAGCCGGCGATCCAGTGTATGGTGACCCACGGGAACTGGATCCCCATGACAGGGGCGAACGCCGTGACCAAAAGCACGAGCATCGCCGCCGACATGACCCAGTGGAACACACGTTCCGAAAGGGCGTGCCTAAGAATCTGGGCAGGGAGCCCAGCGACGCTTGACCCTCCACTTGCGTCCGTCGAAGCAGCCGGCGCCAGCCACTTTGCCCAGACGGCATGGGCCAAGGTGAAAGCGAGGCCGGCGAACACAGCAGCCCACATGAGGTCCCAGGAGATTCCAATAAGCACCTCCTGGCCCCACGGGTTGGCTGCGCGCCTCCAGAGCTCCACGCTAGACCCCCGCCCCGCGGACGGCCCGGCGGATCAGATTCCGCATCAACGGCAATTTGAAATCGTTGTGCCGCAGCGGCTGCGCGTCACGAATCGCGACCTCACCGGCCCGAAGCCCTATCTCTTCGGAAGGAGTCTGGCCACGGAGGACCCTTTCAGAATCCTCGAGACGAATCGGGAACGGTGCGGCGCCGTTGACCGCCATACGCAGATCCTCGATCACGCCACCGTTGATACGCATCGCCGATGCCACCGTCATGAGGGCGAAGTCCCACGCTTTCCGGTCTTCGATCTTCTCATAGTAGAAGGTGGCTCCTGCCCACGTGGACGGGATGCGGATGGTCGTCAGTAGCTCACCGGGCTTCAAAATGGTCATGCGCTCGATATCCACGCTGGGTCGCATGAAGAAGTCCTCGGCATCGACGACACGTTCACCCCTCGATCCCTTGATGACAAACTGCGCATCAAGCGCAATGAGCGCCGGCGCGGAATCGGAGGGGCTGACCGCCACACAACGACTCGTGCCCAAAATTGCATGCTCGCGATTCATCGCCGTGGGTGCCGAGGCGTAGCAGGTGTTGCCACCGGCCCGGTAACAAGGCCATCCCCCGCGGTAGTACCAGCACCGCGTGTCCTGGATCAGGTTGCCCGCGATCGTACCCCGGTTCCGAATCTGGGGCGTCGCGATCTGGGAGGCAGCGTCCGTGAGAACACTGTAGTTCGCCAACAGCTCGGGGTGCGTGGCCACTTCGGTGAGCGTGGTCATCGCACCGATTTCTATTCCGTCCGCCGTGGTGCGGATGCCGTGGAGCTCGTCGACGTTGACGAGGTCGACCACAGCCGTCGGCCGTTTGATGCGTTCCTTCCACCAGTCGAAGCTGTCCATCCCGCCGCCCAGCACCCAACCATCCTCACCGTATCGAATCAAGAGCTCGATCGCATCATCGGCGCTCGTCGGCTGGAAGAGCTCGAACGCCGGGATCATATCTCTGATGACCGCCATCTTCGCTATCTCCCTTTAGACGTGAAGGTCGAGGGGGCCGTACGCAGGTTCGCGGCCCTCAAGTTCTGAAAGTAGGACGTCCGGCGACAGCGGCGTCCGGCATAGGCATTTTCCTTCCAGGGCATCGGCGATGGCCGACGTGAGAGCCGCTGAACCGGCCCCCACACAAGGTTCTCCGATCCCCTTCGCGCCGACCGGCGTCTGTGGATCCGGAATCCCAACGGCCGCCCACTGTACGTCGATAGGGACATCGAGTATTCCCGGCGGTCGAGCCGTGTAGAGGCGTTTGGCGAACGACACCCCCCACACCGGGTCGAAGACCCACTTCTGGCTCATCGCCATCCCCATCCCCTGAAAAGAGCCGCCGAAGATCTGGCCCCCGAGACCCCTCGGATGGACGACCACACCGCAGTCCGTGACCGCCGTGTAATGGATTACATCGACCTTGCCGGTCTCGATGTCCAACTCCACCTCGGCGAAACCGACCACCCACGACTGGAGTCCTCCCGAACCACCGAAGGTGTCTCTGGCCGCGGCCACGAGGCCTTGGCCGGCCAAAGCGGTAACCGACGCCTTGGTCATGTCGTTGAGGTTGTCGTCGAACTCCTCGCCGCTGTAGCGCCCGCCCAGTTGAATCGCCCGGGTCGCCGCACGCCCCAGGGTCATTCCCTGTGACGGATTGGAGCGACGATAGACGCGCCCGTCGGACGTGTCATAGTCCTCGGGACGGCCACCGAGATCCCTCGCTGCGATCTCCTGTAGCTTCTGCTTGGCGTCCAACCCGGCCGCATGGTTCGCCCTCGTGTGGGCGTGGGTCGTTTGGCTACCGGCCTGGACGGCACTCCAGGGTAGGTGGCGACTCGTGTCACCAAAGACAACTTCGACCTGATCCCATTCGATGCCCAGAACGTCGGCCGCCGCTCGAGCGGTGTCGAAGTTCGAGTTCGTACCCAGGTTTCCGAGGCCTTGGTGGATCTGAACTATTCCGTCGGGCCGGATCACCAGGAGACCGTCGAACCCGCGGCTTCCCGCCGTGTACGGGCTGACTCCGACGCCGATACCGGTCCTCTTCGTGCCGTTCAGCTGCCCACTGCGGGAGATTCTCTCCTCCCACCCGAACAGCTCGCGTCCCTGATCGATCGCTTCCCTGACGAAAACACTGGTGAGCGTGCTCCCACGGGGACCGTATTCAACGTTGGCCTCCGGTGCGTTGAGCCGTCGTAGAGCGAGACGATCGATACCGAGCTCTCTGGCTGCCTTGTCCATCAGCGGCTCGAGCATCCCGATGATCTGGGCGCCGCCCGGGCCTCGCTGCGCCGCCTTGGGCGGCGTGTTCGTACGCATGGCCACGCCACGGTATCGCATGTTGAGCGGCGTGTAGGTGAGGGAAGCGGTGCTGGCCGACGCGTTTTGGTCGCCGCCAGCGTACGGGCCACCGTCACCCACGGCGTAGAAGTCGAGCGCCGTAATACGGCCGTCGGCCCGGAAGCCGATGCGGACCCGAGCCTGCATGCCGGGGCGTGCGCGTCCGAGATAGGTCTCTTCGGCACGCGTGATCCGGAGCATGACGGGACGGTTGATCTTGCGGGAGAACAGCGCCGGCACCAACTGGATCGTGCTGCCAGCGATCTTGCTCCCGAATCCACCTCCACAGTACTCGCCGATCATCACCACATCCTCAATGTCCAGATCGAGTTGGCTGGCGACCGCTGCGCGGGTCCGTACCAGGCTCTGCGTGGACGTGTGGATGAAAAGCCTACCGTTCTGCCAGTATGCCATCGTGGTGCGCGGCTCCATCGGGTGATGCGTCACCGACTGGTGGACGATGGTCTCGTCCAGGATCAGATCCGCCGCCGCGAAGCCCGCCTCGATGTCGCCGACCATCCATTCCGTTGTCGCCTTCCGCACAATCACCTCACCGTCCGCGTCCAACACGGTGTCGGGCATCGGCATGCTGCCTTCGGGGGCGTTGGCGAAGTCTTCTTCCGTCCACTTGAGCGAGACCCAATCTCGCCCGACGGTTGTGTTGCCTTGGAGTCGCGCATTCGGACTGCCGGGCCGCAGGCTGTCCAATGGGCTCAGCACGAAGGGCAGCGGCTCGAAGTCGACTTTGATGAGCTCGATCGCATCGGCCGCGGTGGTCTCATCGACCGCCGCTAACGCGAGGACGGCCTCGCCCTCGTAAAGCGGTTCGTTCGTGAGGCACTGCTCGCCGAATTCGGACTGGGGCACCTCGTCGGCCGTGAGAATCCCAAACACACCGTCCATTGCCAGCGCGGCGCTGGCGTCGATGCGCAAGACGCGGCAATGCGGCATCGGGCTCGCAAGCAATTTCGCGAACACCATACCGTCCGCCTTGAAGTCTTCCGCGTACTTCGCTCGTCCCGTGATCTTCGCGTGAAGATCGTCAGGGGCGATATCTTGTCCAATCAGTTTTTCAGCCATCATCGCCCCCTTATGCTTGCTGCCGCGATAGCTCGGCGGCACGCATGGCGGAAGTAAGGATCTTGTCGTAGTCGGCGCACCGGCAAAGGTTGCCGGAAAGCGCTTGAGCGGCTTCTTCACGAGTCGGGTTCGGGTTGGCCTCGACCATCGCCACCATGCTCATAATGAAGCCCGGGGCGCAGAAGGCGCACTGGAAGCCGCCCTCGTCGAGGACCGCCTGCTGCACCGGATGCAGCGTGCCGTCCGGAGCCTCGAGGCCCTCGATGGTAACGATTTCGCTTCCACGAACGGTGTGGGTGAGCACCGAGCAGGAATAGCTGTTCACCCCGTCGATGAGTACGGTGCACGCACCACATTCGGCACGGTCGCAGCCGAGCTTGGTGCCGGTAAGCCCCAGCTTATAGCGTAGCGTGAAGGCGAGCGTCTCTTGGTTCAACACGTCCACTCGACGCTGTTGGCCGTTGACGTTCAGCGTAATGAGCCGCTCGACGGAACCCTGGACCGCGAGAGCCCCCAGCAGGGGCTGCGGGCCCTTGAAGAGATAGCCCACCGAAGAGGTCGTAGCACCCGCTGCGATGACCCCCATGATGAACTTTCTTCGGGAAACCGTACGCTCCGGAGTGCCGATGATCTCGACGTCGCTCATGGAGCCTTACCTCCTTGGAAGATCAATCCCGTGAAGACCTGAGGGGCGGCCCTATCCGCCCAGCGACGCATAATAAGCAACGAAGTCTCAGAAGGCGAGCCCCATCCATGGCCAATTTCGGAAGAGGTGCCGGGGTAGGCTAACCAGTTTCTTCCACCTCGGCGTATCCGGGGCGTGGCCGGTGGATCGCCGGCGTCGGTCCCGTGGCCGGCCGTGAATCCTCGGGGGGTAAATGTTGGTACATTAGCGGGTGGGCCCTCGTGCAACCTCTGGACCGGGGTGGGGGTCCAACGGTAGACTGACGGGTTGGTGGCCACCACACGGATGTTGAATGTCATGTTTTCTTGGTTGTCGGCCGTAGGCTTGGCCTTTCTTATCGGATTCGTCTCGATTCGTGCGTGGTGGAGGGAGCGGAAAAGGCGTATCGTCGCCGAGAGCCGGGTCATCGAACGCCCGAATTCCTTTTACGCTTCGAAAGCCGTTCACAACCAGGAGGACGAAGAGTGGTGGCGCGGGATCGAACTCGATCGACTCCATGAACTGAATCGGGAATACGTGGAGCGCCTCCTACGCCAGATCGACGGCGACGGCGTCGGCACCCTTACAAAGGATGAACGAGCGTTCATGGAGCGTATGGCCAAGCTCGACGCGCCCCCGCGGCGGGGGGCCCGCCCGCCGACCGACCCCTTGCCCAGCCCCGCTTGATCGACCCGCTTTCTGTCGGTTCGATTCACCTCCCCTCTGATCCCTTTACCTGCTGCCTGGTCCACTCCGGTCTTCCCGAAGCCGGGCGCTACCAGCCCGCCTCGTCCGGGGAAGCCGGCGGGACGTCCCTCGGGGCGGTTTCCTCGTGGAAGAGCTTGAAGCCCCGCGCCCGGTAGTTCTCCATCGCCCTGGGGCTATCGAGGGAACAGGTGTCGAGCGAGATGCGCCGTGCACCTGCGCGAAACGCCCGCTCGACCGTATCGGACAATAGAAGCCCGCCGATACCCATTCCCATGAACTGGCGCAGCAATCCAAAGTAGGCGATTTCCACGGATTCCTCAGGCTGACGCTCGAGTTCGACGTAACCGGCTATCGTCCCGCCCAGGTAGGCGATCCAGACCTCGACCTCCGGCCGTTCGAGGTGAGCCAACCATTTCGAATACGGCCAGCTGAGTCGGTCGGTCCACCCCCAAGCACGTCCCACCGCGGTGTAAAGGAATCGCCCCAGCTCCGGAGAAGCGATTCTCGCTTCCCGGATCTCGAGATCCGGCACACCCCGTCCGGACGGCTTGAACTCCTCGAGGCCGCGAAGCTCCAGGTAGTAGGTGGTGACTTGCGTTTCCACGGGTTGAATCGCCGGTTCTTGCGGGTCGTGTTCGCGAGTTACGCCGGTGCCCAATCTCGGTTCTGCGATCGGTCCAGCGATCGGCCCGCCGCCTGCCCACTGAATCCTCATCGAGCTCCGCCGTAACGGTGCTCAATAGGGAACGCGCCGTCAACCGAAGACTTCATCGGGACCAGTCCCTTGTTGGGGGGCACGTCATGGGGCAGTATTCCGGCCCGAGATGAACGCTCGGTAGTGATTTGGCAGATGAGGGACACCACCCCCCGATTTCCACGGCGCTTCTGACGCTCCCACCGACAGGATTTGTATCACTTGAAGCTTGGAACACCAGCCTCCTGGGCGCTCCCGGTGTTTGTCGTCGGCCTCTATTGGAGCCTTCTCGCCACGCTCGCAGGGGAGATCACCACCCCTCAACTGATGTATGGTGGCGGGATTCTCGTCCTCAGTCAGATCAAGCAGCCTTTCCTGCCTTTGGGAGTCCGGCCTCTGGACTTTGCTCTTCCTTTTCTCCTCACCGGGGTCCTCTACGACAGCCAGCGGTATTGGGACGTGGCCGGGCGCGGCGTTCTGTCCATCGCCGAGCCGTATTTGCTCGAAAAGCGGTTGTTCGGGGTCCGCTCGCCGAATGGCACCCTGACGCTGAACGAATGGTTCGGTGAGCATCTCCACCCGGTTCTGGACTTCATCGCGGGGGGGGCCTATCTGACGTTCATAGGCGTCTTCGTCCTTCTGGCGGCATACTTCACGCGCCGGATCTGCTTCGGCACCGACTCCGAGTCGACGTTCGCCCGGAGGCAGTGGTCGGCGCGCGCGCCCGCGTGGTCCTTCCTCGTGGTCAACGTTCTCGGGTTTGCGACCTGGTTCCTCTACCCGGCTGCACCTCCTTGGTACGTGGAGCTGTACGGGCTGGACACCATCTTGCTCGACGTACCCATGAACCCGGCTCGGACTCTCCGCTTCGACGCTTTGTTCGGGACCAGCTTCTTCACTGGGATGTATGCTGCGGGGTCCAACCCGTTCGGCGCGATTCCCTCACTCCACATTTCCTACCCCGTCTTGTCCATCGTCTTCGCGATGAGGCTCCAAAAGCTCCGCAGCTTCACGATCGTGTTCTCGATCCTGGTCGGGTTCGCGGCGGTCTATCTGAACCATCACTACTTGATCGACGTGGTCCTGGGTGTTTTTTATGGGCTGATAGCCGCGGCGATCACGATCGTGGGAATGGATCGGATGGGCCGAGGCTTCAGATAAATGGTCGAGTGGCCGGACACCTCACCGAGGGCCACATTTGCCATGAGCCGGTCCTGCGGGACAGATTCGGCTCGACTCAACGTCGCCCCCCGCGCCGACCGGTGACCCCATGGCTGAATCGGATCGTCAGATCCAGCTCCAAGCAGAGCTAGACTCAGAGTTTCAGATCGTCCGCGTGTTGGGCGAGGGATCCGTGGCACACGTATACCTGGCTCGGGAGCAGGCGCTCCAGCGTCTGGTAGTGATCAAGGTTTTGAATTCGGAGGTGGCCGAAGATGACACCGCGCGGAAACGCTTCGAGCGAGAAGCTCGATCCGCTGCGAAGATCCACCATCACAACGTAGCGACCGTGCATCGGGTGGGCTCCCTCGAGGACCACACACCATTCATCATCATGGAGTACATCGAGGGGCGAAACCTCGCGGATGTGCTCCAGGCCGAGGGGGCCATGACCATTGACCAGGCCTGTAATACCCTGAGCCAAGTGGCCTCGGCGCTGGCGGCCGCCCACGACAAGGGAATCGTCCACCGGGACGTAAAGCCGGAAAACGTCGTGCGAGAGAGGGATTCGGACCGTGTGGTGCTCACGGATTTTGGAATTGCCGGGATCTTGGAGACGGGTACCGAGACCATCACCCGTCTCACGCAACAGGGACAGTTACTCGGTGATCCGCAGTACATGAGCCCCGAACAGTTGCTCGGTGAGGCCCTAACGGATGCGTCGGATGTATACAGCCTGGGCGTCATGGGCTACGAGCTTCTTACGCTCAAGGCCCCATACGACGGAAAAACCAGCGTCCAACTGATCACCGCACACCTGAAGAAAGAGCCGATTCCTTTGGCCAACCTCCGGCCCGACGCGGATCCTTTTCTCGCGGATCTGTTGGGGCGGTGTCTTTCCAAGAATCCTCTGCATCGGCCCCGGGCGTCCGAGGTGGCCAAAGCGTTGGAGCGGGGTACCGACGAGTCCCGCCCCTCGGGCCCACGCGAGGGCGCGGCTTCCTCCTACGGCGACCACGGGCCTCCGGATCGGGCCCAGGACGTTTCCGCGTTCGAGGGCTTCATTCGGGAGCTACGGCGGCGGCACGTGTTCAATGTGGTGTTTCTCTACGCTCTGATCGCCTTCCCTCTCTTAGGCAATGCAGCGGAGATTATTCCCTATCTACCGATCCCGGGGGATGCAGATACCCAGATGGCTATCCTGGTGGCCCTCACGCTGGCGAGCTTTCCGGTGATTCTCGTCCTTTCGTGGATGTTCGATATCAGCGCGAAGGGAATTCGTCGAACCGAGTCGGGTGTCTCGGGGGCCGCTCGGGCCGGGCTTCATCTCCTGCAGGCTTTGGGGTTGGGTCTCAGCTTTGCGGTGGCCGGGATGGTCGGCTGGTGGCTTTGGCCTTCTTAGAAGAAGCGCTGACTCATCTTCCGTAGGGGCCGTCCACGAGGTCTTGCCGCAGCCCGAATCCCAGCACGATTACGAAAGCGAAAAACCCGAACTCGTCCACGGGTAACGCCGAGACTCGCCGTGGATCGAGGAGTTCGACTGCGATGGTGGCGATAAGAAAGGCGAGCCCGGCCTCCAGCGGTGCTCTCGACCGGCCCCCTAGAGGGAATTGCGGTGGCCTGGGTGAGCCGCTCTCCCCAGGGAAGCGCAACCCCACCGACCTCGATCAGGTCGCTGAAGTGCATCGTGGTGGGTGACGCCAGATTCAATACGATCACGGTGGCCGGGAGGCCGAGGCACGCGGCTCCGAAGAGGCGAAGAGCCACGCTCTGCCATCTCTCCGGTTCTTTGATGCCCGCCGTCGAATACCATCCGCCTACCAGGAGACAGATTCCGCCTGCACCTGCCAGAAAGAGAGCGAGGGGGGAATTCATGAGCACGAATTCTCCAGCGACGCTGAGCGTGCCCCTGGGTACGAGGGTGGGGTTCTGTCTTCGGCAGTACTACTTTAGCGGTCATCGTTGGACGGGAAAACGACCCGGAGCGAGGAACAATGACCAAGAATCTGAAAATATCGGGAATGACCTGCGGGCAATGCGTGAGCCACGTGAAGTCTGCCTTGGAGGGTGTGGGAGGCGTGTCCGGAGCGGACGTCTCGCTGGAGAACCAGGAGGCGGAGGTGACGGTGTCGGGCGAAGTCATCGATACGGAGCTGATCGCGGCGGTCGAGGCGGCCGGGTATCAGGCGGAAGTGCGCTAACGTCAGGGATGGTCCACACGCATACGCTCGAGCTCCATACGGAAGGCGACGACCATATTTTGGATCTGACGGCCGAGTTACAGATCCTGGTGCGGGAGAGCGGGATCGGCATGGGGCAACTCACGGCGATGGTCGTCGGGTCGACGGCGGCGCTCACCACCCTGGAGTTCGAACCGGGCCTCGTAGGTCACGATATCGCGGCCGCACTCGAACGCATCGCTCCACGGGGCGGAAGCTACGAGCATGAAAAGATGTGGCACGACGACAATGGGCACAGCCACGTCCGTGCGAGCCTTATCGGCCCCTCGTTGGCCCTCCCGATCGTGGATGGCACCCTCCCACTCGGAACTTGGCAGCAGGTGGTCCTCGTCGATCTGGACACCCGGCCCCGAAACCGCCGGGTGGTGGTCAACCTCATGGGGGAATGAGGACCTCTAAATTTTCTTGAGGATCCAGCTCAGGACGACCCGAACGATCCTTCGGATAATGGTCATCATACAGAGGGTCGCCTCCCGGGCGAGTCTTCGTGTTCGCGTTCCAACCCGTACGAGAAAAACAGCGAAAGGGTTTCCACCGGGTCAGCCGGCCGTCATCGGCTTTGCGTCGCGCAGAAGAAACCCTCGGAGTCCGGACCCCGCGCTCCGCTCGACCAGGTCCCGCTGAACGACTCCGCCGTGATTTCGACTACCCTCAGGACCGCGTAGCCTCCGTCGAAGCGCACGAGGTCCCGGCGGTTCGCGTCCGAGCCAAGGCGGAGTAGAATACTCGGACTCGTTCCCGTTTCGCTCTCGATGACCAGGACCCCAGGAGACGCGGGATTCCGGCTCGAGAGGTCGCCTACCCGCACCGCGCCGACGGCCTCCACGTTAATATCCGTGGTTCCGAAGAGGGGAGAGGTCACGCCGGGAATCGGGCCGCCTGCGCTCCCTTCGAATTGACGGAGAGATTCCACCTGGTTGAGGAGTACGAGGGACCCCTCAGCCGTGCGCGCGGGGTTGCCCTCGACCTCCTCGATCATCCTCAGGCGGTAATTCCCCGCCCGGCCCTCCAGGGAGGCGTCGGCCGCCAACCCCCCCTCGGGCCGGACACATGCAGGTGTTGGAGCCCTGCTTCCTGTCGGCGCCTCACCTGCGGCGGCCACTTGGTCCATGTCAACGTCAGCTGCGGGTGGACCCGTGGCGTCTGCCGCCGCGGCCTCCACGGCGGGCGGCTGCCTATCGCCATCGGTGGATGAGCAAGCGGCGAACAGGGCGAACATGAGGAGGGCGATCATCCCTCTCGCTACCCTGCACTCCAAGGCGGCAACCCCCTGCGGTCTCAACGCAACCTCCTGCGGTCCCAACGCGGCCCCCTTCCGTCTCGACGGTATGGCGACGTCATCGTGCGAAAATGGTTCTGATCACGTTGCCGGAGTGGTCCACAATTTGGATGGGGCCGCGGTACGTGTCGTTCGTAAGATCGATGACCCTCCCGCCAGCGGTGGTCACGCGGGCCGGAGCCGAAAAGGTCTTGGTGAACGGATCGGCGGCTGAGCTTTCCACACCGTATCCGAGGTCGACCAAGGACTCTGTCGTTATTGCGCTCAGAGGATTGGTGATTCCGGCCGTGAGCGCCGGCGTCATCAGTTCGAGCCCCAGAACAGACTCTCGCCAGTGCGCGTCGGAAGAGCCGACACTGGCCTCATTGTCTACGGGAACCTTGCCCCCCGTGTACGCCGTGCCGCCAGCAGCGTCGAACGCGGCGACGGCCGCGGCCCCGGCGAAGTGGGTGTCGGCACCGGAGTTGGACGGAAGCGACGGATTGACGAGAAGGTCGCCAAATTTTGCCCACAAGGTTCCGATACCCAAGACATGCCCCATCTCGTGGAGGATTACGTCCATGAGATCGCCATCCTGTTCCAATCGGGTCACGTCGGCAGCATCGAGTTGCATGAATCCGAGCACCGGCAACTGAGAGGTCGTTCGAATCTGGCAGGGCCCGGCTTGTGCAAGTGTCCCAAAGATTCCGTCAATCGGCGTGATCTGGACGTAGATGCGGAGATCATCGATGGTGCTGGAAACCGAGGGTTGGCCCACGGTACAACTGTCGGCGGGGACCGGGTTGATTGAGAAATCGACGTCGGGGAGCTCGCCTCGCAGGATACCCATCCACCGGTCGGCGGCAGCGAGGAAAACGGCGTCCTGGCTCGGCGTTCCGTTGGTGATGAACACGAGCTCGATATCGAAATCGGTGGCCACAGCCGAAAAGGCGGCGTCGGCTCCGGAGTTGATCACTGCCGAAACGGTCACCCCCTGCGGTCCCTCCTGATTTCCCAGGGTCCAGGTGGATGATGCCATCCCCTGCAGGTCCGTCCTCACCGCTGTCGTGCTCAAAGAGCCCCCACCCTGCACGACGCTGAACACCACGCTTATGTTCGGCGCCGTATTTCCGAGCGCGTCGGATGCCCGCACCACCAGTTCCTGCGATAAGGTCTCCCCGAGCTCGGTGGATTGCCCATCCCCGGAGACGATGGTTACGTCGATCAGATCGGCCGGATCCGTCCCTCCATCGCCACAACTCACCAGGGGAAGAGTCAAAACGAGGCTCAGGAGAGCCTGCTTTGTGAGTGGGTAGAACGGCACGGGTCCAATCCTTCCGATCATACGTTTTGAAATGCATGATGAGGCGTGAGCCTGATATCCCAAAATAGTGCTCCTCCCTACGTCGATTCAATCAAAAGCCCGGGGGCCTCAGGGGCACCGGGCCGTGCCGCCGTGTATTCCTCCGAAGAAAGTGACGGGTTCCGCGGTAAGGTCGTTAAGGCGCCGAGGGGGTCGGATACGTTTCTGCCAGCTATGAAGTTCCACATTTGTCCGCTAAGATGCTGCCATGTTCAGTCAAATGTTCGAGGGCACGGGCCTCTCCGAAGTGCTCGCCCAAAACCCGGCGCTCGCTTTTGTGACCCTGTTCGGTGCGGGCTTGGTGACGAGCCTGACCCCCTGTGTCTATCCGATGATCCCCATCACCGCTTCGGTGCTGGCGGGATCGGCGGAGCAGGGTGCGTCCCGGTCCCGGGTGGTCGGTCTGACGTTTACCTACGCCCTCGGGTTGGCCATGCTCTACGCGACGCTCGGGCTGGTGGCGGGGCTGACTGGGAGTCTATTCGGCACCGTGAGCGCGAGCCCCTGGGCGCGAATGGCGATCGGCAACCTGCTCTTGGTGTTCGGTTTGGCCATGTTCGATGTCATTCCCATACGGGTGCCGCAACGCCTCCTGCAGTGGGCGGGGACCGGGAAAGGTGGGTCCTACCCGTCGGTTTTCGTCCTCGGAGCCGCGTCCGGCGTCGTGGCGGCTCCCTGTGGAGCACCGGCCTTTGCGGTCGTGCTCACGTGGGTGGCGGCGACCGAAGCCGGCGCGATGGGTTTCCTCTATTTGTTCGTCTTCTCTTTCGGAATGACCGCGCTTTTGGTTGCGGTCGGCCTTTTTTCCGGTTTCGGGGCGGCGCTGCCCGCCGCGGGCGCGTGGATGGTGTGGATCAAAAAAGGCGCCGGAGTGATTATGCTATTGATGGCTCAATATTACTTCGTACAGGTGGGGATGGTATTGTGAAAATTTACGACCGACTTCGTAATTGGCGTCGCCCGCCGGGCGTAGCCAATCTCCTGAGCGCGGGCGTACTGTTCATGGGTGTTTACGCTCCCTTCGCCGCCACTCTCTCTTTGGTGGCTTTACTCTCTCCTTCCGTGGCTGCTGCACAGGAGCGCGGCGAAATTGGGATCGCGTTGGGCGAACGCCCCGAGCTCGTGGAGATCGAGGACCTACAGGGCAACGCGGTCAGCCTCGCTCAGTACGTCGAAGGGCGCCCGGCGCTCATCGAATTTTGGGCGCGCTGGTGCGAGCTCTGTGAGGCGCTGCACCCACAGATGATCGACGTGCAAGAACGCTACGGAGATCGGGTAGCGTTCGTCGCGGTTGCCGTTGCGGTGGCCCAATCCCAGCGCTCGGTCCGGAGGTTCCTTGAAGGGAAGCCCATGGGGTTCCCCGTGCTTTGGGATGAGGGAGGCAGAGCCGTGCGTGCCTTTCTAGCCCCTGGAACATCCTACATCGTGGTTCTGGACGAGGAAGGCACGGTGGTGTACACAGGGTCCGGTGGCGACCAAGATATCGAGGCTGCGGTCCGGATGGCACTCGACTGACCCTTCCCGGTGCGTCCTAACGGCTGTCAGGCTGCGGGGGGGCAAGAAAAGAGGGCCCGGCCAAAAAGGCCGGGCCCTCTTTTCTTACGGTCTCTTGGCCGGTTTTCAGGCCCTGAGCCTATTCTTGTGAGAAATCCGGAGCGACCTCGGCCACGGCAGCGGCCAACTCCTCATACGCCGTCGGATCGATCTCGCGGAACCGAGACGTGGCGAATGAGACCCGCCCTTCCGGATCGACAACGACCACCGCCCGACTTTGAGGCATTCCGTTACCTCTTCGGCCGATACCGAAAGCTTCCGCGGCGTCACCGTCGGGATCGCTACCGAAGAGGACTGGGAAATCCGCATCCGCCGCCCATGACGCCAACGCTTCCGGAGAGTCGTTGCTTATGGCGAGGATCGTTACGCCCCGTCCGTTCTTGAATACGCTTGCGTACTGATCACGGTACGCTTCCATTTGAATGGTTCAGCCAGGTGTTCGCGCCCTGAAGAAGAACGCAATTACCACCACCTCTCCCCGTAAATCCGAGAGACGGACCGGGTCCTGGAGGACTCCGTAGCGTGTAGCGCCCGTGACTGTGATGTCAGGGGCCATCTCTCCGACCGCGATGATGTCGGATGCGTCGGCCTGGGCTGCAGCCGGCTGAACGAAAACAGCCAAACCAAGGAACAGGGCGAACACGAAAGCCATCGTGGATGGCCGCATTCGAATCCTCCTTTCTTTGTAAAACAAGAACCTACCCCGGGCACAGTATACACCGTCAACTCATGATTCGCACCGGCCGGCGCAGAAATTCCGCTCAGTGCACGGAAAAGAGGCCGCCTCTTGCAAGGCCCGAGGCGTTTTTTTTCGGTCAATCCCCGATCTGGGAGATGTGGTATTGGACGATCTTCCACGTCCCTTCCTCCAGCACCCGCGTGTCCGAGTACCGCCAGGTGCCCGTCCTCACGGCTCCGCCCGGTAACGTGACCGAGCCTCCGAGAAGCGCGCCTGACACTGCGGTGTTACCGTAGACCCTCACGTTCAGGTCACTCATGACGAGGTTCGTTCGGAGACCCGTGACGTACGCAGCCCGAACGGCCAATAGGTAGAGCCCCTCGACCATGGCGGATCCGTCGACGAAGAACCCGCGAACGTCATTGTGGAAAAAGCCGACGAAGGTGGCGGCGTCGCGATTGGCCAGAGCCGACAGAGTCTCCGAGATGTCGGCGCGGACGTCGGCCTCCTGGGCATGTACTGCGGCGTTAGCGAGCAAGGTAATTGAACAGAAGGCGAGGATGATGCACCTAGATCTCACGTGATAGCTCCCTTTCCTATCTTGCGTTCTTCCTACGAATTTTTCCTGGAGTCTTCTTCAGCATCTTCGACCACAGGGGGGCTGTGATGTTCCGTCTGCCGTGGACTCATCCCAGGGCTCACTGGTTCTCGCTGGCCGTGGCGGCTCTGGGACTAGGGGCGGTGGGAGTTTGGGTCGATCTGTCGCCGAAAGTGGAGAGTGACTTCTTCTTCTCGGAGGACGATCCCCAGCTCCAGGTGTCTCTGGAGTTGAACCGACGGTACCCCGGCGGGGAGCTGGTGGTCGTGCGGGCGGAGGACACGGTGGGGGATCCCGAAGCATATAGCGAGCTGATCGGCGAACTCACCGAGGCGTTCTCCGACGTGGAGGGTGTGATGAGCGTCCGCTCGATCACGACCGATGACGCCGCGGCGAGTCCCCTGTTCAGCCGAATCCTTCTGACGCCGGACGAGGCGGCCACGAATCTGATTCTGAGTGTGGACGCCACCGACCCCGAACTTCTTCTCCCTCGATTGGAGGCTGTGGTCGAGCGACTCGGCACACCCGACCTGGACGTGGTGATGTCGGGGGTGCCGGTTATCGTCGAGCAGATTCGGCGAAGCCTGTTCCGTGATCTCATCGTCTTCAGCGCGGTTTCGCTTCTCCTGTTCGGTCTGCTCGCGGCTCTGATCTACAGAAATCTGGGGATCGTCGCGGGTACACTGACGACCTGCGTGACCGCATGCGCGGCCACCCTGCTTCTCACCCAAGCGATGGGCATCCAGATCGGCCTGCTCACGGCCAACCTCATCACCATCGTCTTCGTGCTGGCGCTCTCACACATCGTCTTCCTGACGGCGAACTGGCGACGGTCCGGGAACCTTGGACTGGCGCCGGATCAGCGAGTGGCGCGGGCCGTGTCGCTGACCCTCGAGGCCTCTTTCTGGTCCATGGCCACGACCCTCCTGGGGTTCCTGAGCCTGTTGTTGGCATCAGCCAGGCCCTTGAGAGAGTTGGGGATCGCCGGTGCGGTCGGTGCGGCGACTGCCCTTGCCGTCGCCTATACGATTTTCCCCACCTTTTTGGGCCGTGGGGCAAAGGGTATGGCGGAGGCGGAGGGGCCGTCCACGGCGCCGTCCCGGATCTCGGCTCGGCCGTGGAGGCCACTGGCCGTCATCGCGTTCGTCGTCCTTGCCTTGGGTCTCGGTGTACCGAAGCTCGACACGGACCCGGGACTTCTCACCTACTTCGCCGAGGGCTCCGAGCTCCGGATGGGGCTCGAGCGGATCGATCGAGACGGTGGCAGCAGCACGCTCAACATTGCGATCCGCGACGCTGCCGGCGCCCGCCTCGATGAGAATGAGGTCTACGATCGCATGTGGCTATTCCAGGACGCGCTGGAGGCCGACTCGGTGGTGGGCGCCGTGATGTCGCCGGCCGTGCTGCTCGGGCATGCGCGGACGCTTCCGCTGGCGAGCTTCTTGAGCCTCAGCATGCTCCTGGACATTGCCGAAACGCCGCAGTTGGATCAGATCGCCCTGAGCTACGTGACGCCGGAACGGGACGAGGGCCGCTTCTTCCTGCGAATGAAGGAATCGGTGCAGGAGCCCTCTCGACAGGCGGTCATCGATCGACTCGAAGGATATGCGCGGGACGCCGGCCTCGAGCCCGTACAGGTGGGAGGGCTATACGACCTCCAGGCGCAGCTCGGCCGGCTGATCAAGTCGAGTCTCCGGATCGGCCTTGGGGGTCTGCTCCTCCTGTTTGTGGTCGTCGCCGCGGTTGTTTCCCGTTCGGGGAAAGTGACAACGATCATGGTAGCGTGTCTCGCCGGGGTCCCGCTCGTGGTCCTGGGCACGTTCGGCCATCTGGGCGTGTCGGTGGACATCATCACTTCGCCGGCGGCGAACGTCGCCCTGGCCATGGGCGTCGACTCGATGATCCATCTGGTGGTGCGAGTGCGGCATCTTCGCGACGGGGGTATGGCCGTGTTGGAGAGTTGGCTCCAGGCTCGAGCCCAGATCATGGGGCCCGTGCTGGCCGCCACGCTTCTCATTTGCGTAGGGTTCGGAATCTTCGGGTTGTCGACGTTTCCGCCCACGCGCCGCTTCGGGTTCGCGGTGATTCTGGGCACCATGACGGCCGCCACCATGGCGCTGGTGACATTGCCGCTCGCGGTCGAAGTGTGGAGGCGGAGGGCGGCGGAGGAGTCTCAGCCGGCCTGAGTGGGGAGGTCCCCGACCTAGCTGGCCCTAAGACTCTGCCACGAATCGCTGGAAAATGGTCCTCCCTAGGGGAGCGCCATCGCAATCAACTGCGCCACCTGCCCCCCGCCACCGACGGTAAAGACCACATACTGCTTCCCTTCGTGCATATACGTCATGGGAAGACTCGTCTGGCTCGCCGGGATCTCCAGGTCGGCGATGATTTCGCCCGTGGCTTTGTCGTAGCCGTAGAAATGAGGGTCTCCGCCGTACCCCTCACCCGCCAGGACGAGCGTCTTGGTGACCAAGATACCGGCCCTGGTGGCTTTACCCCACCGGCCGATCTCGACGCCGTCCAGAGCCGGGTGGTTCTTCACCCGGGCGGATGCATCCCCGTTGGCTCGCATCCAGATGTGGTCGCCGGTGTTGAGGTCGATGGCGGTGATCCGTCCCCAGGGCGGCTTGACGACGGGAAGCCCCGCCACACGGGCGCCCGTGAAGCCCGCCACGTAATTCATGTCCGATCTTTCCGCTCCCTCCCTCAACGACAGCCCGGCAGGGTCGGACTTCGACGCCACGTAGAGCACGCCGGTCTCGGGATCGAACGCGCCACCCTCCCAGTTGGCACCCCCCGTACTACCGGGTGTCATCAGCGTGCCCCGTTTGCCCTCGGTGTCCAAGACCGTTTGGGGCGTGTAGAGCGGCCCGATCGTCATGCCCGCCACGACTTCCTCGGCTTGGGCACGGAGTTCGGGGGTGAAGTCGATGAGGTCGTCGATCGTAAGGCCTTGCCGGTCGAATGGCGCGGGTTTGGTGGGGAAAGGTTGAGTGGGGGCATACCACTCGCCCGGCACGTCGCCGGCCGGAACCGGTCGTTCCTCGATCGGCCAAACGGGCTCTCCCGTCACCCGGTCGAACACGTAGACGAAGGACTGTTTGGTAATCTGAGCGACCGCTTGGATGTCCCGTCCGTTCACGGTGATGTCGGTCAGAATCGGTGCCGTGGGGACGTCGTAGTCCCAGATGTCATGGTGCACGAGCTGAAAGTGCCAGATACGCTCGCCCGTCTCGATGTTCAGCGCCACCAGACTCGAGGAAAAGAGGTTGTTGCCCGGCCGATGACCGCCGTAGTAGTCGCCGGTGGGGTCTTCCACGGGCAAATAGACGATTCCGAGCTCCTCGTCGGCCGTGAAGGGGGGCCAGACGGCAGCGTTCCCGGTGTATTCCGCCGAACCGTCCAACCACGTGTCGTGTCCGAACTCACCCTCCTGCGGGATCGTGTGGAAGATCCACTTGCGCTCACCCGTGCGGACATCGAAGCCGCGGACGTGCCCGGGCACGTTCGTGCGCGAGGGCGGGGCGGTGCCCACCGCCAGCGCTGCACCGACCACGATGACGTCCCTCGCGATAACGGGCGGAGAAGACGACCCGATGACGTCCTCTATGAGGTTGACGGGCCGGTCGAGCCCCAGCCTCAGGTCGACGACCCCGTTCGTTCCGAAGGATTCGACCTCGCGGCCGGTGTGTGCATTCAGCGCGACCAGGTGATAGGCCGGGGTAATCACGTAGACACGGTCATCTCCCTGCCCGTCCGACCAGTATGCGACGCCGCGCCCGGAGTTCGGACGGGGCGCGCTTCTGGCCCGCTCACCCTCATCCATTCTCCACATCCAGAGCATCTCACCCGTACCGGCGTCCAGTGCGACCACGTTGCGGCGGGAGCCCGCAGTCATGAAGAGGACACCGTCCACCATCAGCGGTGTCGAGGAGTTCTTCGCCTCCGGACGCGGTCCCTGGTTACGGGCTGCCCAGGTCCAAGCGATCTCGAGATCGCCGACGTTCGTCGCGTCGATCTGGTCCAATGGCGAGTAGGACGTTCCCCCCGGGCCTCCGCCGTAATAACGCCACTCGCCGTCTGTTGCGCCCTGTTGCGCCACGGCAGGCGCCGCAAGACCTACCGCGAGAACCAGACCGAGAACGGCTGATTTCGTGAAACTGCCCATCCACTACACTCCTTCAAAGTTCCCGTCGCGCGCCGCAGAAGCCGCGGAGACCGGGGTCGATTGCAGATCTCTTCATCTGCTCCGGACGATCATGTCGCGAAGCTGAAGAACAGCTATATCGCGAAGCAGTAGAACAGTCCGTCGCCGCCCGTGCCCTGCAGATCTTCCTGGCCGCAGCCACGGCTGCCGTGGGCGGAGTTCCAGGAGGTCGGGTTGGCGCCGCCACCGGTACGGTCGAAGTGGCCGACCATCGCGCTGCCTTCCCCGCTGCTCGTCCAATTGTCGCACGTGGTGTCGTCATCGCCGGGGACGACGGTGCCGTCCAACTGCGACCCCGTCAGGATGTCGTGCCGGTTCGGATCGTCGCCTCGGCCGTTGGTCATCCCACCCCGCTCGTTGAGCACGGTCTCCTTGGTGAGGTTGTTGTCGTCACCGTGGAGGTTGCCGACGTCGCTCGCGACCTGCACGAGGGCTTGGTTGTACCACGGCCCGCTCCCAATCCGGTCACGCGCGTTGACGGCGGCGGCATCGGCCGTGGCCGTCGCGCTCAAATAGGCGTGCCATGTCGCACCACCCGCGCCGACGGCTGCGGCCAGGGTCTCGCAGTACGCATCGGCCCCCTCCAGACCCCCCAGAGCGGCACCATTTCCAGGACCTGCGCTGGTGAGGAAGAAGCTCATCGCGGGCTCCATGGGCTCGTCCATCGAAGCATCCTCGCCCGAGGGCGCGCACGATACGGTAAAGGCGACGATCGACAGCAGGTAAAGCACTCTCATCTTCCTCATGATATTCCTCTCAGATTTCGAGCGAGGGATGACTCCCGATGTCCGAAGACCGGCCCTGCATGCCAACGCACGCAGGGCCGGTCTGACGGATAACTTCGTGATGGACCCTTTTCTCAGAGCCTCTGAAGCGCCGTTGTTACAGCCTACATACCACCGTACGTATGCGTCTCGCCCGGCCAAAGGGCGCCCTGATTCGCATTCGGGATCGGGCCAATGCCCAGAAATACGAACTTCTGAAGCCGTGACCCTTCATACGTTTCGGTCGTGTAGATGTTTCCGTCCGAGTCGGTGGCGATGCTGTGTACCGCGAAGAACAGTCCGGGCTGCCGCCCGCCGTCCCCGAAGCTCGTCAGGATTTCCATCGTCTCACGCAGGATGATGTAGACCTTCATGTTCTGGCCGTCGGCCAGGTAGAGGTAGGTCTGGGCTTCGTCCGGCGAGAAGGCGATGTCCCAGGTCGATCCCTGAGAACGCGTATTGGGCGAGATCTGAACCTCCTCCACGAACGTGCCGTCTAACTGGAACACCTGCACCCGGTCTGCACCGCGGTCGCAGACGTACACCAAGCCGTCGTTGCTCGGCTCGGCGCAGTGCACCGGGCCCTGGAACTGCGGCGGGGGCGTCCCGCCAGCCATCCACCGGTCCATGGTCCCGTATTCCTCGTCGTCCGGCACGTTCCCGTAAGCACCCCAGAAGCGCTTGAACTCGCCGGTAGTCGCGTCGAGGACCACGACACGCCTGTTCTGGTAACCGTCCGCCACGAACAACTCGTTGGTTGCGGCGTGGTTGGAGAGCTTCGCTACCTGCCCGAAATTCGCCATGTCGAGGCTGTTGCGCCCGTCCCGCGCGTTCGGATCGCCGATCTGCTTGAGAAACGTGCCATCGGTGGCGAACTGCAGGACGTGCTTGTCGGTGCCACCGTTCCCGCCGATCCAGAGGTTTCCCATGTTGTCGATGGCGAGCCCGTGGTTCGACGTAGGCCAATCGTACTCGCCCGTGGGGCTGGGCCCTCCGAACGAGGAGATCAGATTTCCCGCCTGATCGAACTCCATGACCGGCGGTCCCGGCTGGCAGCACTCGGCGACTCCAGAGACAATGCCAATCTCGGTGTTGAGGACGAACTGGTTCTCCGTGTTCCGATGAACGATCCAGATGTGATCACGGGAATCCACCGTGACACCAATCATCGGTCCCACCAGCCAGTGATTCGGGAGTGGCTGGGGCCAAAGCGGGTCCACCTCAAACATGGGAGCCATCCCGGCCTCTCCATACTCACCGGTGCCGCGAGGAGACCCCTCGCCGACGGTGCACGCACTCATGAGCGCGACCACGGCTCCACCGATGAGAAGATTGAACTTGGGTTTCATCGACCTTCCTCCGTCTCTGTACAGGTAGCTGTCAGGATCGCGGCTGATCACCGGCAAATAGATCCCGAGGCCGAGCTCAAAAAGGCGGCCACCGGGATCATTCCCGACCGGACCGAGTGGATGTGTTTCTCGGTCGCTACCCGATCTAAGTTGCTGTATGTTGGTTCCGCAAGTGCTCTCCGGAAAAAAAATTACCCCCGTCATCGGTCGTGAGAGGTCACCAGTGGTTGGACGTACGCGTAAAGTCGTAATCTGGCCTGCAGCCGCAGCTGTGGCGGTGAGCCTGTTCGTGGCGCTTCCCCTGGGCGCCCCGGGCCACGAGACACCCGCGGACGTGACGGTGCAGGCGTTCCTGAAGCCTGAGGGACAGACGCTCAGGCTACTGCTCCGGGTGCCCCTGACCGCGATGCAAGACATCATTTTTCCGACGCGTGGCCCGGGTTATCTGGAAATCGACGAGGCGGATTCCGAGCTCGAAGAGGGCGCAATGGTGTGGATTATCCGACCTCTACAGTTATTCGAGGATGGCACCCGGTTGCCGGCCCCCGAGATCGCCGCCATCAAGGTCTCGATTCCGTCCGATCAGTCGTTCCGGGAGTACGACACGGCTCTGGAGCACGTCTTTGGCCCCAAGCTCTCCAACGACGTCGATCTGATTTGGCAGCAAGCGTTGCTCGACGTGCTTCTCGAGTATCCGATTCAGTCGGAGGACTCGGATTTCTCGATCCGGCCCGGGCTCGAGCGGCTCGCGTCGCGGGTCCAGGTCGTGCTTCGCTTCATGCCGCCGAGCGGTGTGGTGCGGGCATTCCAATTTGTCGGTGACCCGGGACTCGTCCCACTCGATCCACGGTGGCACCAGGCGGCCTTTCGTTTCGTGAAGTCCGGTTTCCTCCACATCCTGGATGGGATCGACCACCTGCTGTTCCTCCTCTGTCTGGTCATCCCGTTCCGGAAGTTCAACGCTCTGTTTCCGATCGTGACCGCGTTCACGGTGGCCCACTCGATCACGTTGATCGCGTCTGCGTATGGCTTTGCCCCGGGTGGGCTCTGGTTCCCGCCGCTCGTGGAGATGGTGATCGCCGCTTCAATCCTGTATATGGCGCTGGAAAACGTGGTGGGAGCCAAGATCCGGCGGCGCTGGATCATCACGTTCGCGTTCGGACTCGTCCATGGCTTCGGGTTCTCCTTCGCGCTCCGCGAATCTCTTCAGTTTGCGGGTGGCCACTTACTGACGTCCCTGTTGTCGTTCAACGTTGGCGTCGAACTCGGACAGTTGCTCGTCCTCGCCCTGTGCGTTCCGGCGCTCGAGGTCCTTTTTCGCTTCGTGCTCGCAGAACGAGTGGGGATGATCATCCTTTCGATCATCGTGGCCCACATCAGCTGGCATTGGATGGCGGAGCGAGCGCTCATCTTCAGCCAGTACCAGATCCCGTGGCCCGCGCTCAGCCTAGGCCTTTTTGTAAACCTGCTCGGTTGGCTGGTCCTGGCCCTGATCGTTGGGGGCCTGGCGTGGCTGGGGTTTGGCAAGCTGTGGAATCCTGCAGCACGGCAGGGCGGTGGCGAGGCTCCGGCCCGAGCGGAGGAGTAGAGCACTTCCGGCAGGGCCTCGTCCCCACAAGGCGAACATCGATCGGGAGAACATGAATGCCCACCAGAATCAGTCCCACGCCATTGAGCCTGAGCGTCCTCAGTCTCGCCCTCGTCGTCGCTTTTCTTACGACGCCGGCCCTCGCCCAAACACGCTATGTGACCGGCGCTCCTGCCGCGGTCTCGGCCGGGGCCTTCGCGACCACAGTCGTGTTCGAGGGCGGAGAGATCTTCGTGGGGCGGCCGGGTGAGTTCGCCTTCTTCCCGATCCCGGCCAACCACCCTGGAACCGTGCATGTTTTCGGACTCGACGACACGGGAAACTGGGAAGAAACCGCGGTACTTTCGTCCGAATCGGTGGAAATCGGTGACGGTTTCGGCATGTCCCTGGCCGTGGATGGCAACACCCTGCTAGCGGGTGCCCCGAAGACTCGCGGGGGTCGCGGAGCGGTATACGTGTTCACGCGATCCGACGCCGACGCCGCCTGGCGGGCAGTCACGACCCTTCGGAGTGGCACAAGGCGCGAAGGGGACGAATTCGGCGCTGCGGTCGCGATCGAGGGGGAGTTCGCGGTGATCGGGTCACCCGGCCGAATGCAAGACACGGGCGCCGTCGTTGTTTTCCGGCTGTTGGCCGGTGCATGGACGGAGGTGGCCACGGTCGAGGGCTCGGCGACCTTGCCGGATGAGCGCTTCGGGTCGGCGCTCGCGGTGGATGGGAATCGCCTGCTCGTGGGGGCGCCGGGTCCTATGCGGTCTCCCCCTCCCGGGATGTCCTCTTCGGCCTGGGGCGGCTCCGCCTACGTGTTCGACTTGGAGCGCGGCCAGTTTGTCGAGAGTGCCCGACTGACGTCAGGACCGGACGGATCTGCCCGGTTCGGGTACGCCGTCGTGCTGAACGGGAGCGAGGCGTTCCTGGGTGCGCCCTTCGGTAACCAGAGCAGCGGGGTGGCTCATCACTTCGTGATCGACGATTCCGGTGCGTGGATCCAGAGGGCGCGGATCACTGCGGCGACGGCCGCGCCCGGATCCGGATTCGGAATGTCTCTTTCATATGCCGCCGGAGATTTATGGGTTGGCGCCCCCTTCGGGGGTGGCGCGTACGTTTTCCGGCGCACCGAGGGTGGGGAATGGCAAGAGGCCCAGATCTTGATCATCGGTGGCGCGAATTCGTACATGGGGGTGAGCGTTGCAGCCATTGAAGATATGGCCATTGTGGGATCCCCTGGAGCGGATTTTTTCGAGGGTCTGGGTAGTGTTTACCGTAAGGATGGCTCGAGCGGGGAATGGACCGAGCTGACCTCGCTGATGGACGAGATTTCGGGGATGGAGAGTATTCTCGGGACGCCCACCGAATGTGAGGGGGGGGAGACCGCAGGGTTGGACTGCT